>NZ_PREY01000060.1:0-20847 GCF_002959955.1 Burkholderia sp. BE12 | reverse complement strand
ATCAGTTCCGGGTCCAGGTTCAAGCCCTTGCCCGGTTCAATCGTCACTTCTTCCTTGCGTTTGCGTGGCATAAAGTGGCTCCTTGGCCATCAGTTTATGCCTCACACACAAACATTCGGATAGGTTCCCGGAATTTCGTGTGGAGGTATAACGTGACGCAACTTAGGAGCGTATATGCCACGCACCGAAGTCGCCACCGCCGGCCCCACCCGCTATCCCACCCGAGCCAGCCGATCACACAGCGCCGAAGCCGCACTGGACGCATTCATCAAGGGGCCAGAGCCAACCCTCTCCGGGGCGTCGGCACCACCTGGAAGCGAGCCTGGGATCGAATCATCCCATTCTTCGCGTTTCCACCTGCAGTCCGTCAAGTGGTCTATACGACGAATTCCATAGAAAACATAAACGCGTAAATACGCAAGTTCATCAGTCGTAGTCCATGTACATTATGTTCTCAGATCAAGGGGACCCGTAACCTCACTATTTGTTACCCCGTCTCAACACAACCGGCGTGATCCTACGCATCGTTCAGTCGCCCACACGAGCAGTCATACTGCCAATTAACGTGCACCCACACTCGGTATGATGGCCATGCAACGCAACGCGTTGGCCATCGATCGTTACCGTCGGATGCGCCTCGATTATCTTGTTAACTCCGTGTGGTCGTCCGTCCGGATATTTTTCCGGACAGTCCACCAGATCGTGCAAACGCGCAATCTTTTTACCATCGATGCTATGTGTTTCCGATCCGGTGATCACTCGTCCGCCATGCGAGGTCGCATCACCGACCACGATCATCTGCAATGCCATACCTACTCCCTATAACGTAACCGACTGCGAAGCGCCCCCGGCGCCGTGCGCACCCATCTGCTCAATCTCCGCCCATACACCTGCCGGGACGCCAGTGATAGCGACACTAAACGACTCGTCAGACTGCTGACGCTGAATCAGCAAATCATGAACAAACCGATGCTGATCGAAATCCTGTCCGTACATATAGGTATGCTGACAGAAAAAAAAGCGATCCCCTGGCTCACCGATTCCCCACTTCACCGCGCGGAGGTAACGAGGAATGAAATCCTCGAAACGGTCAAGGTAGGGACGCTCGCCGTCGACATTGCCGGATTCGATCAGTGCAGCCAGAATCTCGTCGGGCTCCGTGTGCGCCGTGAGGGCGTTGACGTCCGCCGGCTCAAGCTGAACCATGACGGAACGGCAGATCCTCGCGATTGCCATCGATTCGTTTCGGATGTGCTGCCACTCCTTGTGGCGCCCTCGGTACATCCACTGCTCGATTGGGCTCATGAACATGGCGCGAATCTGCTCACCCCACGTGTCGAATACCGCCGCCGTGTTACGCGGATCAAAGAACCGGACCATCGCGGTCATGTTGTCGCCAATATCCGCAAATAGGAATGCTTGCAGATGCGTGACGAGTGCATCCATCTCGACCCGGCTAGAGATCAAGGACAGGCATGGACTCTGACGATCGAGCTGATCGAGTTCTACAAACCAGTCCGCCTTCGTGTCGTCCACCGACACCAAAAACAGCGAAGCCGGTCCGAGTTCCTCTTCGGGCAGACCAGCGAAAACGGAGAGAAACGGTACGCCAGCACGCCGCAGCAAAGGCTCCACTTTCGGTGGACATACCGCCGCATCGACCAACCCCATCAGGCGAGCTTGCGAGGGTGTAGTTTGTAGTTCCATCTGAAATCCCGATTATCGGCTTGCCTTCCAATTCGGCTCACGCCCACCCGGCTTGGGTCCTGCCATTACCCAAGTCGAGTTGCGAAGCGTTTGATGCGAGGCCGAGATAGGCCTTGCGCGCATCTCCGCCAACAAACACGACTCGCGGGAAACCATACCCACCTGGCGCGTACTCATGAAAATACGGCACCCGGAACCAGCAGCGGCTATCGTGTACGTAGTCATCAAATAGAGTGATGGCCCCTGCAGCCAACTTGTTCACGGCGTCGGGAGATGTATGCTGGCGCAGGAATGATTCCACGCCAGGTAATGGCGCAGCCATAACGTCGTCCTCCACGCGGTAGTTCTGCACAAGCGTCGACCAAACCGTGTTGAGCAGTATTCCGCTATACGCGAGCGTAACGCAGGGGGAATCACTCCCGGGCTGATCATGCGCGACGACAAATGTCGGTGGCACCTTGATCACATCGCCACCGCGGGTCACTATTGGACGATGATCCGTGCGCTTCACCTTCCACCGTTCGCACTGGTCCGGATACAGGTACCCGAGAAGCAGCCGCATTTCCTCCGCGCCCTGCCGCAGGTCGGTCTGATCGTTGGTCGCAACATCGAGCGGCCCCTCGCCCGGACGGGCAGGTTTGGGGTTAGCGACGCCAGGATGAGCCATTGCACCGCATAGCTGCTCGTTGCGCCGGTCCATGGCTTCGTTCAGCGCCGCCACCTGCCCCTTTTGCGCGCTCATGTATGACGTGTATCCTGCTCCCATCGACAAGGCGTTCGCCTGGAGCAACTGAGATTGCGACCTGAGCTTACTCATGGTCGGATCATTTTCCGACGCCTTTGAAACCGCCTGCTGTACCTTGTGCGGCGTCATCTTGTCTTCGTGCGCGCGCTTGAAGAACGACTGCCCCGTAACATAACGCTGCGGATTACCGATATCTGCGCGCAGCGTCCGCCACGCCAACATCTGGCCCAGTCCGACCTTCAGAGCGTCCTCCACACTGCTGACATTCTCGACGGTCTTGCGCCAAGCGTTAAATGCATCGATCACTGACTGGTCGAGAGCAAAGTCGGCAACCAGATCGGCGCGTTTACTTATCGTATCGCTATCCATCAGTGGAACGCCATACGAGGCGGCCTTCAGATACATATCGTGCAGCGGGATCTGGCTAAGCTTGTAACTGTCGTCACCAGCTTTCGCTGTGGCCCCTCCTTTACCCTGTTCGCAAGGCGCATAGCCGCCGCCGACGTCCGAATGGACCCCCGGATAAGCCACCTCGTCACGGATACCGCCACCGTAGCTGTCCCCGCTGCGGATTGAATCAAGCGGAAAACTCATACGCTGCTCGTGAACCGAGAACGCGTGGTAACAGAATCGCACATCCTTGGGAATATCAAGCCGACCGTCGTTAGCGAACGCGAAGTGCCCATCGAATGTGCCAAAGTCCACGGTCGCACGAGTCGAGTCGGGTGGTCCAACGGAGGCAACTGTATCGAAAAGACCGACGAAGTTGACCTTGTAATTCAGCGCATATTTGCCAGTCTGATATCCAATCCGCCCGTCCCGTGCCCACTCATTGATCAGCTTGTTGACGAATACGCGTGCGCATGCTGCTCCCCGCGAGAAACCAATCACGTTGATCCAGATCTGCTTGACCGTCTGCGGATATCGTCCCTCATCGGTCGCCTGCTTGTGAGCGAGACCCAATCGATCGGTGTAGCCAACCAGCGGAAGTTTGTGACCATCGGCCACTTCCGTGCAAACTCTTTGGACGTCGCTATCCGGAATCAGATTTCGGGTCTTGTCCGTAGCAATAGCCCGGTATATAGCGTTCAGTACCCTTGTGTAGCCCCACACGCAACGACTTCCAAAACCGGATGCCATTGACTTGCCGGAAGTCGAGTACGTCTGTTCACCAATCTCCTTGAATGGTGTACCCACACCCGCAATATAGAAGCGAAATATCCCCTCTTCTGACCGGTCTAGTGCCGCGTTATACAGTCGCGCAACATTGGAATGTGTGTGAACAAGCGAATCCCGGAACGGATTTGTCGGTCCGTCGTTATTGTTCGTGCCGTCAAAGAACAGTGTGATATGAAGTGTCTGAGGACAAGACATTAGAGCATCGCACACCAGCGCGCGCCCCTTTCTCAACGCCGTGACACTGCCCGCTATACGCCCTCCCTGAGGCATCGGATCGGCCCATCTGAGACTCATTGCGCGCTCCCTCCATTCCGGTATAACCTATTCCACTCCTGATCCAAAACCCCGTGCGCGATGTACGGATCGGTGTCTGAAGGGCGTATTCCGGGGTCGTTTAAGTCACCTTTCTGGCCGTCGGCCACCATGATGCGGACCCGATCACCCGGCAAGAAGACGGCCCACAGGCCACCCATAACCTTCCCATATTTCGGTATCCGAACATTTTCCGCCTTGTACCAGTACCCCGGTGTCTTTCCGTCCTGCTTCTTGTCAACCAGCCAGCGCACCGTCAGCCTCAGGTCCGGCTGCCATACAGAGGGGATGTCGCTGCAGCACATATCACCGCCACCGCCGTATGGCTTGTTGTCTGCTTCAGCAGGTAATACGTTGGGGCCGCCACCGCTTACTCCAGATCCCTCTGGCCCCTCAAATCCCCACTTGTGGATGTACCAGGGAGAGTAGTTCAGGGTCGAGGCGCCAACACCCAGCGTATCGTAGTGCCTCGGCAGGCTCGACAGGTCAAGCGGTTGCGCCATAGGGCCGGGATGCTTATCGCATGCTCCGAGGCCAAAAACGGCAGCAAAGGCAACGACCTGGATCGCACGTCGCCCGTAATGGAAAAGTCGGTCTGTCATCATGGATAAGTCTACGGATTAACGGGGCACCAGGGCTGCTCCGCCCCGGGCTGCCTTAAGCATGCATTCGACACAGATCTTCTTCGGAGATAAATCGACCATCTGGTCCTTCGGACCTGGCAAATCATGAGAAGCTGCGTACGCGGTAAATTTGCCTGTCGTGCCGCTCACTACGCCGCTCGCGTCCATATTCAAGAAACTGCCGTTGACCTCGACGCGGAATTTGTGCGCGCGCAGCAGAATTTCCTCGCTTTCCAGCAGGATCTGCTTCTGTGCCCGCGCCACGATTGACTTCGTCAGCGCGTTCAATACGATGTCGCCCGCAGCCGAGACAAGGTGCATAGGACCAGTCTGCGCAAACAGGCGAAGTGTGTCGCGCACCGTCGCGAAAAGGCTGCGTCCGCTCGCAATACCAATATGCCCTTCTGTTGTGATCGCGGCCTGCTGAGACGCCACGTGCACGGTCGCTGGCGTGGTGATCTCGATACCCGCCTTGCCGTCAATCACCAGATGCGGTTCCGACAACTCCGGAAACGCGTTGTTGCTGCCGGCACCCGCGCCACGAATCTGCTCGTTCTGTGCCGCAATGGTATTGACGATGTCGGCCTGATGGCCATCCGCATCCTGCGCCTCGCTCTGCTGCGCGATCTTCGTCAGCGCGTCATGCAGTTGCTGCGCCTTTCCGAGCCGATCGACGGTCTCACTCATATCTTTCGCGGCAGCCGTTGCGCCCGAACGCGTCTCGGTCGTCACCAGCATGCCGCGGTTCGCGCGCAACACGCCCCAGGAATTCGTTGCCAGTTCCCACCCGGTGCCGCGAGCTTCGCTTCGCCCCGCATTGCCATCAATGCGTGTGTTGTAACCGACTACGAGGCGTGACTGCTCGTAGTCGCTCGACACTTGCACCTGCAGTTTTCCTGGCGTGTCGTCGGCTACAACTTGGTTCGCCTGCGTTCCCTCGAGATCTCGGGAACGTAGCCCCGACAGCGTCTGGTTATCCGGCAGCTTCCACTGTACGAAGTTATTTCCGTTCGATACGCGACCTGTTATAAGCGGGCGGTCCGGTGCCCCATCCAAAAACGACACTACGACTTCGTCGCCGATTCGAGGAACATGGATCATCCCAAATCCCGCGCCTGCCCAAGGATGGCTCACGCGGACCCAACAGGAACTCCGTTCATCACGCTGGCCGATCCGATCCCAATGAAACTGCACCTTTACTCGGCCCAGTTCATCCGTATAAATGCGCCGACCTTGCGGACCGACAACGGTCGCTGTCTGCATCTGCATAACGGGTTTATGGTGTTCGTACGGGCTACGGAAGGGCACCGATTTACGCTGCGCCTCGATTTCAACCAAGAAGAAACCCTCAGACCCATCGAAATGAGTGCCCCCGAAGGTCGATTGTCTGTCGAAGGTAGCTTTCGCTTTAGCCAAGCGCCCATTCAGACTGTGAGGAAGGTCTCCGTGATGGTTCGATCCCGGCAGGTTGTTCTCGATCAGCCATATCACTTCGACGACTGCGAATTGGCTGCGCTCGCTCGACTCCCGATCATGCTCCGGGTGCCCAACCAGCTCAAACCACCGCCCGGCGTCGACACCGCGCAGCCCCCCCGTGCCGTAAAACCGCTTTTCGCGTGACTCCCACTCCTCCATACGAACTTTGGTGAGATGATCGCCGCGCTCTTGATCAAGATACGTATAAGGGCCGGTGTACTCGTACATCTCCAACTGCTCCGGCAACTCGTGTGACATGGTCGGGATATTGGTGCCCTTCGGATTCGCGAGCGGCGACGGATACTTATAGTCGAATGTGCGAGTGGTCAGAGCCGCGCTATGGAGGGTGCGCAAGCCTGACCAGTGAACCAGCGCGTCGACCTCGCTGTTCGTACCGTATCGGGAGAACTGAACCGATCGTGCGGCGAGGGGCTCGCACGTATCTAGGTGATCCGTGATGGTCAGGGTATGGGAGTTGCCATCATCGGCCTGCTTCCAGATGCTGAACAGTCCTTCCTCTTCCATCAACCGGTGGACGAAATTCCAATCATCTTCATATTGAGTACAGTACGATCTCGACGGAAGCGGCTTGGACAGCGCAAAGTCAAATCGGCCTTTAGCATGCGGATGCGCGTTGAATACATCCCGGAGGATCTCGTCAACAGGCTTGTCCTGCCAGATACGCTGATCACGACGAAATTTCAGAAAATGCATCCATGATGCAAAGCTGATCTGGTAGCTGGTCAGTCCGCCTTCTGATCCCAGTCTTCGCACGGCATAGACGTAACCGTTTCGAGGCTGATAAGACCGATCTCCCTGCTGAATCCAGAGGGTAACGGGTTGACCGATCAGTTTTTTCAGCTTGAGGTCGCTGCGTGTCGACAGGACATCGATTGAAAAGTCGAAATGTCGGCCGATCCGAGACCAGCCCACAGTGCGCTGAGGCAGCAGTACATTTTCCCCCAAGGGAGTATCGAGCTTCAGCAGCCGATCTTGCTGAAGCAATCCGCCTTGCATCGCCCTCACGATGTCTTGCGCATCCATTTTTGTCCTTTTATTACTTTTTTCTTACTTTATTGTTACTAGTATGACACAGGTTCTCCGGCGCGATTCTACAGTCAAACGCGTCACCAGTAAGGTGAACCAACGTCAAATGGATTTGATGTGCATACATGCACGCGTGCCTGGCCGTCGATGTTGGTATCTCGCTGCCGAGCTTGCGAATTAAGAACATGCTTAAATGACTGAAGGAGATGCGACGCTCACGTGCGTCCATTGCGCTAGACAACGATCCCGAGTTCGCTGGTACGGTGCTGGATTCATGAGCCCACGAAGCGAGCGCCACACTAATGTTCATTCACCCCAGCAAGCCAGTGGAGAACGCCTACATAGAGAGCTTCAACGGGCGCTTCCGCGATGAATGTCTAAACAAGCACTGGTTCGTCCCGGTTGGAAAGCTCTCGGAGATTGGCGCTCCGCGCACGCACCCGACAAACCCGGCTTAACACGGTAATTGCCGGCGTCCTTGGGATGTAGGTCGATTCGACAAGGCCGTCCGGCTCCACCGACGCGGCCGTGTTCAAGTTACTGCGGCGGCCGCTTCAGCTTCACCCAGCGCTGCACCGACGCCCGCTCCCACTGCGCACGCGCATAGTCGGCGAGGCGCTGCGGCACCGGATCCCCATTCAGCACCAGACGGTTCAGCATCACCGCGATCGACGTCGGCAATGCTCCACTCGCCGAACAGGTTCGCCGCGCCCGGCGCGAGCAGCTTGTCGGCAGCCGCGAACAGCTTCTGCGCGGCGGCCTGCGCGAGACTCGACAGCGGCTCGCTCGACGGCCCGTAGAACAACACTTCGGTCGACCGCTCCGTGCGAATCGGCATCAGATCGCTGCGCAGCCACGCCTGCACCTGACGCGCCCGCGCACGCTGGCGAGGATCGGCCGGATAGATCCGAGTGCCCGGGAAGGTCTCGTCGAGATACTCGGTAATCGCCGACGATTCCGACAGCGCAAAATCGTCGTGCACGAGCGTCGGCACGCGTTGCGTCAGCGATGTCGCCGCATAGTCCGGCGCGAAATGCGCGCGGTTGCCGAGATCGACGGTCACCAGTTCGTACGGTAGCGATTTTTCCTCGAGCGCGACGAAGACCGACATCGCGTAAGGGCTCGTGTATTGCGCATCGACGTAGAGACGGAGATTACCGGTTTGCACTGCTGGCTCCCTGTGGGTACGGAAGTCTGCGACCGCGGGTTCGCGCGTCGACAGGCTCCGGGTGGATCAATGCGGCGTGTTCGACAGATTAGCAGCGGCGGCACAGGTGTTGTTCGATGTTTCGTGTGCGCCGCTGCTGCGTGGTCATTCGGTGGCCGGCCAGCGGTAGCCGATTACTTCGTTCAACGGGTACGCGAGTTCGCGCACTTCTTCCAATTGATTGCCGCCGAACAGGTGCACGTGTTCGTCGTCGTGATGCAGGTAGAAACCGACGTGCCCTTTCCAGCTCGTCGGGTCGTCGCGCGTCAGGATCGCAATGCAACCGTAGACCGGGCGCTCCAGCGGTTTGCCCCATTCGAGCCACGAGCGCGCCAGCGCGGAGCCGGTGCCGCGGAATCCAGCGTGCGCCATGCACCAGTTCACGAAGGATGAGCACCAGGAAATTTTGTCGTCGTAGCCGACCAGGTTCGTCTGGTTGTTGTACTCGACGATGCGCGGGTTGATGCTGCCCGGCGGATGGCGGCGAATGCCGAGTTCGGCCAGCGCGACGGGCATCCAGGGTGGATGGGCAGCTTTCAGTTTGCTCTCGGAGTTTGATAGGGTCACGTCGTTCTCGGGCACGTGTCGGTGTTGTTTCGCTTAATCTTCGCACGAATAGGGCGAATCGACAGCGCCCTTCACAGGCTGCGATTTTCGTCGGGTGCGCCCGTATCATGGAGGCAGCGCCCTCGACTCCCTCCCCGCCATGCGCATCACGCCCCTGCCGCCTCTTCAGTGCCTCATCGCGTTCGAAGCCGCCGTGCGGCACGCGAGTTTCACGAAAGCCGCCGCCGAACTGCACCTGACCCAAAGCGCGATCAGTCGCCAGATCCAGCAACTCGAGGAATTCCTCGGCCGCTCGCTGTTCGTTCGCGAACACCGTTCGCTGCGGCTGACGATCGCCGGCGAGCAGTACGCGGCACAAGTCCACCATCTACTCACGCAATGCGCGCAAGCCACGCACGACGTGATGAAACCGTACGGCGATCTCGAACTGACGATCGCGTGCTCGTCCGGTGTCGCGCTGCTGTGGCTCACGCCACGGCTACCGAACTTTCGCGCCACGTATCCCAACATCAAGCTGCGCCTGATCGTGCGCGACAGCCTTGCATCGATGTCGCCCGCGGAATTCGACGTCGGCGTCTACTACGTGCGCCAGCAGGCGCCGGCCGAATACACCGCACGCCGGCTGTTCGACGAAGAAGTGTTCCCCGTCTGCGCGCCCGGCTATCTGGCCGACCGCACGCTCGACGCGGCCGATCTCGCGAACGAAACGCTGCTGCGCCTCGAGGACGGCCAGCGCCAATGGATGTCGTGGTCCGAATGGTTCGACATGAACGATGTCGACCGGCAGAAGGCACAACCGCAGGACATCACGATCAATTCCTATCCGCAGATCGTGCAGATGACGATTCTCGGTCAGGGCGTGTCGCTCGGCTGGCGCTACATGATCGACGCATGCATTGAAGCCGGCCTGCTCGTGCGCGTGACGGAAGCGTCCGCGAGCCACGGCGGCGGCTATTACGTGATCTCGCCGAACGACCGCGCGCAGAACCAGGCCGCCCGCCTGTTCACCCGCTGGCTGTTCGAACAGGCGGAGCAACAGACCGGGGCCTGAATGCCCCGAGCGCGACGCATGCGTGCAGCGCATGCCTGCATGCGAATCTTTCGTTTCAGAAAAAATTGCAGTGCTCCTTAGCATGGGATTCACGCGGGGCAGCCGCCCCGTCTCCTGACAAAGGACGAGACCATGCAAGGAACGCTTTCCCCGCGCGCCGCGCCTTCCGTCGATGCGGCGATGCAACAGCGCCGCCGCGCCATCGTCGCGACCGTGATCGGCAACGGCCTCGAATGGTTCGACTTCACCGTCTACAGCTTTTTCGCGGTGATCATCGCGAAGCTGTTCTTCCCGACCGGCAACGAACTGACGTCCGTGCTGCTCACCGTCGCGACGTTCGGCGTGGGCTTCTTCATGCGGCCGGTGGGCGGCATCGTGCTCGGCGTCTATGCCGACAAGGTCGGGCGCAAAGCCGCGCTGTCGCTCACCATCCTGCTGATGGCGGCCGGCACCGCGCTGATCGGGATCGCGCCGACCTACGAACAGGCCGGCATCGCCGCGCCGCTGTTGATCGTCGTCGCGAGGCTGCTGCAAGGCTTCTCGGCCGGCGGCGAGATGGGCGGCGCCACCGCCTTCCTCACCGAATACTCGCCGCCGGAGAAGCGCGCGTATTACTCGAGCTGGATCCAGTCGAGCATCGGCTTCGCGGTGCTGCTGGGTGCGGCGACGGGCACCTTCGTCACGACCTCGCTCGACACGCAGGCGCTGCATAGCTGGGGCTGGCGGCTGCCGTTCCTGCTCGGGATCGTCGTCGGGCCGGTCGGTTACTACATTCGCAGCCAGATCGACGAGACGCCCGCGTTCAGCGCCGTCGAATCGCAGGCGAAGGAAAGCTCGCCGCTGAAGGAAGTGCTGCACACGTATCCGCGCGAGACGTTCGCGAGTTTCTCGATGGTCATCCTGTGGACCGTCTGCACCTACGTGCTGCTGTTCTACATGCCGACCTATTCCGTGCGCACGCTGCATCTGCCGCAATCGACCGGCTTCGCGGCCGGCATGGTCGGCGGGCTGATGATCATGTGCTGCTCGCCGATCGTCGGGCGACTCGCCGACGTGTGGGGACGGCGCGTGTTCCTGTCCGGCTCGGCGCTCGCGATCCTCGTGCTGGCGTGGCCGATGTTCTCGTGGATCAACCATGCGCCCGGGTTCGCGTCGATGATCGTGTTCCAGGCCGTGTTCGGCGTGCTGATCGCGACCTATACGGGGCCGATCCTCGCGGCGTTCGCGGAGCTGTTTCCGACCAAGGTGCTGTCGACCGGATTATCCGTTGCGTACAACTTCGCGGTGACGATCTTCGGCGGGTTCGCGCCGTTCCTGATCACGTGGCTCATCGCCCACACCGGCAGCAACATGGCGCCGGCGTTCTACGTGATGCTCGCGGCAGCCGTCAGTTTCGTCGGCACGCGCTTCGTGAGGGATGCGAAGCGTGCGGCCTCCACGACTCGATAAGGACATTTCCTCATGACCATTACCGTGCTTCAAGGCGGCAACGTGCTCGACCTCGAACGAGGCGTGTTGCTCGAACATCATCATGTCGTGATCGAAGGCGAGCGAATCGTCGAAGTCACCGATCGGCCGGTGGATTTGCCGAATGCGCAGGTGATCGACGTGCGCGGCAAGACCGTGATGCCGGGGTTCATCGATTGCCATGTGCATGTGCTGGCGTCGAATGCGAACCTTGGCGCGAATGCGACGCAGCCGAATATTCTCGCGGCGATTCGGTCGCTGCCGATTCTCGATGCGATGTTGTCGCGCGGATTTACCAGCGTGCGGGATGCCGGGGGCGCGGATTGGAGTCTGATGCAGGCGGTCGAGACGGGGCTGGTTTCGGGGCCGCGGATTTTTCCGTCGGGGAAAGCGCTGTCGCAGACCGGCGGGCATGGGGATTTTCGGCCTCGGGGGGATTTGCTGGAGCCGTGTTCGTGCTGCTTTCGGACGGGAGCGATTGCTCGCGTGGTTGACGGGGTTGAAGGTGTGCGGCTCGCGGCGCGTGAAGAAATTCAGAAAGGCGCGACGCAGATCAAGATCATGGCTTCAGGCGGCGTGGCGTCTCCGACCGATCCGATTGCGAACACGCAATATTCGGAGGACGAGATTCGGGCGATTGTTGATGAGGCTGAAGCCGCGAATACTTATGTGATGGCGCATGCGTATACGGGGCGAGCGATTGCGCGGGCTGTGAGATGCGGCGTGCGGACGATCGAGCACGGGAATCTTGTGGATGAGGCGGCGGCGGCGCTCATGCATGAGCGGGGGGCGTTTGTGGTGCCGACGCTGGTGACGTATGACGCGCTGGCGAAACATGGGGCGGAGTTTGGGATGCCGGCGGATTCCATCGCGAAGGTGGCTTCCGTGCAACAGAAAGGACGCGAGTCGCTTGAGATCTATGCGAATGCCGGCGTGAAGATGGGGTTCGGGTCGGACCTGCTCGGTGAGATGCATGCGTTTCAGTCCGGGGAGTTTCGGATTCGGGCGGAGGTGCTTGGGAATCTGGAAGCGCTCAGGTCGGCGACGACGGTGGCGGCGGAGATTGTGAATATGACCGGGGAGCTTGGGGTCGTTGCGGTTGGGGCGATCGCTGATCTCGTCGTGCTGGATGGGAATCCGCTCGAGGATATTGGCGTCGTGGCCGATGAAGGCGCGAAGGTCGAGTATGTGTTGCAGCGGGGAGCGGTTGTGAAGCGGCGTGTCAGTGGGCGGTGATTTGACGCCATTCGGCTATTTCGGCAGGCGCGGTGCGGCCTCACAGGCCTTGCGGTCGTGACAGTTGTTGAAAGTCGCTGGAGGGGTGAATCGCGGCGTTCGCAGCAATGGCCAGGGCGGTGTCGCCCCGGCTAGTCAGTCGTGTTCGGACAATGCCTGCATTCCACTCGCTAGAACCGTATCAAGCAGCCCTTGCAGGTGTTATAGCGGCGACGGTCCACCGTCAGGATCGTGGTACGGCTGCTCTCGCAGCGCCAACTGGCCGTAGTCCGGCGTGATCGTGATCGTCCGTTTGGCGTCGCAGACATTGAGGTACACGCGGTCGCCCGGCTTGAATCCGAAGATCTTGAAATTGATATCGATCGCCTTCATCCACGGCAGGTACGGCCAGCCTCGCTTGGGAAGGTCCGGGTAGTTGCGCAGGACCAGCTCAAACGTCTTCTGCATGTTGACGGGTTTGTTCTTTCTGCGACGTGGCTTAGTATTGGCGTCAGCCATTTCCGACTCCTGAGGTGAGTTGGTGGTGGTCAGCGGGTCGTATGGGTTGCCGCCCATGCGGCCCGCGCTTTTTTCATGCCTTGGGTTCTCCTACTTTCTTCCCTCTTCGCTGCGTCTTGTTGGGCAAGACGGCTTTCTTTTGACCATCGCGGGCGGGGGAACTGCGTTCAGCTCCGATGGCGAGAAGCATGGCTTCATGACCAGTGTAGTCGGGCTGGCATCTCAGAAATGGGGAATTGAGGGGGATTGGCCGTTAGGTATAGTGATGCGCAACACACGACGGATACTGCAAATCTGTCAGGTGCGTAAGTCAAGATCTGACCTCTCAGTCAGCGGCAGATCAGGTCTGGGCTTGCTTGGCCGTTACTTCATCGAGCGCTGAGATCGACCCGATGCTGACTCGGAAAGACGGTGGCGTTGAAGATGGCTACCGCCCCGAAGCGGTCGGACGCATTTCTCGAAAACGGTCGTTCAATATGCCTCGTAGCGGTTCACGCGCAGAGGCGATCCACATCAATCCCCGCCAGCTACTCCCTCGCTCACCTACTGACCGCCACGGCTCAGCGACGCAGAGTTGCATGCGGCAAGGGACTTGGATAGTGTTACGTATTGATCGTATTACACAGGCATTTCCAAATGTCATTCGGGGATGGCTATGGGGAAGAAAAGTCGACTCAAAAAAGAGCGAGCGAACACTGAGGTAGCCGAGGTCGATCTTCGTGTCGCCCGCGCTGAGCTACTCGACGGACTTACCACACCTAAGGACCATTCTGGCACGGTGGCCGAATTTTGCCGCTCGCTGAGTGATCAAGAGGCATTCTATATTCCGTGCGAGCCGGAACTCTGGAGTCGACTTGGCTGCTGCGATACGAACGTTGAGAAATACATCATAAGCAAGGGGCGAGGCGAAGCAGTGTTTGGCTTTCGCATCTGGTCGAGTGGAGCAAACTACGTCGAAGCCGAAAGCCATACGATTTGGCGCGATGGAGGTGACCTCCGCGACGTATCATTTTCAAATGAAGGGGAAGCCCGCATTCTTTTCGTTCCAATCCATTCTACTTTTGCAGGGACGTTCGACGACGTTCCAAAGAAGATTCGCAGAGCCTTTGGCAAGCGAAACAATGACTATCTACAAGCCATTGAAAAATATGAGTCACACATAAGTCGACGGCAAATGTCCCGCGATGTAGCATGGGAGACAATGCTAACGTATGAGCAATGGCTCGCTGGAAAACGATACGTTCCAATCACATCCCTTTCAGCGACGTAATCCGCAAATCTAATGTCAGTCCACCAAGCTCAAATATGCAATCACCAATTGAGCATCTAGTCGAATGGTATGAATCATTGCCACTAGATCACAGAGTCGATATTGCGGCCTTGGTTTCCTTTTGCCCTGGATTCGAACTGCCCATTATGAATCTCGATACGGCCGACATACCTGACCAATTTGTGAAAAAGGTGTTTTCCTACAAAGAAGGTGGCTATCGTGAGTTTGGCGCGGTTGTCGCACTCAGAGCTTTTATTCAACTCATGATCATCGACAAACGTTCTAGTCGGGAAGGCTGGAAAGAAACAGCTGCAACACTTGCGGAACTCGGCGAAATACATGACTCGGAAACGTTTCGCACAAAAGCCGGAGAAGCAAGGTTCAGGGGCGAGCAGTGGATAGTTTCATGTGAAAAGTGGACGCGCCTCTTGACCGGCCCGCTCTCCGACTTTGAAGTGCAGAAGCTGACGAACCCCAGTTCACTCTAGACTATCGCCCAGTTAGTGCAGGAGAGTGGCGCATGTCACAACATGCAACTTCCCGCCCGCTTGATCAGCCCACCCGTAAGGCTACAATGGGTCGTCAATCACCCGCGCGAGGCTGGAATGTCAACTCCAACACATGAACCTCAAGACCAAGAGCCGGAGCTAGAACGTTTGCTTGACAGTGTTCTTGAAAAGATAGACTCGACTCGTTATCCGAATATCGATATTCCGTTCCTTGACGCACTGCGAAGTGAGGATAGAGACGTTTGGCGGGGTGCAGTTACTGAACTTCAGGAGCTCACAGCTGGAATCAGGGATGCCATCGTCCGAGACAGCCGATTTCTCGGCGAGCATGTGAGAATGATGCGCAGCGGGTTAGGTGGCGGGTCCGGGTTTTATCCGAACTTTGTCGACCAAATCCTTGTTCGCCGTGCAGCTCAATTGGGCTCAGCTGGCAAGGCAATTCAGTGGCTCCAAAAAGTCTTAACTACTTCGGATGCAACAGGCCGATTGATTTTGACGTTGTGGGGAGTTCCTGTTGAGAGTGAGATTCAATTGACGGACGACGTAAAGATCGTTCCGGTGGAAAGGCTTCCTGAAAGCGAGCAAAAACAAATCGTGATCAACCACGCGTTCGGCGTTGGGGGAAGGATGCCCACGTCCGCACTCGATTTCGAGGCTCCCAAATCTGCGCTTGTGATAGAGCGACAAGTCGCATCGCTTACCTACGATGGTTCCGCGACGCCGCAACACGATGACTACATACCGACGCACGAGCTTCTACGCGAAATCGCTCTCATTCTCACCATAGTCGGCCCAAGAGTCTCCCTACCTGCAATGCTTTGGTTTACTTTTGACGACTCTGATTTCAATGTATGGCCTAGCAGCATGAACTCGCTGATGGAGATTGTGCCCACGCAATTCGGAAATAACGCAAACCTCGATCCGGAGGAAGCACCGGAGATGGTGAGGGCATACCTCGCGTTACCGGCAGGCACACGTCAACATGTACAGGTCGCGATTGAACGAATTAGTCAAGCGCAACGCCGTCGAAGCGTCGGCGATCGCGCAGTTGAGTTAGCCACCGCACTCGAAGCTCTTGTGGGAGACGGAGCTAACAACGAGATGACTCACAAGGTCAAAGTCCGCACGGTTCGATTGGTAGGCGGCTCGCGTAACGAACGTATTATCAATGCGACCATCATCAACAAGACCTACTCGATTCGAAGCAAACTCGTTCACACGGGACGGATTGACGAAAATGCTATCGCCTCAATCGCGGGCTCACACTTTACGGTGTCGCAGATCGTCGATCGAGGTCTGTCGTTGTGCGTCCAACTGACAAAAAATATCATCATGCGCGGTGAAATTCCGGACTGGTCGCTCTTTGATATTACAGAGCAGCCGGGCTACTCGGCCGACGGCTGAACGTTACCAAACTATCTGCTTTCCGCGATAAGCCTAGAGAAATCGCTGCGAAATCCCTGCCGCAGACGCGATGCGTGCGTCCGGAAACGCATTTCCAACGGACCTTGACGAAGGATTGGCGACAGTCCGCTTTTGGCCGAACTGAGTCAGATGAACTGACACTGTCTGTTTGGTCTAGTCCAGCTTTATACATGTCAGGTAACACTCCTGGATGCGAGTCTGTCAGTAAGGCATATGATGCTCCGAAGGAGACCATATGCCTTGCGAACCGAAATCCAAGCAGGTAGACCTGCGGCCGTTTCCCGCCGAGTTGCTTGAACAGCTCCGCCACCCCCGCTCTATTACTGAATTCGCTTTGGAAGTCCAACAATAATTTCGTCCATTCGACTCGTTACGTTTCGCTCTTCCACTAGCTTTCGCGCATCAAGATACCAATCATTAGAAACAGCATATCCCGGCTCGGATCCCGCTCGGCTTAGCTCAAGAGTCAGAACGCCATCTATCACGAGATAATTCAAATACGCATCCAGAGAATATTTTCCAACAACAGTAGCCTTTCTGTACACGTCCCGGCTTTTTCTAGAAAATCGATTTGCCCTAAACCCAACTTTCAATATTTTATACAGATTATCACGAATCACCTCATAGCCGTTCTCGTCAGCAATCTCCTTCGCCTGAAACGATAACGAAAGATTTTGACTAAATACACACCCCTCACCAAAGAGAGTCCTATCGATTTTTTCCGGAAGAAATCGATCATCAAAATTAACCCGAGTACCAAAAAACACAACCCGGTCCTTAAAATATTCACATCCAGCAAGGCTCGTGTAATTCTCGAGATAGCCGTTTTCGACCTTAATCTTACGGAGATCGAGAGGATAGAATCGATCATATATTGACAATCCTTGAAGATTCCATCCTCCAAAATAATTCCACAGCCGCTCCGATCTCTCACTTTTATCAACCGCACTTTCCAATGCCCAATACAAAAACGAGCTAACAGCTTTTCTCCACGGAAGACGTGATTCAATTTCCCTATCACCGAATTTCAAGAGATCTCGAAACCAACGGATGGCCTCATCGCTCATTCCAAATTTAGAATCCGGGAAAATTGACTTAAACTCATCAAGAAGTGGACCATCTCCTCGGTGAAATTCAGCCATAAACTCAATTTCCGGAGATGGAGAAAATCGCCCCTCTTTTATTCTTGTAGCCAAAAATCTAGACTTAAAGAAATACGTTAGAGAATCGTATTTGAACGATATCTCATCACGATCCCAACGCAAAAATGGATTACGGAGAAAATTAACTGGATTAACGCTATCGGAGCTGCCATCACATGCCGAAATCAGGTCAAGCAAGGCAGGTTTTGTAACAGTGTGCTGAGGTGCCCTTATTATCTCAATTAAGATATCAAAAAAATCATCAGGCCCGATGTTTCCGAGAGATTGCTTTGTTATCTCACGGTCCACAATCTTACGCATTAAAGTATCTAGCGGCTTACCGTTTGCAAAAAATCTTGCACTTTTTGATTCATCTGTTGCACCACGCCTTTTTCCCGAATTCTGCTCGACCAAATAATCACATATCAACGAGGCATATAATGGAATCGTAGTTACCCGCCCCACCTCCTCGGTGCTTCTAAATGCGCCAAGCAGGTCTTTTGCGTCAGTGATACTGGAGATCGGCAACCTACCCGTCAAGTAACGATCGGTGTCAATATCTGTAAAACCTTGAAGGCGACAAATTGACGTATTTCTAAAACTCTTAAATCTCTCGATATCGTAATCCCGGATCGTCAATATAACAAGAACCTTACCAAAACACTCCTCCAGATCCGCAAAAGATCTCATAAATCTATCGAAATTCAAAGATGCCCCGAGGTGAGACTCGATTTCGTCAAAACCATCAATTATTAATACGAAATTTCCACACGCAAGATTTATCTCGAAATTATGTCTCTCAATGCCACTATCGTCCTCCAAAAGGGAATTTTCCGCCGCTATCTTGTATAAATCACTAACAGAATCAATCAGCGAGTCAATTGCAATATCCCGAAAATCTGTCGCAGAAAACAAAACAACCCGCTTCCTGTTCTGCGAATTTATAACAGCCGATATATCATCACAGAACGTTGTCTTTCCAATTCCAGCAGGCCCAATTACAATATGAACCGGATTATAATCATTCGAATTAGTCAATATCGCTTGCACATACTGAGATGCACTCGTCGCGCCTCCCAATGGATTACCCAAAGCATCAACGGGTTGCAAGTTCTGTCCGATGAAATTTTCCGCTCGCTTGACAGGCGGACGGCTGGATGTAAAATCAGGAGGCAAGCAGTAGTTCCAAACAAAGTCATCAAAATATATTACGTTTACCTTGCGCCCTCCAGAATCAAAGCCAATGTCCTTTATAATATCGATAATGGATTTTTTTCGATCCACCTCCCCACCATCCGGACGCTGAACACGGGGTGCAATTATTTCCAGCGCATCCGGAAACTCCCTTCCGATACTCCCATTAAAATCAATCAAACTATTCTTAATGGCGGTTCGAGAACGCAGAAACAAAAAACCTTTCGTCAGCCCACCAAGATCCGCGACGACGTAATCATATACCAGTCGATTTGTATGATCAGATCGCCTAAATGGAGTATCTATTTTATGTTTCGGATGGCAAAGGCGTATCACCTCTTCAGCGCGCGGATTCTCGAACTTGCTACGCCCCAATGCTCTGACTGGTATGCGCTCCTCAATTGATTTTGGCAGGACCGGGGCATCCAGATCCGTCTCACTGAAAAACGCGATTCGAATTATCTTTACCAGAGAATCAAATGCTGCCGCCTGAAGCTCCTGATCGGAAACCTTACCCCCACTATCATGAGAGTAAGCATTCCCAACTCCTTGAAGATATTTAATTTCCGTTTTAAACATATTTGCATCGCGAGCAGCCTCTTTAATTTCAATTAACTTCGATGCATCCGCGATCAATTTTTCTAGCGCCCCTGTCGGCTGCCCCCCATGCCCCAATATAATTGCCTTACAAATCGCCTCAGCAGACTTTCTATACTTGTTAGCCGATTCCGATATTGGCAAATTTATATCAGCCTCAATCTCACCGAGATAACCAGAAATTCGCACAAGAACGTCTTGAATCGTTTCCAATCCTCACCCCGAAAATTATCAATTGTCATCGAATCTAAAAAAATCATCTCCCGTCGAACGATACTCACCACACGAATCATTCACATTCTGGATTAAAACCCTCAACTCTCATATGTTATCGATGTCACCTGGTGATCCAACGGAATGAAACGAGCGCAGCTAGACATTGCCCCGCGACCGTCTCCCCTCACTGGAAAATCTACTGCAAATACGTCTATTTCTCGAAACATGCCCGTCAGACGCCCTTAGGGACGTGCCTCACAAGGTACGACGAATCTGTCTATCATCCCCTCCAGAGACATACATCCTCTACTCCCTTCCAGAACCTTCACCGCCAGCATATCTCCTCCTCCAGCACCCCATCCTCGCTTTCCCAACGTAGTAACGCGTTCGTCATCGAATCAGCCGGCATCCACTTCACCAGCAGTTCGACAAATCGAAACGCCATCACGCCATCCGCGAACACACTCCTATGGAAAGCGCCGCTATCGAAGTTAACGGCAACATCATTGCTTTACTTGAGCTCCATAACCGCCATCGTCACTCACGCATTCAAAATACGACACAATCTGACGAGTAGATTCACTTCCATCGCTCGAGTCGGGAAACAGCCCATCCGGCTCGGTCGCCATCCCGTCATTAGCTATCACGGCCTGTACATTACTCTCCACAGAGACAGCCTTTCATCTTGGTCGCCCCAACAAGCTTCTACCAGCTTTCTATTCGGTTCGGTGGTGTATTTCTTGATTCGATCTGCCCAACCCTCAATCAATACCGCATTCACTGCCTCTGCAACCTGTTTCCGATCCGTGACATAAGAATCTGTCGGCGGTGCCCCCTTCGCCCTGACAATAGCAACCAGAGCCAAAAGCACAACAGCCACATCGGCGACTTTCGGTTTGAAATGTCTTCCCTTTTCTACGACGTTCTTGAAACCACGTCGGAATGCAAAAACGGCCACCGTGATCCCACGGCAGCCGCCCTCAGAAACACCCCAACCGCAAACCTCGAACCACCCCTTACTCATCCACCTTAAAAGCCGCCACCAACCTGGTCAATTCCCCCGCCTGCTGCCTCAAACTCTCCGCAGCCGCCGCACTTTCCTCGACCAGCGCAGCATTCTGCTGCGTCATCTGATCGAGCGACTGCACCGCATCCCCGATCTGATCGATCCCGGCACTCTGCTCCAGGCTAGCCTCTGCAATTTCGCTCATCATCGCGCTAACGCCTTGAACCTGCGAAACAACATCACTCATCACCTTCCCCGCCTCACTCACCAGCCGCGACCCAACACCCACCGTCCCCGCGCTATGCTCGATCAGCGCTTTAATCTCCTTCGCCGCCTGCGCACTCCGCTGCGCCAGATTCCGCACCTCCGAGGC
>NZ_PREY01000005.1:0-279483 GCF_002959955.1 Burkholderia sp. BE12 | reverse complement strand
GTTGGGTCAGCGTCGAAGGCGACGCCTGCGGCCCCGGTGTCGGCGATGCGCGCAGCGAAGAGGCCCGCATGACGATCGCGGTTGATAAAACGTCGAGCCACGGCTTCGCCGATCTGTCGATCACGGCACACGTCGCGGAGACGCAGCGCAAGAACGGGGATTACTCGGATACGGGCAAGCGCACGGCGCGCACGATCGTCCACTACGACGGCAAGTCATACGGCATCGATATGTTCCGCGACTTCTGGTATTCACCCGCTTCGAAGAAGCGCTTCAAGTAAGACCGCCACTCCGCCCACCTACTCCACAACCTTCGGCCCGATCGCATCGGTCGGCGCCGGCATCCGCAACGCGTCGTCCCGCACGCGTCGCGCCTCGCGCGCCGAATAGCGGTCCTTCAGCCGCAGGAACGGTTTTTCGACGAGAAAATAGCTGGCGGTCGCGGCCAGCAGCGCCCACACGATGCCGAGCGGAAATGCGTGCGCGACCGGCAAATCCGGGTTCGCGAACGGCTGCTGCCACAGATAAAGGCTGAACGAGATCGTGCCGATGAACACGACGGGCCGCGCACGCAACCACCGCGCGCACCAGAACTCGCTGCGGAAATTCAGCACGACGATCACGATCGCGATCAGCGCGGCTTCGAGCGTCACGCCGTACGTCGCATTCCAGAAGCCGCCCAGCCGATGTTCGGCAAGCGGCATTCCGAGCAGCACGACGAAGACGAGCGCCGTCACGATGCGCGCCTCGCCGCGCCACGAGCCGATCCACGCCTCGAGCCGTTCGCGGTTGAGCGACGCATAGCAGCCGATCAGGATCGGGTCGACACCGGTATGGAGCATCATCCCGAGCTGCCCGCGCAGCGCGGGCGCAGCGAAATACGTGACGGCGCGCACCAGCGGCACGATCAGGATCAGCGCGGCCAGCCAGCGCGTGCCGGCGCGGCGCATGCCGAACACGAACAGCAGCGGCCAAAACCAGTAGAACTGCTCCTCGAGCGCAAGCGACCAGAAATGGCCGAGGTACCACGCGCCGTCCGGATGCAGCGCGTTGTCGCCGGTCAGCCCGAACCATGCCGAGTAATTCCACAGGTGCAGCGCCGCATAGAGCCATTGCCGGCGATCGACGTCGAACCAGCCGGCGAATGCCACGATTGCAACGGCCGCGAGATACACGTAACAGGCCGGCCAGATCCGCAACGCGCGGCGCACGTAGAACGACGTCAGCGCGATGCCGCCCGTGCGCGCGAACTCGGCGCGCAGCACGTTGGTAATCAGGAAACCGCTCAGCACGAAGAAGATCAGCACGCCGAGCCGGCCGTCGGCGATCAGCCGCAACGGCGCGTACCAGCCCGTATAGCCGCCGGGCAGCACATGCTCGGCATGACCGACGACGACCATCGCGACCGCGACGGCGCGCAACCCGGTCAACTGCGTGACGCGATGGTTCATCGGCTGGTTTCCGTTGGCACGGTAAAGAAACGGGAGTCGGCCGGCGCCCGATTGGCCCGCCGACCTGCCGCCGGGATTTTGTATGAAAAATATCGGAATGAAATTGCTTCAAAAATCCGCGTGACCAATACCGCCCGCGACGCTGCACCACAGCGTGCCAACGTCAAGCGCGACGAATGGGCATAATGACAAGCCTTGCCCGGCGGCGGCCGGTCCGATGCCCACGCAACGAATTTTGCGGCGCAGCAGCATTCGCGGCACCGTACCTCGCCCGCCCTCCGGCCCGCGCTTCGTCCGTCTCCTGTCGCCCCTTACCCGGAGCCTGCCTGTGTATCCACCGATCGAACCCTACGCCCACGGCCACCTCGACACCGGCGACGGCCATCGCATCTACTGGGAGCGCTGCGGCAACCCGGCCGGCAAGCCCGCCGTGTTCCTGCACGGCGGCCCCGGTGCCGGCTGCGGCCCCGACCATCGCCGCCTGTTCGATCCCGAGCGCTACGACATCCTGCTGTTCGATCAGCGCGGGTGCGGGCGCTCGACGCCGCATGCGAGCCTCGAGAACAACACGACGTGGCATCTGGTCGCCGATATCGAGCGCCTGCGCGAGATGGTCGGCGCCGAACAGTGGCTGGTGTTCGGCGGCTCGTGGGGCAGCGCGCTGGCGATCGCGTACGCGGAAACCCACCCCGAACGCGTGAGCGCGCTGATCGTGCGCGGCATCTTCACGATGCGTCGCGCGGAACTGCTGTGGTACTACCAGGAAGGCGCGTCGTGGCTGTTCCCCGATCACTGGGAAGACTTCCTCGCTCCGATTCCGGAGGCCGAGCGCGGCGACCTGATGGCTGCCTACCATCGCCGGCTGACCGGCGACGACGAAGCCGCGAAGCTCGAAGCCGCACGCGCGTGGAGCATCTGGGAAGGCCGCACGATCACGCTGCTGCCCGATCCCGCACTCGCCGCGCACTTCGCGGACGGCCACTACGCGCTCGCGTTCGCGCGGATCGAAAACCACTACTTCGTGAACAAGGGTTTCGTCGAGGAAGGCCAGTTGCTGCGCGACGCACATCGTCTCGCCGGCATTCCGGGCGTGATCGTCCAGGGCCGCTACGACGTCGCGACGCCTGCACGTACCGCATGGGAGTTGTCGAAGGCGTGGCCAGGGGCGACGTTCGAAATCGTGCCCGGCGCCGGGCACGCGTACAACGAGCCGGGGATTCTGGAAGCGCTGGTCGCAGCGACGGACCGGTTCGCGGCCTGAGCGGCGCAACAACGCGACGCGGCACGTGCTGCCGGGCCTACCGGCATACGCACGCGCCGCCGGTCACAACGCGGCTTCGACGATCGTCCGGCCGCTGATCGCCTGCTCGACGAGCTGTTCGTCACCGACCTTGCGGATCGCATCGTCGAGCAACCCTTCCGGCTCTTCGGTCGCCACCTTCAGCAGGCCCGACAGCCCGCGCGCGTCGAGCACGACCAGCGTCTGCATCGAATCCGCGCGGCTCACGAGCACGCGGCGGAACGCCGGGCCCGCGCCGAAGCTCGCACAAAGCTCGATCGTCTCGTTGCCGAGCGTGTAGTCGAAGTGCTTGATCATGGTCTGCCGCCGTTGCGTGGAAATGGCGACGCGCGACGGCGCGGCGCCGTGACGTCGACGCACCCGCGCGTGCCGCCGGCGTGCCGGACCGGGGTCCGAACGTTCGCCGGCATCACCATGCTAGGCGTGCAGAATTAACGAAGACTTAAAGCGCGCGAGCCCCGCCCGGCGCCCCCTCAAACCGTATCGAGCGGCTCGACCGTCACGCCGACCTTCAGCTCCTGATCCGCCCCGCCGCCGCGGATCACGCCGCGCAGCGGCGTCACGTCCGCGTAGTCGCGGCCGACGGACAGCATCACGTAGTCGTCGCCCGGCGCACGATCGTTGGTCGGATCGAGCTGCAGCCAGCCGCCGTCCTCGGGCCACGCCGGGTCGTACACCTCGACCCACGCATGCGACGCGTCGGCGCCGATCAGCCGCGGCTGGCCGGGCGGCGGCTGCGTGAGCAGGTAGCCGCTGACGTACCGCGCGGCCAGCCCCAGCGAGCGCAGCGCGCCGATCATCACGTGCGCGAAATCCTGGCAGACGCCCTTGCGCAACCGCAACGCGTCGAGGGCCGACGTCGTGATGTCGGTGCTGTTCGGCGTGTACGCGAAATCGGCATGCACGCGCCGCATCAGGTCCCACGCAGCCTGCACGAGCGGGCGTTGCGGCGTGAAGCTCGCGGCCGCGTATGCGGCGAGTTCGGAGTCGCATGCCACATGCGGCGACGCGAACACGAACTCGCTCGCCGGGTCGTAAGGCTGCCCCGCGCGGAACCGCAGGCGGTCGCGCACGGCCTCCCATGTGGTGGCATGCGCGGCGTCCGGGTTCGCGATCGCAGGCGGCGGCTCGCCGCGCGCGCCGAGCGACCACACGGGCGGCGTCACGCGCACGGTGCTGCGGCTGCGCACCAGCAGCGTGTCGTGCGGCAGGTTCAGCGCGAACGATGCGCGCGCATTGCCGAATGCATCGAGTTCGGTGCCGACCGATTCCGGCGCGGGCTCGATGTCGAGCGAGAACGACAGCACCTGCTGGCGCGGCGTCGCGAGCGGTTGCAGGCGTGCCTGATGCTGCGCGGATTCGACGCGCGCCGCGTAACGGTATTCGGTGTCGTGCGTGACGCGCAGCAACCGGCCCGGCGTGACGGCGGCCGGCGCATCCGTTGCGGCCGGAGCCGACGGCGGTGCCTGCCGTGCGGTTCCGGAACCGGCCGGGGTTTTAGGCGCGCCCTTCGTCGTCACCATAGCGTCCTGCCCGCCTCGCGCACGTGGCTGAAATAGCGCTCGCCGATCCGGTTCGACAGTTCCCAGACCGCCTTCACCGTCGTGTCGAGCGCGGCAAGCAGCTTGTCGTGCCGACCGCCTTCGGCGGTCTCGCACAGCTCGTGCAACGACCACGCGGGGATGTCCGGAACCGTCTCGGCCAGCTCGGACAGCGCATAGCCTTCGCCGCGCTCGACCTTCGTCAGCCGTCCGCGCAGCGCCTGCACGACCCAGCCGAGCGAGCGGGGGTTGTCGGTATCGAGCACGACGAGCGACAGCAGCGGCGCGACGTCGAAGCCGCGCTGGAACCGCGAGCGGAACGTGATCGTGCTGTCGAACAGTTCCAGCACGAGTTCGAAGCCGTCCTGCCGATGCACGGCGCCTTCGTCGAACGCGAACTTCAGCACGCTGCACAGGAAGTCGAGCCGGTCGATCTGCCGGCCGATCGACAGCAATCGCCAGCCGTCGTCGCGCGTCATGTTGTCGGTCTGCGCGCCGGTGATCGCGCCGAGCAGCAGGCCGACGCGTTCCAGCAGTTGCAGCGCCTCGTTGCCGATTTGCTCCTCCGCCTCCGGTTGCCCTGCGCTGTCCGCGAACAGTTGCGTCGCGTCGTCGATCAGCCGCCACTGATCGCTCGACAGCCGTTCACGAATCGCGGCAGCCGCGCCGCGCATACCGAACAGGCACGACGCGATCCCCGACGTGCGGTCGGCGCCGCGCGTCAGCGACGTCGCCAGCTCATGCTGGAACGCGCGCGGCGCATCGACGGCGTGCGGCGCGTCGGCCGCGATCAGCCCGGTGTCGCGGCACAGCGTGTCGAGCAGTTCCAGATGCGCGGGGCTGTCGACGTCGTCTTCGCCGCGCAGCCGTTCGAGCGCGGCACGCGCCAGGCGCATCAGATTGGTCGCGCGCTCGGTGTAGCGGCCGAGCCAGAACAGGTTCTCGGCCGCGCGGCTCGCGATCGCGCGCGGCCGCTCGACGAGGTCGTCGGGGCCGAGGTGCGTCTGCAGCAGCGTCGTCGAATCGACGATGCCCTCGGTCATCACCCACGTATCGACGGTGCTGCCGCCGCGCGGCATCGGCGCGTTGAACAGCGTGTCGCGCGTACCGACCCGCGATAGCCCGCCCGGCAGCAGCCGCCAGCGCTGCGCGCCGTCGGCAAGCGCGAAGACGCGCAGCAGCAGCGGCTTCGGTACGATGCGCGCGCTGCCGTTGCCGTCGGGCGCATCGGCTCGCGGCCAGGTCGGCGCCTGCGACAGCGGGAGATCCGCCTGCACCGTGTAATGTTCGGGCCGAGCGAGAATCCGCGCGCGCCATTCCGCCAGTTGCGCCTGCGTGAGCCGCGCGCCGATCACCGGTTCGAATGCACCGCCATCCTGCACGTCGGGTGGATAGGATGCCTTGACGATGCCGCGCGCGAGCTGCGGCAGCGCGTCGTCGCACGCGGCCGCCTCGCCGCACCACCACGAATGCACGGCCGGCAGCGTCAGCGTTTCGCCGAGCAAGCCTTCCGCGAGACGCGGCATGAAGCCGAGCATCGCCGGCGATTCGAGGAAGCCCGAGCCCGGCGCGTTCGCAAGCAACACGTTGCCCGCGCGCACGGCCTGCAACAGCCCCGGCACGCCGAGCATCGAATCGGGCCGCAGTTCGAGCGGATCGAGCCACGCATCGTCGACGCGCCGCAGGATGCCGTGCACCGGCTCGAGCCCGCTCAGCGTCTTCAGGAACACGCGGTTGTCGCGCGCGGTCAGGTCGCCTCCTTCGACGAGCGTGAGGCCGAGATAGCGCGCGAGATACGCGTGCTCGAAATAGGTCGCGCTGTGCGGCCCCGGCGTCAGCAGCACGATCCGCGAATTCTTCGCGGCGGGACTGAGCGACTGCATGCTCTGCAGCAGTGCACGGTAAGCGGACGCGAGCCGCTGCACGCGCAGCCCGCGAAACCCGCGCGGAAAGAGCCGCGACACGATCAGCCGGTTCTCGAGCAGGTAGCCGAGCCCGGCCGCACCCTGCGTGTGTTGCGCGACGATCCGCCACTGGCCGTCGGGGCCGCGCGCGAGATCGAACGCGACGACGTGCAACCACGTATCGCCCGGCACGCGCGCGCCGCGCATCGCGCGCAGGTAGCCGGAGTGGCCGGTGACGAGCGCTGGCGGCAGCAACCCGCGCTGCAGGATCGTCTGCGGCCCGTACAGGTCGGCCAGCGTCGCGTTGAGCAGTCGCACGCGTTGCAGCACGCCGCGCTCGATCGCGACCCAGTCCTCGGGCGTGACGATCAGCGGCAGCAGGTCGAGCGACCACGGGCCGACCGCGCCGTCGCCGGCGCGCTGCTCGTGCAACTGGTAGAACAGGCCGTTCTCGCGCATGCGCCGATGCAGCGCGTCGGCGCGGCGGTCGAGGTCGGCCACGCCGTCGCTGCCGATCGACGTGAAGAAGCTGCGCCACGCGGGCGCAAGCGCAGGCGCGTTCAGGCCGGCCGCGCTGCCGCGCAGTTCGTCGTAACGGCCGGCGGCCGCCGGTGCCGCGAGCGCGGCGGCCAGTTCGGCGGCGTCCGGCTGAGCGCCGGAATCGAAGAGCGTGGGCATCGCGTCGAGGGCGGCGAGATGATCGATGTCAATGGGCGGCACGATGTCGTTCCGTCGTCAGGATGCAGCCGCGCATGCGCGCCGCCGCACCGGCGGCAAGCTACCGCGGCGCGCGGCCGCGATCTGCCCGCATCCTAGCATTCCGGCGCGGCCGCCGGGAGGTCGGAAACCCCGCATCGTCGTCCGCCCTGTCATCGATCGATCACGGCCGCCGCAAGTCGAGCGTGAACGGGAATTCGCGGCTCGGCGCGGCAGCCGCGACATCCATCCGCCCCGGCGTGTGCCCGATCTCGACGAAGCGCGCGAGCCGGCGGCTCTCGGCTTCGTACGCATTGACCGGGAACGTCGCGTAGTTGCGCCCGCCCGGATGCGCGACGTGATACCGGCAGCCGCCGAGCGAGCGCTGCAGCCACGTATCGACGACGTCGAACGTGAGCGGCGCATGCACGCCGATGGTCGGGTGCAGCGCAGACGGCGGCGCCCACGCCTTGTAGCGCACGCCCGCGACGTACTCGCCGACGGTGCCGGTCGGCTGTAGCGGCAGCGCGCGGCCGTTGACGGTCACGACGTGCCGGTTGTCGTTCAGCCCCGTCACGCGCACTTCGAGCCGTTCGACCGACGAATCGACGTAGCGCACCGTGCCGCCGGGCGCGCCCTCCTCGCCCATCACGTGCCACGGCTCCAATGCGCCGCGCAGCGACAGTTGCATCCCGTTCACCGCGATCTGCCCGAACAGCGGGAAGCGGAATTCGAAGTGCGGCGCGAACCACGCCGGATCGAACGCGAAACCGGCGTCGCGCAGCTCGGCCAGCACGTCGTCGAAATCCATCCGGAGAAATTCCGGCAGCATGAACCGGTCGTGCAGCGCGGTGCCCCAGCGCGTGAGCGGCGTCGTGTACGGCGCCGCCCAGAAGCGCGCGACCAGCGCGCGCAGCAGCAGTTGCTGCACGATGCTCATTCGTGCATGCGGCGGCATCTCGAACGCGCGCAGTTCGAGCAGGCCGAGCCGGCCGGTGGACGAATCGGGCGAATACAGCTTGTCAATGCAGAACTCGCTGCGGTGCGTGTTGCCCGTCACGTCGATCAGCAGGTTGCGCAGCACGCGGTCGACGAGCCATGGCGGCATGTCCTGCCCGTAGAGCAGCTTGTTGCGCTGGATCTCCGCGAACGCGATGTCGAGCTCGTAGAGCTGGTCGTTGCGCGCCTCGTCGACACGCGGTGCCTGGCTCGTCGGCCCGATGAACAGCCCCGAGAACAGGTACGACAGCGACGGATGGTTGTGCCAGTACGCGATCAGGCTCGCGAGCAGATCCGGGCGACGCAGGAACGGGCTGTCGGCCGGCGTCGCGCCGCCGAGCACGAAGTGGTTGCCGCCGCCGGTGCCGACGTGCCGCCCGTCGACCATGAACTTCTCGCTGCACAGCCGCGTTTGCCATGCGGCGTCGTACAGGAATTCGGTGTGGTCGACGAGTTCGTCGAAGCTCGCGGCCGGATGGATGTTCACCTCTATCACGCCGGGATCGGGCGTCACCTGCAGCAGCTTCAGTCGTGCGTCGCGCGGCGGCGGGTAGCCTTCGAGCACGAGCTTCACGCCGCGTGCGTGCGCGGTCAGCTCGATCGCGCCGAGCAGGTCGAGATAATCCTCGAGCGCGGCGAGCGGCGGCATGAACAGGTACAGGATGCCGTTTCGCACCTCGACGCACAGCGCGGTGCGCGTGATCCACGCGGCCGATTCGAAGCGCTCGGGCTGGCGATGCGGGTCCGCGGTGCCTGATCGGCCGCTCGCGGCCGCGTCATCGGCACGCCACTGCATCACGGTCTGCGCGGACGCTTCGCGATGCACGCCGGACAGGTAGCGCGGCGCGTCGGCCGGGCCGGTATAGCGCGCGCGGATGGCCGCGGCTTCCGGCAGCGCGTCGCGCGGCGCGAACGGATCGCGATCGACGAGGTACGGATGGTCGGCGCGGGCCGCCCATGGCAGCGAATCGAGCGGCAGCCGATAGCCCATCGGCGAATCGCCCGGCACGAGGTACATCCGCTCGTCGCGGAAGAACCACGGGCCCGTCTGCCAGCGCGGCCCGTCGAGGCCCGACCGATCGCGGTCCGACTCGTCATCCGTGCACTTGACCGGCAGCACGTAGCCGACCACGCTGTCGAGCTGCTGCTCGAACACCTTGCGCAGCCGCGCGCGTTCGAGCTCGTCGTCGAGGCGCGCGTCGAACGGATCGACGTTGACGGGCAGCCGACGCTCGCGCCACAGGTAGTACCAGACGTCCTCGTAGCCGGGCTGGATGAATTCGCCGCTCAGGTTCAGCCGCGCGGCAAGCGCATGGATGAAACGCTTCGCGTCGTCGGTGGTGTACGACGACGGCTCGCGTTCGTCGGCGAACAGCGACGGATCGTGCCACACGGGCTGGCCGTCCGCGCGCCAGAAGATCGACAGCGCCCAGCGCGGCAATTGCTCGCCCGGGTACCACTTGCCCTGCCCGAAATGCAGGAAGCCGCCGTCGCCGTATTCGGCGCGCAGCCGCTGCACGAGTTCGGTCGCGAAGCCGCGCTTGGTCGGGCCGAGCGCATCGGTGTTCCACTCGGCGCCGTCGCGATCGTCGATCGACACGAAGGTCGGCTCGCCGCCCTGCGTGAGCCGCACGTCGCCGGCGGCCAATGCGCCGTCGACCTGCGTGCCGAGCGCCAGCACGGCATCCCACTGCGATTCCGTGTACGGCTTCGTCACGCGCGGCGACTCGTACACGCGCGTCACGCTCATCTCGTGCTCGAACGACACCTCGCACTCGTCGATCAGCCCTTCCACCGGCGCGGCGCTCGTCGGCTGCGGCGTGCACGCGAGCGGAATATGCCCTTCGCCGGCGAGCAGGCCTGACGTCGGATCGAAGCCGATCCAGCCGGCGCCCGGCAGGTAGACCTCGCACCACGCGTGCAGGTCGGTGAAATCGACCGACGTGCCGCTCGGGCCGTCGAGCGATTTCACGTCGGGGGTGAGCTGAATCAGGTAGCCCGACACGAAGCGCGCGGCGATGCCGAGATGGCGGCACAACTGCACGAGCAGCCACGCGCTGTCGCGGCACGAGCCGGACGCGAGTTCGAGTGTCTGCGCGGGCGTCTGCACGCCCGGCTCCATCCGCACGAGATAGCCGATGTCGTGCTGAAGCTGCTGGTTCAGCGCGACGAGGAAGTCCACGGTGCCGGCCGGCGTGCGGTCCACGCCGTCGAGATACGCGCGAAACAGCGGCGCGGCGCTCGTCTGCGGATCGCACGCGAGATACGGCGCGAGCTCGGTCTTCAGCGCGTCGTCATAGCTGAACGGATATTGGTCCGCGCTCGCCTCGAGGAAGAAGTCGAACGGGTTGTACACCGACATCTCGGCGACGAGATCGATCGTGATCTCGAAGTAGTCGGTGCGCTCCGGAAACACGAGTCGCCCGAGATAGTTCGAGAACGGGTCCTGCTGCCAGTTGACGAAGTGCTGCGCGGGCTCGACCGTCATCGAATACGCGAGGATCGGCGTCCGGCAATGCGGCGCGGGCCGCAGCCGCACGACCTGCGGGCCGAGGTTGACGAGCCGGTCGTAGCGATAGCGGGTGGTGTGATGCAGCGCGACGTGGATGGACATGGGAGCTCGAGTCGGGTTGGGCCGGCCGGGCACGCCGCGTCGCTTTCGACGCGGCGGCCCGGCATGGCGGATTCGGCGAAAACGCGCGCCGGGTCAGACGAATTCCGGCGTCTGCACGACGCTGATCTCGACGCCGACGGCCGTCGCGCCGAGCCCCGTCACCGGCTGCGCGTCGCGATGGTCGAGGCCGACCGCGATGCGCACGTAGCGTTCGTCCGGACAACGGTTCATGAACGGGTCGAAGCCGACCCAGCCGAGCCCTTCGACGTAGGCCTCGGCCCATGCATGGCCGGCCGGCTGCTGCGTCAGCGTGGCGGCTTGCGGCTGCGCGCCGAGCGCCGCCTGCGACTGCCCCTGCGATTGCGACTGCGATTGCCCCTGCGATTGCGATTGCGACTGCGATTGCATGGCATGCGACGCGCCGAGCGCCTGCTGCATGCCGTCGCCGCTCTGCAGCGCGAGCGCTGCCTCGTCCTCGACGTCGCCCGCATGCTGTTTCGCATCGGCGATGCGCTGCATCGCGCTGTCGGCCAGCACGTAGCCCGAGATGTAGCGCGCGGGGATCTTCAGCACGCGTGCGGCCGCGATGAACGCGTGTGCATGGTCGCGGCTCGTGCCCTCTCCGCTTTGCAGCGCGGTTTCCGCATCGACGGCGGCGTCGGCGGCCAGGTTCGGCGCGTACGCGATGCGGCCGTGCACTTCCGTCATCAGCCAGTGCAATGCGTCCAGTCCGAGCGGCTCGATGGGCAGCGCGTCGGTCAGCGCGCGCACGGTGTCGCCCGCCTTCGTGAGCGCGGTCTCGCGCTCGAAGACCCACGGCGGCGCATAGCCTTCGGAATGCCCGAGAATGCCCGCGCGGTCCTGCGTCTCGACGACGCCGGCCGCCACGACGACGATCTCCGCCTTCGCGCCGCGATCGTGGCGCACGAGGTCGATCCGGTTGCCGAGCCCGTCGGCGTAAGACAGCGTCGGCTCGACGCCGTCGATCGTGACCTGCCACGCGCGCACCGTTTGCCCGGGGCCCGACTGCGGGCGCAGCCGCAACCGTTGCAGTGCGTGGGTGGCCTGATCGTCGAACTGGTAACGCGAAATGTGTCGGATGGCGAGTCGCATGGCAAGCCTCAGTCGAAGTTGTAAGCCTGGGCGATTTCGAGCCCGAGGCTGTTGTTGCGGCCGATGAAGTCGGTCAGGAACTCGTGCAGGCCGCTCTTGAAGATCCGCTCGACCGAGGTATCGGACAGCATTTGCAGGATCTTCGTGGCCGTGTCGTGACACGGGTGTGTCACGCCGTAATCCTTCGCGAGCAGGTTCAGGCTCGACACGACGCGCCCGTAGCAATAGCGCAGCGAACGCGGCATGCGGCCGTTCAGGATCAGATAGTCGGCAATGTTCATCGGCTTGTACTGCACGTCGTACACCCAGCGGTACGAACGGTGCGCGGCCACGCAGCGCAGGATCGTCTCCCATTGGTAGTTGTCGAGAATCGTGCCGACGTGCGATACCGACGGCAGCAGCAGGTGATATTTCACGTCGATGATCCGCGCGGTGTTGTCCGCGCGTTCGATGAACGCGCCGATCTGCGCGAAATCGAAGATCTCGTTGCGCAGCATCGTGCTGTAGAAGCTGCCGAGAATCAGCGCGGTTTCGCGCTTCACTTCGTCGAGCACGGCCGGCAGCTCGCTTTCCGGCACCGGCTGCGCCAGCGCGCGGCGCAGCGCGAGCCACGCGCCGTTCACGCTTTCCCACGCCTCGCGCGTGAGCGCCGTACGCACCATCCGCGCGTTCGAGCGCGCCGCCTCGATGCACGACAGCACGCTCGACGGATTGTCGCGGTCGCGCAGCAGATAGTCGGTCACGGTATCGGCCGCATACGCGTCGTATTTCTGCCGGTAGCCGTCGTCCGCGCCCGAGCTGACGAGCACCGACGACCATTCGGCCGGCGCGTCGGCCGTGCGCGTGAGCGCCATCCGCAGCCCGGCGTCGACGATGCGCGCGATGTTCTCCGCGCGCTCGATATAGCGGTACATCCAGAAGAGACCGCTTGCAGTACGTCCCAGAAGCATCTCGTGTCCACTCCGTCTTCGTTCGGTTCGCGCGCCGGCTCCGGCGCGCGCGGTCGTGCCCGGCTCAGTCGGCCAGCACCCAGGTGTCCTTGGTGCCGCCGCCCTGGCTCGAGTTGACGACGAGCGATCCTTCCTTCAGCGCGACGCGCGTGAGCCCGCCCGGCGTGATGCGGATGCGGTCCGACACCAGCACGAACGGACGCAGGTCGACGTGGCGCGGCGCGAGGCCGGCGTCGGTCAGGATCGGCGTGGTGGACAGCGCGAGCGTCGGTTGCGCGATGTAGTTCGCGGGACGTGCACGCAGCTTCGCGGAAAACGCCTCGAGTTCGGCCTTCGACGCGCACGGCCCGACCAGCATCCCGTAGCCGCCCGAGCCGTGCACCTCCTTCACGACCAGTTCGTCGAGATGCTCGAGCACGTACTTCAGGCTGTCGGCCTCGCCGCAGCGCCAGGTCGGCACGTTCTCCAGCAGCGCCTTGCGGCCCGTGTAGAACTCGACGATCTCCGGCATGTACGAGTAGATCGCCTTGTCGTCGGCGATGCCGGTGCCGGGCGCATTCGCGATCGTGATGTTGCCCGCGCGGTACACGTCCATGATGCCCGCCACGCCGAGCACCGAATCCGGGCGAAACGTGAGCGGATCGAGGAACGCGTCGTCGACGCGGCGGTACAGCACGTCGATCGGGCGGAAGCCTTCGGTCGTGCGCATCGCGACGCGGCCGTCGATCACCTGCAGGTCGCTGCCCTCGACGAGGTGCACGCCCATCTGGTCGGCGAGGAACGAATGTTCGTAGTACGCCGAATTGTGGATGCCGGGCGTGAGCACCGCGATGGTCGGATTGTCGGCGTTGCCGCCCGGCGGGCAAACGGCCGCGAGCGACTGGCGCAGCATCTGCGGATAGGTTTCGACGGGGCGCACCTTCACCTGCTGGAACAGCTCGGGGAAGAGCTGCATCATCGTCTCGCGGTTTTCCAGCATGTACGACACGCCGGACGGCGTGCGCGCGTTGTCTTCCAGCACGTAGAACGCATTCTCGCCGGTGCGCACGATGTCGACGCCGATGATGTGCGTGTAAACGTTGCCGGGCGGCCGGAAGTCGATCATCTCGGGGATGAACGCCTCGTTGTGCGCGATCAGGTGCTTCGGCACGATGCCCGCGCGCACGATTTCCTGGCGGTGGTAGATGTCGTCGAGGAACGCGTTCAGCGCCATCACGCGCTGCTCGATGCCGAGCGACAGCCGGCTCCATTCCGCCCCCGAGATGATGCGCGGGACGATGTCGAACGGAATCAGCCGTTCGGCAGCCTCCGCGTCGCCATAGACGGCGAACGTGATGCCCGTCTTGCGGAACACGCCTTCCGCGTCGTGGGCCTTCTGGGCGAGGCTCGCAGGGTTCTGCGTGTCGAGCCATTGCTTCAGGCGCGCGTAAGGCGCCCTTACCATGTCGCCGGATTGCAGCATTTCATCGAATGGCTTCATCGATCTTTTCTCCATCGATCGTTTTCCCGGCATTGCGCATGCCGGACCGGCGTACTGAATGCTTTGCAAGGAACGTGCCTTGCTCGATCCCCTCGATATCCCCCTGTTTTTGCGCCGCCCAGGCATGCCCGCGCGGCATTGCGCACCACAACGGTGCAACGCGCGCCGCAACGGGCGCTTGCGGTGCGCCGCGAACGCGCACGGCCGATGCTGCGCCGCGTCCAGCGAACATAGTTCTCCCGCGTGTCACGTATGTGCAATCTGCACTGCACCAAAAGCCGCGAGCCCGGGCCCCGAAATGGCCATGAACGGGCGGGCCGGCACGCACACGGCGCAGCCGGCCCTGGGGAAGTGCCGTCCCGGCCGGCCGGAACAGTCCGACGCGGTGAACTGTCCGGTTAACCAGTGCGGCCCCTCAACGCTATGTAGCCGTAATCCCGCCGACAATGCTCATGCATATTTCGACTGACACCCATCGAAAAAAAACATCGGCCCGAGCGGCGCGAGGCGCGGTACGCTAGAACGTTGGTGCAGCGGACGGCGCCGCCTTTCCGGCGCCCGACTATAAAAAGCGAAGATCGAAATGGAAGCAAAGTGGCTGGAAGATTTCCTGAGCCTTGCGGATACCAAGAGCTTTTCCCGGGCCGCGCGTCACCGGCACCTGACGCAGTCGGCGTTCAGCAGGCGAATCGCCGCCCTCGAAACCTGGATGGACGCGAAGCTGGTGGACCGGAGCATCAATCCGATCGCGCTGACGCCCGCCGGCCAGATGTTCCGCGGGCTCGCCGCGGACATCCTGCGCAGCATGTATGCGGCGCGCAATCTCGTGAACGGTTATGACCAGTTCGCGGCGAGCGACCAGGTCGTGCGCTTCGCCGTCGCGCATACGCTCGTGTTCACGCTGTTTCCCGAATGGCTCAAGCAGCTCAACGACGAGGTCGGCCACGTGACCGCGCGCGTCAACGCGGTGAACGTGCCGGAAGGCGTGCAGCAACTGGTCGAAGGCGAATGCGACCTGCTGCTCGGCTATCACCATCCGCAGTTGCCGATCGTGCTCGACCCGAACCACTTCCCGTTCGTCAGCCTCGGCGTCGAGCGGATCCTGCCCGTGTCGTCGCCCGACGCGCGCGGCAAGCCGGTATTCCAGCTGCCCGGCACGCCCGACGCGCCGCTGCCGCTGCTCGCCTATTCGTCGGGCGCCTTTCTCGGCAACATCGTCGAGATGCTGCTGCTGAATGCGACCGAACCGTATGTCCTGCACCGGTGTTTCGAGACGCACATGTCCGAAGCGCTGAAGGGCATGGTCGTGGCAGGGCACGGCATCGGCTGGCTGCCGGAAAGCTGCGTCGCGAAGGAGCTCGCGGACGGCACGCTCGTGTGCGCGGGCACGGGCGACTGGATCACCGAACTCGAAATCCGCCTGTACCGATCGGCGCGCAAGCGCGGGCTCGCGGCCGAGCAGCTGTGGGCCTACATCATGAACCGGCCGCGCACGGCGATCGACGGTGCGATCGGCCATGAAGAGGCGGCCGCGCCGGCCATGCGCAGCGCGCGGCGAAGCGCGGGCGGCAGCCGCTGACCGAGCGTTCGCGCCGTGGACATCCACGGCGCGCATGGGCGTTCTTTCAAACTGCAATCGATCATCCCGTCCCACTCCGTGAAACCGCTCCCCGTCTGTAATCGATCTCGATAAAACGCAAACGTTTGCGTATTCATGTCGTATTTTTTACTGTTTTCCGTATCAGGTAAGAACATTCAGCCCGCTTTTCCGGGCAGAAATACCTTGTTACACAAGTTTCGATTTACCTGTAACTGTCGGAATGCCTAAAAACGTCGCACCCTCATTTCATGATGTGCGATCTGTATCCCGATTTTGATTGCTTCGCGTCGAACACAGGCGCAATAGTTTCTTTTCTCAGTCGTTATTTTTCGGCACGAACGTCGATACCTCCGATGTGATTCAAAGCGTGCTCGATCATCGCTACCGATGAGCAATTTTCATGTTCGGCAATATCGACTTTATTCTGCATTAAGCGATCCTCACCAATCCCTCCTTATCCTATTTAAATAGGATCTTTCACCCTCGTCCCATTCGGGCCACACGCGGTTGTTGGTTCAAAAACCATCGTGTATCAATAGCGTGTCGCAAAAGAACGTTGGCAAATTCGACTCGGAATCGATGCGCGTCATCGACTCCGAACGGGAGATGGAAATGTCACCCTCGCTTCAACAGCATGCTCGCCCTTTCCTGAGCGTCGCGCTCTCCGTGCTCTGCATGAACGCCATGGCCCAGACACCGGCGGCCTCGTCGCCGGCGTCCGGGCCGGGGGCAAACCGGTACATGATTTCGTATATCTGCGGCGATGCGCGAATCGACGGTACCGCGCCGCTTCCCCCGGACGGCCGCCCGTACAACCTCGGCGTGTCTTTCTTGTCCGGGAGCACCGGGCAGCCGCTCTCCAACGTACAGGTGCGCCTGCGCCGGCACGGGCGCGTGCTCGTCGAATTCAATGCATCGGGATCGCGCTGCCTGTTCAGCGTGCCGGATGCGAGCTATCGGGTCGAAGGAACCTACCAGGGCGCCACCCAGTTCGCGATCGTCGAGACCGGGACGCTCACGACGCAGTTGCGATGGTGAACGTCGCGCCGCCCCGCATCGATCACGTCATTCGTGGAACGCATCGAATCAAGGAGTCTTGAATGCCCCGTGCAGAACGACCGGACGACTCGCCCGCCCGCCAACCGAAACCCTCGTGGGGTCCGGGAAAGAATGCGGCGCTCAGCATCGCCGCGTTTGCCGCGATCTTCGGTGCTTTCGCGTATGTCGAGCGAGACGCGAGGGTCGGCCATGCGAGCGTGACGCACGATGTCGCCGGCGTGATCGGCAACGCCGTCGGCAAGTACCGCGAGTTCATCGTCGCGGCGACGGGCGGCGCGTCCCGTGCAGCGGCGCCGGCCGGTTCGACGTCGACGGTCGCGCAGGCCCCGCCGGTTCCGCCATCTGCATCGGCTGCGCCCGCGATGTCGGCCGCCGCCGAACCGGCCGCGCCGCCGCTTGCGACGGCCCATTCCGACACGAAACACACGCGCCGCGCACATGTGCCCGCGACGAAGCTCGCGGCCGACCCGCACGCCGCGTCGGCCGGCAGTCGTACGGCGCGCCCCGGCGATGCGCATCGGACGTCACGTTCGCAGGCGCTGGCGCGCACGAGAAAACACCCCGACCCCGTGCCGAGACAGCAACCGCAATCGTATCTCGCCGGCACGTCGCACATGGAGGCAGCCAGCGTCACGCACGATGAACTGGAAGGCGCCCGCGCTCTGGCCAAGGCGCGCTGGTGCGCACAGATCGACGAATGGAGCTGTGTAGAACAAAACGCGAGCCGCGCACTCGCCATCGACCCGAAGAACAGCGAATCGCGCGCGCTGCTCGGACAAGCGATCCGCAACCGCCTGTGAACCGGTCGGAGGGCACCGGGCATCGCTGCCCGGTGGTACGACGGCCGGCGACGAGCGTCGTCGGGCGTGCAACCGATGTGATCGTTTCAAAGTGAGGACACACCGTGGCCAACAATCGTCAACAACAATGCACCACCGTCACTCCGTCGAATCGGCGGATCCTCCTGCATGCACCGCTGCTGTGCCTGCTCGTCGCGTCCGGCTCCTGCCTTGCCGGCGAAGGCGACGCGGACCCGCGCGGCACGAGCGAAATCGCCGGATCCCGCGGCGCGCCGGATGCGCTGCCACCCGACCTGCAGCCGATGGGCGCGGCGATGCAGGCCGCCCAGGGTTCGGCCGGGCAGCCCCCTCATGCGCCGACGCCGATCGCTCGGGCCTCGGATGCGTCGATGCAGATCGCACAAGGATCGAACCCGGCGATGCCGACCACGGTCGTCGTGGATCCCGATGCTCCGCAGCCGAGTGCCGCGGCGCCGGGGGCAACGTCGTCGAATGCACCTGCAGCGGTCACGCGTGCGTCGAACACACCGATGCTGCTTGCCCAGGCATTCGACACCTCGCCGCCCGATACGTCTGCGCCACGCGCGCGAAGGTCCGATGCACCGCAGCAGCTCGCCCAGACCGCGACCACTGCACCGCCGGCTACGCCCACGACGCCGACGCTCACCGCGCAGGCATCCGGCACGCCGATGCCGAATTCGCCCACACCCGCGACCGGGACGCCCGGCTCGCAACCGCCGTCGTCCCAGCAACCGACTTCACAGTCACCCGGTGCGCAACTCCCCGGTGAGCCGACCCAACGATCGCAGGGACCCGACGTCGAAGTACCGAACGCGCAGGCGCCGAATCTCCGCACGGCCGATGTCCCGACGGTGCGCAACGACGTGTTCGGCCTCGCGGCGAGCGGCGGCGCGGTCAAGGCGCTCGACGAAGCGAAGGCCCGGCCCGATGCCTTCTCCGCCGTCGACATCGCGCAACTGGAAGAACTGTCGATTCGCCAGCAGGTGCGCGGCGGACGCGACAAGTCGCGTTCGATGACGAGTGCGGACCGCTTCGACGGAATCGACAGCGCGCTGCATGCGGCCGACGACCTCGACAAGCGGATGCCGGCCACGCCGGAGTACACGCCGGTCCGCACCGCACTCGCGGGCGACCGGGTAGTCGCCCTCGCGGCACGCGGCGACATGAAAACGGCCGTCGCGACGTTCGAGACGATTCCGTCCAACGCGGAAATCTCGATCGACGCGCTGGCGGCCGTCGGCGACGCATACCTGTATCTGAGCGAACCGGCCAAGGCGAACGCCGTGTACGCCCGCGCGCTGCAGCAAGCCACCGCGTCGCCGACCGATCGCGCGACCCGCGGCTTCCAGTACGGCTCCCGCACGCGTCCGATCGAACTGCAGGAAGGATTGTTCTGGTCGTACGTCGACCAGAGCCGCGCGGCGCAAGCGAAGCAGGTGCTCGACGAGATGGAGAAGTCGCTGCCGCCGGCCAAGCAAGTGACCAACGTCGGTCCGGGAGAAAGCGACTACCTGCGCTACTACCGGCTGCGTGCGCAGTACCTGATCTTCACGGGTCACGTCAACGAAGGGATCACCGCGCTCGAGCAGCTCGAGAAACAGGTACCGTTCAACGCGGAGATCCGCGCCGCGCACGCCGACGCGGTGTCGGGCCAGTCACATCCGCGCCAGGCGATCTCGATGTATCGCGCGTCGCTGACCGATCACCCGGACAGCGTCGAGATGCTCGCGGGCCTCGGTCGCGCGTCGCTCACCTCGGACGACTACGCGACCGCGAAGACCGTCGATCAGACGCTGGGCAACACGTTCCCCGATAGCGGCGCCGTGCGCGGCTTCAAACGCGACTACAACGCATACCGCAGCCCGGTGTTCACGACCGACCTGAGCTTCGAGCACGGCAACAGCGCACTGGCCGACAACAGCTTCACGTCGGACAGCTATGTGTATTCGCAACCGTTCGGCGACAACTGGCGCGTGTTTTCGCACACGTTCTACGGTTTCGCGCAGACCGACGGCGGCCACCTCAGCCGCACGCGCACGGGCATCGGCGGCGACTACCGGCATGGGCCGCTCACCGTGCTGGGCGAAGTCACGCGCTCGATGGGCTCGGACGGCCGAACCGGCGGCCGCGGGACGATCGCGTACGCGCTGAACGACTACTGGACGGTCAGCGCCGGGCTCGACACCAACGACAACTCGCTGCCGTGGAAGGCGTATGCCGCGCACATCTGGGGCCGCTCCGCGAACGTCGAGGTCGTGTATCGCCAGAACGACCGACGCGAGGTCAAGCTGAGCTACGGCGTGAGCCGCTACAGCGATTCGAACCTGCACCAGGAGATCGCGGCGACCGCCACGCAGCGCGTGTACACGTCCGCGAACCAGCTCGTGAACGTGTCGCTGAATCTCGGTACCGACAGCAACACGCGCCACGACGCGCCCTACTTCAGCCCCGGTCGCGATTACGCGGCCGCCGCGACCGTCATGCATCAGTTGACGCTGTGGAAGAAGGGCGACATGGGGCTGCAACAGCGCGTGTCGGTGTCCGGCGGCGTGTACAACGAGCGCGGCTTCGGCACCAGCCCGCTGTGGAGCGCGCGCCTCGAGCACGCGTGGACGTTCAAGCACGACATCACGCTGAGCTACGGCGTCGAGATCAGCAGCCACGCGTACGACGGCCAGCGCGAGCGCTCCGAAACCGGCTTCCTGTCGCTCAACCTGCCGTTTTAGCAAGGAGCTCTGAATGCAAACCAGACGGACCTTCATGTGCGGATGCCTCGGCACGTTTGCCGCCTGTTCGCTATTCCCGGGCGTGACCAACGCCCGGATGATCGACCTGCTGCCGCCGTCCGATCCGGCCGACGGCAAGACGTTTCGCGTGATCTGCATGCACGACGTGCGCGACAACCTGATGGCGTCGTTTTCGTCGCCGACGGCGATAGTCGATCCGTTCGCGGTCGATACCGGCACGCTGACCGCGATCTTCTCGTGGCTGCAGACCAACAACTACCACACCATCACGGTCAAGCAGATCGAGGAGTCGCGCCACGGCGGCAAGCCGCTGCCGCCGCGCTCGGTGCTGCTCACGTTCGACGACGGCTTCCGCAGCCACTACACGAAAGTGCTGCCGCTGCTCGAGCGCTTCAAGTATCCGGCCGTGATGGGCCTCGTCACCGCGTGGATCGACACACCGGCGGATACGCCGATCCGCATCAGCGACAAGGTTCAGGTGCCGCGCGACTACTTCCTGTCATGGGACGAGGTGAAGAAGCTCGGCCAGTCGGAATTCGTCGAACTCGGCTGCCACACTCACAACCTCCATCATGGCGCGATCGCGAATCCGCAAGGCAACGAATTGCCGGCGACCACGTCGCATCTCTACCTGCAAGACCAGAAACGCTATGAAACCGACGCCGAATTCCATGCACGCGTGCACGACGACCTGCAGACTTGCGTGCGGCAGATCCGCGAACGCACCGGTCTCGTCGCACGCTCGATGGTGTGGCCATACGGCGCGGAAAACCAGCCCGTGCGCCAGATATCGACATCGCTCGGCATGGACATCCAGTTCAGCCTCGATGCCGGCCCGAATACGCCGGACGTGCCGCTCGACCGGCTGAGACGGATCCTGATGATGTACGACGTCGATATCGGCGGGTTCGAGCGCTCGATGCGCGAGCCGGCGTCCAATCGCGGCGACGTCGACGTGCCCGAGCGCACCGTGCAGGTGGATCTCGACCAGGTCTACGACCCCGATCCCGCGCGGCAGGAAGCGAATCTCGGCAAGCTGATCGAGCGCATCTACCGGATGCAGCCGAAATCGGTGTACCTGCAGGCGTATGCGGACCCGAAGGGGACGGGCGTGGCCGAAGCGGTGTACTTCCCGAACCGGCACCTGCCGATGCGCTCCGACCTGTTCTCGCGTGCCGCGTGGCAGCTCAATACGCGCTCCAACGTGCAGGTGTACGCATGGATGCCGGTGCTCGCGTTCCGGCCGCCGGCCGACAAGCAGCGCGCGCTCGAGGCCGTCAGCGCATACGGCGGCGCGCCGGCGCGCGAGAACGGCACGCGCGTGTTCCGGCTGAGCCCGTTCGACCCCGATGCGCGGCTGATGATCCAGCAGATCTACGAGGATCTCAGCAAGCACGCGTCGTTCAGCGGCATCCTGTTCAGCGACGACGCCGTGCTCGACGACTACGAGGATGCGGGCCGGCATGCGCTGCGCACCTATTCGCAATGGGGGCTGCCGGCCGACGTCGGCAAGATCCGCGAGAGTCCCGACCTGATGAAGCGCTGGACGCGGCAGAAGACGCGCTACCTGATCGACATGACGCGGCAGCTCGCCCAGATCGTGCTGGCCCACCAGAACGTCGGCGACGTGCTGACCGCGCGCAACATCTTCGCGATGCCGGTGCTCAAGCCCGAATCGGAAGCGTGGTATGCACAGAACTACGACGATTTCCTCGCGGCCTACGACTACGTCGCGCTGATGGCGATGCCGTACATGGAGCAGGCGAAGGACCCGGAAGGCTGGCTGGACCAGCTCGTGAAGGCGGTGCGCACGAAGCAGCGCGGGCTGCAGCGCACCGTGTTCGAACTGCAGTCGTACGACTGGCACGCGCACAAGGACGTGCCGGCCAGCACGCTGCTTGCGCAGATGCGGCGGCTGCGCAGCGAGGGCGCCGTGAATTTCGGCTACTACCCCGACAACTTCCTGAACGGCCAGCCGGAGCTCGACGCGATGCGTGACGTGATGTCGCTGAAGTCGCGCCTCGACCCCACCTCGATCAACGCGCTGATGCAGATGCAGCAATCGCCGGGAACCAAGACGCCATGAACACCCACAGCCTCATCCAGCGCCTGCAGGATTTCGTCTTCTACTATCCGTTCTTCATGTCGTATCTGTGGATGATCGGCGGTGTCGTGCACTACTTCCTGCTCGAGGAGGGCCGCGAGCTGTCGATGCGCACGATCGCGTCGAGCGGCATCCCGAAGGTCTCGATCGTCGTGCCCTGCTTCAACGAAGCCGCGAACGCGCGCAGCGTGATCACCCATCTGAACGGGATGCAGTATCCGAACTACGACATCATCGCGGTCAACGACGGCAGCAAGGATCGCACCGGCGACATCCTCAACGAGCTGGCCGTCGAGATCCCCAGGCTGCTCGTGATCCATCATGCGCGCAACGAGGGCAAGGCGGTCGGTCTCACGACCGCGGCCGCGGTATCCAACGCGGAATACCTGCTGTGCATCGACGGCGACGCGCTGCTCGCGCACGACGCGATCGGCTGGATGCTCGAGCACTTCCTGACCGATCCGGGCGTCGGCGCGGTGACCGGCAACCCGCGCATCCGCACGCGCACGTCGCTGCTCGGCCGCATGCAGGTCGGCGAATTCTCGTCGATCGTGGGGCTGATCAAGCGCACGCAGCAGGTGTACGGCCGCATCTTCACGGTGTCGGGCGTGATCACGATGTTCCGCAAGACCGCGCTCGCCGACGTCGGCTACTGGAGCTCGGACATGCTGACCGAGGACATCGACATCAGCTGGAAGCTGCAGTGCCGCGACTGGCGCGTCGTGTACGAGCCGCACGCGCTCAGCTGGATCCTGATGCCCGAGACGATCAAGGGGCTCTACCGGCAGCGGCTGCGCTGGTCCAAGGGCGGCATCCAGGTGCTGCTCAAGTACGCGGGCACGTTGATGCGGCCCACGCAGATGATGATGTGGCCGCTGTTCGCCGAATACCTGATCGGCATCGCGTGGGCGTATTCGATGTCGTTCATCCTGCTGCTCGCGCTGATCGACGTCGTCTACCCGCTTCCGCCGAACTGGCATGTGTCCGTGGTGCCGCACTGGCACGGGATGCTGCTGGTCGCGACCTGCATCCTGCAACTGATCATCGGCAGCATGATCGATCGTCAATACGACGAGAAACTCCTGATGTACTTCCTTGACACCATCTGGTACCCCGTCGCGTTCTGGCTGATCAGCATGATCACCACCGTCGTCGCCCTGCCCGCCGTCGTACTGCGGGGCCGCGGCAAACGCGCCGTTTGGGTCAGTCCCGACCGAGGCATTCAACATGAAGAACGCGCCGATTATTGACCTTTCCCTGCGCGCACCGCGCGACATGATCGCCGAACGCGGCGGTATCGTCGGGCCCGTGCTCGTCGCGTGGTTCCGCCTCGTGCGGCCCGCGCTGGTCGGGGGTGTATGGGCATCGATCTGCATCTACACGTACCGCTATCTGTTGCCGTTCAACGAGGCCGAGATGCCGATCGAGCAGATCGTGTTCTACGTGACGAGCATCGCGCTGATCGCCGGCACGATCGTCATGTGGCTGATCGCGGGACGCGTCGTGCATCCATTCGCGTACCGGTTGCGCGTGTCGAAGATGCTGCGGCGCTCGGCCAGCGTGAAGGTGCGCTCGGTGCCGCCGAACGCCGTCGCGAGCGCACGCCGGCGCGGCGCGCGGCGCACGACGCGCATTCTCGTCGCGTCGCACGATGCGAACGGGTCGATTTCGGGCATCGAATGGGTCGCGCACGCCGGGCCGCAGCCCCGCGAATGAATCGCCGAAGACGTGCCGCGCCGCACGCGACGCTTGGCCGCGCGGCGTGGCACCGCTTCTGACATCGAGCTGCCGCGCGTCGCGCGCCAGCCAGCAACTTCCTGGAGACGAGGTGAATCATGTGCGGAATCGTCGGAGCAAGCGGCCTGAACAATCAGGTGCCGCAACTGGTCAATGCGTTGAGCCGGCTCGAATATCGCGGCTACGATTCGTGCGGCATCGCCGTGCAGGGTGATGGCCGCCTGCGCAGCGAACGCACGCTGCGACGCGTGACGGACCTGCAGGATCGCGTGCTGACGCTCGGTCTCGAAGCGCAGACCTGCATCGCGCATACGCGCTGGGCGACGCACGGCGCGCCGTCGGAAATGAACGCGCACCCGATCATGTCGGGCGACACGATCGCCGTCGTGCACAACGGGATCATCGAGAACCACGATACGTTGCGCGCCGAGCTGCGCGAACGCGGCTATACGTTTCGCGGGCAGACCGACACGGAGGTCATCGCGCACCTGATCCACAGTCTCTATCGCGACGACCTGTTCGACGCGGTGGTGCGCGCCGTCAAACGGCTGCACGGCGCGTACGCGATCGCGGTGCTCGGCGCGCGCGAGCCGCAGCGCCTCGTCGCCGCGCGCGCCGGCTCGCCGCTTGTGATCGGCATCGGCGCCAAGCAGAACTACCTCGCGTCCGACTGCGCGGCGCTCGGCGACCTGACCGACCGCTTCGTGTACCTGGAGGACGGCGACGTCGCGCTGATCACGCCGGAGCGCATCGCCGTGGTCGATGCGGGCGGACAGGAAGCGCGTCGCCCGTTGTGCGAAGTGAAGGCGCGCGCGGACGACGCCGCGCTCGGCCCGTACCAGCACTTCATGCAGAAGGAAATCTTCGAGCAGCCGAAGGCGATCGCCAGCACGCTCGACGGCATCGACACGATCTCGCCGGCGCTGTTCGACGCGACGGAAGGCACGCACGCGCAGCTGTCGCGGGTGAGAAGCGTGCTGCTGCTCGGCTGCGGCACCAGTTACTACGCGGGCCTGACCGCGAAGTACTGGCTCGAAAGCATCGCGGGCGTGCCCGCCCAGGTCGAGATCGCCAGCGAATTCCGTTATCGCGACACGGTGGCCGATCCGCGCACGCTCGTCGTCGGCATCTCGCAGTCGGGCGAAACGGCCGACACCATCGGCGCGATCGAGCAGGCACGCGCGATGGGCCAGGACCTGTCGATGGCGATCTGCAACGTCGCGACCAGCACGATCGCGCGCAACGCGCCGCTGCGGTTCCTGACGCGGGCCGGCACCGAGCTCGGCGTCGCGTCGACCAAGGCGTTCACCACGCAGCTCGTCGCGCTGTTCGTGCTGACGCTGACGCTCGCGCAACTGCGCGGCCGGCTCGATGCCGCGCAAGTCGCGACGCACCTGAAGCAGTTGCACGCGCTGCCCGATCGCATCGGCCACGCGCTCGCGCTGGAAACGCAGATCATGGGCTGGGCCGCGAAGTTCGCGCGCACCGAGAACGCGCTGTTCCTCGGGCGCGGCATCCATTTCCCGATCGCGATGGAGGGCGCGCTGAAGCTCAAGGAAGTGTCGTACATCCACGCGGAAGGCTATGCGGCCGGCGAGCTGAAGCACGGGCCGCTCGCACTCGTCACGAGCGCGATGCCGGTGGTCACGATCGCGCCGGACGATCGCCTGTTCCAGAAGCTGAAATCCAACATGGCCGAGGTGCGTGCGCGCGGCGGCCGGCTCTACGTGCTGGCCGGCAATCAGCTCGAAATCGACGCCGACCGCGACACGCACCTGATCCGCGTGCGCGAATCGGGCGACCTGCTGTCGCCGATCGTCAACGTGATTCCGCTGCAACTGCTCGCGTATCACGTCGGCTGCGCGCGCGGCGCCGACGTCGACAAGCCGCGCAACCTCGCGAAATCGGTGACCGTCGAATGAGGCGGCGAACGCGCCCGATACGGGCGGTCATGCGGCTGGCCGCGGCCGCGCTCTGCGGCGCGGGCGGCCTCGGCGCGCCGCCGCCGGCCCTCGCCGGCGCGCCGGCCGTGCATACGGTCACCGTGTCGAGCGCCCCGTCGTCGCCGCAGGACACCGGCGACCCGCGGCGCTTCATGCACGGCATCGGCGTGGCCGACGCCGGCGACGGCAAACGCTGGGTGTTCTTCAGCAGCTCGGGCGTCGCGCCGCGCGGTGCGCTGCGCAGCGGCAACTGGCCGCACGACGTGTACGTCGGCGAATGGCAGCCCGACAAGCCGCGCGTGCTGCACGTGCGCACGTTCATCAGCCGCCCCGAGGCGCAGGAACCCGTATCGATCGCGCAGAACGCGCACGGCGACATCTTCGTCACGTTCGAGGACGGCTGGGACACGCCGCAGGAAGTCAGCCAGCGCTACGGCGTCTACCGCCGCGACCTGAAGCCGATCAAGCCTTACCCGAACGACGTCGAATCGGGCGGCCATTCGGGGCATGTCGCGACGGTCGGCGACCGTTTCGTCGTGTTTTATTCGGCCGACTGGGTCGACGGCGGCGGCGTCGACAACCTCGGCAGCGGCAACGGCGTCTACCTGAAAACCTACGACGCGGCCGGGCGCGTGCTGAACCATGTCGCGGTCGCGCCGCACCGCCGCGAGTGGTGGCCCGTGATCGCGGGCTCGCCGCGCAACGCGCTGCTCGTGTGGCAGAAGTTCATCGAAGGCAGCACGGACGCAACGCTCGAATACGCGATGTTCGATCCGGTCACCGCGAAGCTGGAGAAACTCGGATCGCTGAACGACGCAGTCCAGTACTACGTGTATTCAACCGCCTATGTGCCGGAGATCGACCGTTTCATCGTCGTCACGACGACAGCGGACGATCGCGGCGTCGCGATGCTGATCGCCCCGGACGGCCGCCGCACGGCCACGCTCGATTGCCTGCCCGCTTCGGTGCGCGAATCGGGCATCGGCGTCGCCGGCACGCACGCGTACGTGCCGACCCGCGACGGGCGGCTGCTGACGCTCGCGCTTGCGCCGGCGGAAATTGCGGTGAGCGGCGTGCAGCGCTCGCCGATTCCGTGGGGCTCGACCGGCATCGCCGGTTTCCCGGCGCGAGGCACGGCGATGCATTTCGTATCGCTGACGCCGTCGGGGGTACGCGAAGCCGATTTCGAACCGGAGCAACGCACGCCGATATCGAAGAACGAAGTGTCGTGTTCGAGTCACTGATGGCGGTCCGGTAACGCAACGTCGCGAACGCGGGCAGACCGCGTGTCGCCATCGCCCCCCGCCTTCCCTGGTCCGAAACGCGTTACGCCAACACCGCGCTCATTCAGCCGCCAGGTAGCCGGGCGCGCTGTTGCGGGCCTGTTCGAGCATGACCGCCGCGCCTTCGCGCGCCGAATTCGCCAGCGCCGCCCGTACCGGATAGACTGTCGCCCGATTCCTTCCATCGGCCGCGGCGTCCCGCCTCCTGCCGCCGCCGGAACGCCCCTTCCCGGAGAACGAATGCTGAAGCGCCAGTGGTTTTCGCTCGTGCTGCTGACGGTTTGCCTGCTCGGGCAACGCGCGTCGGCCCAGTCCATGCTCGAACTCGACACCGACGGCACGGCCCGCGCCCTCACCCGACAGACGCTGCTCGCCCGGACGGACGCGACCGACATCCACGTGCCGCGCGACATCGCGTACGGCCGGCCGATGACGTTCCGCGCGGTGCCGTTCGCCGCGCTGCTCGGCGACACGCCGCTGCCGGCCGACGGCGTGCTCGAAACGCGCGCGGCCGACGGTTTCGCCGCGCAACTGCCGCTCGATCTCGTGCGCCGCCGCGCACCGGCCGGCGCGATCCCGTGGCTCGCGATCGAGGATCCGGCCCATCCGTGGCCGAAGCTGCCCGGCAAGCAGGTCAGCGCGGGGCCGTTCTATCTCGTCTGGCTCGGGCCGGACGCGTCGTCGGTACGCGGCGAGCAGTGGCCCTACCAGATCGTGCGCATCACGATCGAATCGTCGCCGCTCGCGCGCTGGCCGTCGCTCGCCGTCGATGCCGCGTTGCCCGCGAACGACCCGGCCCGCGCGGGCCAGCACCTGTTCGTCACGCAATGTCTCGCGTGTCACCGCATCGACGGCGCGGGCAGCAGCCAGGCCGGCCCGGATCTAAACGCGCCGATGAACCCGGTCGACTACTTCCAGCCCGCCGCGTTGCGCCGCTACATCCGCAACCCTGCGTCGGTGCGCGACTGGCCGGGCCGCCGCATGCCGGCGTTTCCGCCCGATCAGTTGAGCGACCGGGAGCTTGACGAGATCGTCGCGTATCTCGCGTACATGGCGCGCCGCAAGGCCGGCAAGTAAGCCGCGCGCCGGTTACCCGCCCGTCGCGCTTACGCTTCCTGCGCACTCTGCAGCACCGCGCGCAACAGCACGTCGGCGCCTGCCGTCGCCCATTCCGGCGTAATCGCTTCGGCCTCGTTGTGGCTCAGCCCGTCGACGCACGGCACGAAGATCATGCCGGTCGGCGCGACACGCGCGACATAGCACGCGTCATGGCCCGCGCCGGACACGATGTCCATGTGCGGCAGCCCGAGCGCGCGGGCCGCGTCTCGCACCGTGTCGATGCAGCGCGGCGCGAACGGTATCGGCGCATACGTGAAAATCTGCTCGATCCGCGCGCCGAGGCCGGTTTCGTCGGCCACACGTGCGAGTTCCGCGCGCAGCGCCGCGTCCAGTTCGTCGAGTACCGCATCGTCGGGGTGACGGAATTCGACCGTGAAAAAGCAGCCTCCCGGCACCGTGTTGCGCGAATTCGGCCGCGCGTCGATCATCCCGACCGTTGCGCGCGCATCCGGTGCGTAACGGCGGCCGAGCACTTCGACGAACGAGATCATCCGCGCCGCGCCGACCAGCGCGTCGCGACGGAACGCCATCGGCGTCGTGCCCGCGTGCGCGTCGACACCGGTGAGCGTCACCTCGTACCAGCGCTGCCCCTGCCCGGCCGTCACGACGCCGATCGTCTTGCCGGCCCGCTCGAGAATCGCGCCCTGCTCGATATGCAGTTCGTACGCCGCGTGCACCGGATAGCCGCCGACCGGCTCCGCGCCCGCGTAGCCGATCCGTTCGAGCTCCTCGCCGATCGTGCGGCCTGCGCCGTCGGTGCGCGACAGGCCATATTCGAGCGTGTAGACGCCCGAGAACACGCCGGCCGACACCATCGCCGGCGCGAAGCGCGATCCTTCCTCGTTGGTCCAGATCACGACGTCGATCGGGCGCTCGGTCTCGATCCCGGCGTCGTTCAGCGCGCGCACGACCTCGAGCCCGCCGAGCACGCCGTAGATGCCGTCGTAGCGGCCGCCGGTCGGCTGCGAATCGGCGTGCGAGCCCGTCATCACCGGTGCGGCGCCGGGATTGCGGCCCGCGCGGCGCGCGAACACGTTGCCCATCCGATCGACGCGCACCGTGCAGCCGGCGTCGCGCGCCCACTGCACGAACAGGTCGCGCGACTCGCGGTCGAGATCGGTCAGCGCGAGACGGCAGACGCCGCCCTTCGGCGTCGCGCCGATCCGCGCCATCCGTTCGAGCGACGCCCACAGGCGGTCGCCGTCGACGCGCGGCATGGTCATGGTGGTGTCATGCATCGCCGTTCTCCGGCACGCCTTGCAGCGCATAGCGGAAGTCGCAGCGCTTGCCGCCCTGCATGATCGTGCTCGTGCGCGTGAGCGCGATGTCCGGCGCATAGCCCTGGATGAAATAGCTGTCGCGCGCGCAGCTCAGCAGGTGCCCGATCTCGCCGAGCCCCATCGCGTGATACATCTCCGCGTAGCTGCAACGATGCACGTCGTAGTCGTAGTGCGCGTCGTCCGCGCGCCGCACCTCGACGTCGAGCGCATCGTCCTTCTCCCACAGCACCTGCAGCGCGATGAACGACTTCACGCTCGTACCGCCCGGCTCCTGCGCGGCGAACGTGCGGCCCGCGTCGACGGCCGCGCCGCGCACGGCCTCGGCGATCACGGCCTGCGCGCGCTCGGCGCCGAATTCGCGCTTCATGATCTCGTAGATCGGCTTGATGATTTCCGCTTCGATGCGGCGCCGCGCGAGGATGCCGAGGCGCGTGTCCTCGGGTGCGGCGGCGGATGTCTGGTTCGCTTCGGTCATGGGGATCGTCTTTATCGTTTACTTGGTTGCGGTGCGCGAGCCGCCGAGCACGTCGACGACGGCCCACTTGCCGCCGCGCACCTGGTAGATCGTGAAGGCCGGGTCCTTCAGGTTGCCTTCGCCGTCGAACGCGATGCGTCCCGTCACGCCGGGCCGCTCGATCGCGCGCACGGCCGCGACCAGCTTCGCCGGCTGGGTCGTGCCGGCCTTCTGCGCGGCCGCGATCAGCGTGGCGGCGGCGTCGTACGCGAAGGGCGCATGCAGTTCGATCGGCGCGTGAAAGCGTGCCCGGTATTGCGTGTCGAACGCCTTGCCGCCCGGCATCCGGTCGAGCGGCAGGCCCGGCTCGAGCGCCGTCACGCCGTCGCCGTCCTTGCCGGCGAGCGACAGGAAGGTCTGGCTCACGAAGCCGCCCGCGCCGAGCAGCGGCGCGTTCACGCCGAGCTGGCGCATCCGGCGCGCGATCGGCGCGGCCTGCGCATCGAGGCCGCCGAAGAACACGAGATCCGCGCGCTTGCCCTTGATCGCGGTCAGCACGCCGCTGAAGTCGGTCGTCTTGTCGTTCACGTACTGGCGATCGACGATCGTGCCGCCGTTCGCCTGCACGCCCTTGATGAACTGGTCGGCCAGCCCCGCGCCGAACGACGTGCGATCGTCGATCACCGCGATGCGCTTCGCGTTCAGCGTCTTCACCGCGTACGCACCGGTGAAGTTACCGCCCGCATCGTCGTGCCCCATGATGCGGAACGCCGTCGGATAGCCCTGCTGCGTGTATTGATGGCCGGTGGAAGCCGGGGCGATCTGCGGGATGCCCGCATCGCGGTACACGCGCGACGCCGGCACGCTGCAGCCCGTGTTCCAGTGACCGACGACGCCGATCACGTGCTGATCGACAAGCTGCTGCGCGACCGCGACGGCCGTGCGCGGGTCGGACTGGTCGTCGGCCGCGACGAGCTTGTAGACGACCGGCTTGCCGCCGATGGTCGGATGCTTCGCATTCGCGTCGTCGATCGCGAGTTGCGCGCCGTTCTGCAGATCCTTGCCGATCCGCGCGGACGGGCCGGTGAGCGGCGCGGCGAGACCGATCAGGACCGTCTGCGGCGCGGACTGTGCGAACGCGGGAACGGAGGCGACCAGGGTGGCCGCCGAGAAAGCGAGACTGGCGGAAAGAAAAGCGATTTTCATGTGCGGGGATCGGGAGTCGAATCAAAACATGAAAAATATTAAATATTCAGCACCCAAACCCCAAATACCCAATCGTTGGATGCTTATATCGTTCCTGACAGATTAGCGTACATCACTGTAAATGCAGGATATTTTCATGTTGTCGCTTACCCTGACTTTTCGATAAAATTCGATACATGAAAAATATCGAACAATTGCCGCACGATCCGCCGCTGCGCGCGGTGCGTGCGTTCGAAGCATTCGCGCGCCTCGGCTCGGTCACCGCGGCGGCGGGCGAACTCGACATCACGCCGTCGGCGGTCAGCCACCAGCTGCAACTGCTCGAAGCGTTCATCCAGACGCCGCTGACGGTGCGCGAGGGCCGGCTGCTCGCACTCACCGACGAAGGACGCGACTACTACCGCTCCATCAGCGCCGCGTTCTCGGTGCTGCGCAGCGCGACGCGCTTCGTGCGCGACCGTTCGTCGCTGCGGCAGATCACCGTCAGCCTGATTCCGCTGCTCGGCATCGGCTGGTTCATTCCGCGGCTCCACGCGTTCCTGGCCGACAACACGGACGTCGACGTGACCGTGCTGTACGCGCATCACCGCAACTACCGAAGCGATGCGTCGGACCTGTCGATCCGCTTCGGCACCGGCGACTGGCCCGGCTACCGCTGCGAGCGGCTGCTGCCGGGCGCGATGGTGCCGATGTGCAGTCCATCGTTCCTGAAGCGCCACGGGCCGTTCCGCACGCCGGCCGATCTCGCGCGCGCGCCGCTCGTGCACGACGAGGATCGCAGCACATGGGTCAACTGGCTGCAGGGCGCCGGCGTGCGGCACGTGTCGCACGCGGTGGGGCCGATGTTCGAGGATGGCCAGCTCACGCTGAGCGCCGCGCGCGCGGATCTGGGCGCCGCGCTGCTGCGCGCGCCGCTGGTCGAGCGCGAGCTGGCGAACGGCGAGCTCGTGAAGCTGTTCGATCATGTGCTCGACGACGGGCGCGACTACTACCTGTGCACGCGCGACGACGCGGACATGCCGGACGGCGCGCGGCGGCTCGCGGCGTGGTTGCGGAAGATGGCGGGGATTTGAGCGGGCCGGGCCGCCGCTACGCTGTCGGCCTGCTTATCAGGAAATGCCGCGACCTTGCCCTTCCTCTGCCGGATAGCCAGGATGGGCGTGTCACCTAACGGAGGTTGCAATGACCAGAGTTCCCATCGATCTGTCGGATGACCAGCACGCGGCGCTGACCAGCATCGCGGCGATCAATGGCAGTTCCCCGGCCGAGATCATCCGCGATGCAATCGATGCGTATATCGCCCAGCACGCGGTGACACTCGCTGACGATGTGTTCGGTCTATGGAAGGGCCGCGCGGTCGTCGATCTGGACAGATTGCGCTCGGAATGGTGAAAAGCCCACCCAATCAAGGGCCGGAAGCAGATAGGAATTTCCGATGCCCCGGATTGAAACAAGCAATTTCACAACTTCAGGGTGAACCCGGATACTGGCAACACTCCACTCACCACTGAAGCAAAGGAAATCACCAGATGCCGATCATCAACACCCAAATCAAGCCGTTCAAGGCAACCGCTTACCACAACGGCGATTTCGTGACCGTGTCTGACGAGAACTTCAAGGGCAAGTGGTCCGTCGTCGTGTTCTACCCGGCCGACTTCACGTTCGTCTGCCCGACCGAACTGGGCGACCTCGCCGACCGTTACGCGGAATTCCAGAAGCTGGGTGTCGAAATCTACGGCGTGTCGACCGACACGCACTTCACGCACAAGGCATGGCACGACACGTCGGACACGATCGGCAAGATCAAGTACCCGATGATCGGCGATCCGACGCTCACGCTGTCGCGCAACTTCGACGTGCTGATCGAGGAAGAAGGGATGGCGCTGCGCGGCACGTTCGTGATCAACCCGGAAGGCGAGATCAAGCTGTGCGAAATCCACGACAACGGCATCGGCCGCGACGCGGGCGAACTGCTGCGCAAGGTGCAGGCGGCGCAATACATCGCGGCGCACCCGGGTGAAGTGTGCCCGGCCAAGTGGACGCCGGGCGCGGAAACGCTGACCCCGTCGCTGGACCTGATCGGCAAGATCTGACGATCGCTGCGCGCGCCTCGTGCGAGGCGCGCGACGGCGGGCCGCCGCATCGCGCGGCCCGCGCCCTCCTCCGGCACGACGTGCCCGACCATGATTATCAATACGGAATCCGAAACGCCATGCTCGACGCCAATCTCAAGACTCAACTGAAAGCGTACCTCGAAAAGATCACGCGCCCGATCGAACTCGTCGCCTCGCTCGACGACAGCGCGAAATCGCAGGAACTGCATGCGCTGCTGAACGAGATTGCGTCGCTGACGGATCGCGTGACCGTAACCGAACGCCGCGACGACGCCGAGCGCAAGCCGTCGTTCTCGATCGGCGAGCCCGGCAAGCCGGCCGGCATCCGCTTCGCCGGCATCCCGATGGGCCATGAATTCACGTCGCTCGTGCTCGCGCTGCTGCAGACGGGCGGCCATCCGATCAAGCTCGACGACGACGTGATCGAACAGATTCGCGCGCTCGACGGCGACTACGCATTCGAGACGTATTTCTCGCTGTCGTGCCAAAACTGCCCGGAAGTCGTGCAGGCGCTGAACGTGATGTCGCTGATCAACCCGCGCATCCGCCACGTCGCGATCGACGGCGCGCTGTTCCAGGATGAAGTCGAGTCGCGCCAGATCATGGCCGTGCCGACGATGTTCCTGAACGGCGCATCGTTCGGCCAGGGCCGCAGCAGCGTGAAGGAAATCCTCGCGAAGCTCGATACGGGCGCCGGCGAGCGCGCGGCGAAATCGCTCGAAAACAAGCCGGTGTTCGACACGCTGATCGTCGGCGGCGGCCCGGCAGGCGCAGCCGCGGCAATCTACTCGGCGCGCAAGGGTATCGCGACGGGTGTGGTCGCCGAGCGTTTCGGCGGCCAGGTGCTCGATACGATGGCGATCGAAAACTTCGTGTCGGTGCAGGAAACCGAAGGGCCGAAGTTCGCGACCGCGCTCGAGCAGCACGTGAAGCAGTACGACGTCGACATCATGGACGTGCAGCGCGCCGACGCGCTGATTCCGGGCAACGTGCACCAGATCCGCCTCGCGAACGGCGCGGTGCTGAAGGCGAAGACGATCATCCTGGCGACCGGCGCGCGCTGGCGCGAAATCAACGTGCCGGGCGAGCGCGAATACCGCAATCGCGGTGTCGCGTACTGCCCGCACTGCGACGGCCCGCTGTTCAAGGGCAAGCGCGTCGCGGTGGTCGGCGGCGGCAACTCGGGCGTCGAGGCCGCGATCGACCTCGCGGGCATCGTGAAGGAAGTCACGCTGATCGAATTCGGTGCGCAACTGCGCGCGGACGAAGTGCTGCAACGCAAGCTGCGCAGCCTGCCGAACGTGACGATCGTCACGCAGGCACAGACGATCGAGCTGACCGGCGACGGCAGCAAGCTGAACGGGCTCGTCTACAAGGATCTGCGCTCGGGCGAAACGCAGCGCATCGAGCTCGAAGGCGTGTTCGTGCAGATCGGCCTCGTGCCGAACACCGAATGGCTGAAGGGTACGGTCGAACTGTCGAAGCACGGCGAGATCGTCGTCGATGCGCGCGGTGCGACGTCGGTGCCGGGCGTGTTCGCGGCCGGCGACGTGACGACGGTGCCGTTCAAGCAGATCGTGATCGCGGTCGGCGAAGGTGCGAAGGCGTCACTCGGCGCGTTCGATCACCTGATCCGGCAGGACGTGACGCCGGTGGCAACCGCGCAGCCGCAGGCCGAAGAAGCGGTCGCCGCGTAACGCACGTCAGCCCGGCGACATCAAAGTTTGTCTCTCTTGGCCCCGCATGCCTTGGTCGGCGTGCGGGGTCCTTTTTATGCCGAGGCCGATCGCGATTACTTGGTCGCGGTCGGGCCGCCGTTCGCCGGCACGGGCGTCGTCGTCTTGATATGGCTCGACTCCCTGACCAGTTGCTCGGTCATCGCGGCGGCTACCGGATTCGCGCCGGACGACGCACTTCCCTGCCGGTACGAACCGACGCTCGCCGACGTCGACGGCATGGATGAGATCGGCGGCGGCGGCAACGACGGGTCGAGCTTCGCCGATTCCCTGACGAGCGCGGCCGTCTCCGGCGTTTCGGATTTTGTCGCGGTCTGCGCGGTCTGCGCGGCCGGGGCGGCGGCTGCGTGGCGTTCGAGGCCGTCGCGCTTGCGCGGCGCACGTTGCGTGACCTGCGCGGGCGCAACCGACTGAGCAGGCTTGGCGGCCGGCGCCGGCGCTGGCGGCGGCGCCGATGGGGTCGAATCCTGCGCATCAACCGTCACGACGGTAACCTTCGGCGGCGGTGCGGCCGGCTTCGCTACCGGTTGCGGCTTGTCGCTGACCGTCGGAACCGCCGGAGCCGGCGCAGGCGCGGCGCCGACGCGCGCGGTTGCTGCCGGCGCTGGCGTGGGTGCGGGGGGAGGCGGCGCTGCAGCCGCCTGTTTCGGTGCCGTCGCGGCGGCCGGTGCCGGCGGCGCAATGGCGCCCTGCACCGCGTGATCGTTGCTCGCGGGCGCCGCGGCAACGGGCGCAGCTGTATCGCCGATGCCGGCGTCTTCGATCGCGCGATGGTCCGCGCGCAGGAGCATCACGTACGCAGTGCCGGCCGCGGCTACCAGGAGCCCGCCGGCGATCATCATGGTTTTACGGGTACTCGTCATGCTTGCTCACCGATCATATCGACGTGAACAAGCCATCATACGCGGCCATCGGCCGTTGATCCCGCAGGAATACATTTGGTTGCATTGACGTCGGCACGCGTCGGCAACGCGTTCGTCAGACGTATCGCCACCGCTGTTCCGGCACGATCAACCCACGGCCGTTACTCCGGAAACGGCAAATCGGTTTGCCCGTCCGCACGCATGCCGAACGTGTTCAGTGTCATCGCGACGAGCGCGTAATAGCCGAGCAGCGCAGCTCGCGATCCAGCCGAGGAGCGGCCCGTTCAGGTTGCCGCGCGGGCCGCCAAGGATGTCGGCAAGTACAGCCTTCTGTTCGTCGGTGGCCGACTCGGGATCGAAAGGAGGCAGTCTGTCCGGACTAACGGATTTCAAGGCGCCTCGCTACCGTCCGCTGATGTATGCAGCGAAGTTTTCTTGTGCATGGCGCATCAGACGAAATTGGTTTTTAGAACTTGTCTTATTGTGTGCGATTTGCGACGTATATAGCATCTGGAATTCGCAATACTGAGCTCCGATGACAAACGATCTAAAAAAATAGGGAGCTGAGAACGAGGAGCCGAATTTTCCAACACTCGCCTAAAAGAAAATATCCGTCATGCAACAGCTCCACAAAATCGTCCGGGGCCATGCCGCGTGCTTGATCTCGGCGGCCTTTCTGATGATCGCCGTGTCGATCTCGCCGAAAGCCCTCGCCGGACTCTCGACGGTCACGGCGTTCGGAGGCACTTAATCTGCCAAGTAACCTGGCAACGGGTACGGTGATCAGTCGCCACATGATTCCGCTGAGTCAAGTCCAATGCAACTCATCGCCGTGTCGCGTCTATGCGATATCGCTCTGGTCGAACGGGGGTTCAGCTTTGAGCTATGGACCGGACATCCAGACCAACGTATCGGGCATCTCCACTCGCCTGCTGGTCGATGGCAAGCCCGTCACCCGGTTGGACTACGTCACCGGCAACTACATCCCGCTCAACTCGTCACTCGAAGTAGAGCTGGTACGTGACGCCCGCCCGCTGTCCGCCGGAAGTCTCGCGGGCCAACAAGGCGGCAACCCATCCTATTTCTATATGTGCACGAACGGCATGGGCGCCGCGACAGGTTATTGTTCGAACAACCCCATGAGCACCGGGGTCGCCATCGCGCTGTCGGCTGATGTCAAGGTGATCCAGGGCAGTTGCACGGCGCCGAGCCAAAACGTCGCCCTGCCGAAGATGCCCATGGACAAACTCAAAGGCGTCGGGTCGACCGGCGACTTGTCCGGCACGCGGGAATTCGAGCTTCGCTTCAACAATTGTCCGCCAGGTTTCACGCGTGTCGGCTACACGCTCAACCCTGTCGGTGGCGTGGCTTCCACGCTCGCGGGCACGCTGCCGGTTCTGGCCGGCTCGACGGCGAAAGGCGTCGCGATCCAGATCACGGACTCGAAGGGCACGCCCGCGACGTTCGACAAATCGTTGCAACTCAACGCATATAGCTCGTCGAATGGCGGCTCGTACGCAATCCAGATGATTGCACGCTATATTCAAACCGGCGCGCTAGTCGCTCCCGGCACGACTGGCGGCATGATGTCCGTGTTGATAGATTACCAATAACTGCGCGACGAAGTTATCGACGCCGAAACGCCGGCCGAGATCCACCGCCACCGACGTCGATCCCCGCCTGCCGACACCGGCCGTCGCGCTCGCGACGCGGCGCGCTTGGTCACGAAGTTGATCACGCCGCCCCGCGTCACGACGCCGCTGTCGATGCCGGCCGGCCCGTCAGGATTTCCGCACGCTCCTTGTTCTCGTGCGCCACACATTCTGCTCGCCGGAAATCATCAGGCCGTCGATCCGAATCGAGCGCGCGAGATCGATCGAAAAACCGCGAATCGAAAAGCCCTCGAAGTAACCGACCGGCGCGTAAGCGTTGTTGACGGACGCGTCGCTCCTGACCATGTCGCTCAAGCGCCTCGCCTGCCGCTCATCGATCTGCCAGCGAGCGTGATGACACTCACGGAAGCCGGCGAGCGAGACCTGTACGGCTGCACGCATCACTCCGGAAACGGTAGTTCCGTCTGCCCGTCCGCGCGCATGCCGAACGTGTTCAGCGTCATCGCGACGAGCGCGTAATAGCCGAGCAGCGCAACGAGATTCACGACGGTTTCGTGACCGAAGCGGGCTTGCGCACGCGCGAACGTCGCGTCGCTCACCCGCCGCGTGTCGTACAGCTCGCTCGCGAACGCATGGATGAGCGCGTCGTCGTCCGATTCGAATGCAGGTTCGACGCCGCGCCGGATCGCATCGGCGGTCGCGGCCGGTACACCCGCGTCGAGCGCGATCGGATGGTGGATGTGCCACTCGGCCTGCGAGCGCCAGCGCGCGGCCGTCACGAGAATCGCGAGCTCCGACAGCCGCAGCGGCAGGCCCGTGCGATAGCGGCAGAACGCGCCGAGCTTCTGCGCGTGCTGGGCCAGCTCGGGGCTCGCGATCCAGCCGAGGAACGGCCCGTTCAGGTTGCCGCGCGGGCCGCTGAGGATGTCCGCAAGCACGGCCTTCTGTTCGTCGGTGGCCGACGAGGGATCGAAAGGAGGCAGTCTGTCTGTCATGGTGAAAATTCGCTGAGATCGGGTTTCACGCGCCGGCCGACGCGAGCGCCGCGTCGATCGCGCCGGACAACCGCTCGACGATCGCATCGATCTGCTGCGCGGTGCAGACGAACGGCGGCGCGATCAGGATGTGATCGCCGTGCACGCCATCGATCGTCCCACCCATCGGATACACCATCAACCCGCGCTGCATCGCTTCGCGCTTGACCGCCGCATGCAGCTTCAGCGCGGGATCGAAGGTCGCCTTGGTGTCGCGATCGCGCACGAGTTCGACGCCGACGAACAGCCCGCGGCCGCGCACGTCGCCGACATGCGGATGCGCGCCGTAGTGCTCGCGCAACGACGCGCGCAGTTGCTCGCCGCGCGCCTTCACGTTGTCGAGCAGCTTCTCTTCCGCAATCACGCGCTGCACTTCGAGCGCGGCCGCGCACGCGGTCGCGTGGCCGAGATAGGTGTGACCATGCTGGAAGAAGCCCGAGCCGTCGACGATCGTTCGGTAGATGCGCTCGCTCACCAGCGTCGCACCGATCGGCTGGTAGCCCGCACCGAGCCCTTTCGCGATCGTCAGCAGATCGGGCGCGACGCCGTCTTCGTCGCACGCATACAGGTAGCCCGTGCGCCCCATCCCCGACATGATCTCGTCGAGAATCAGCAGCACGCCGTACTTGTCGCACACCGAGCGAATCTTCTTCAGGTAGGTACGCACCGGCGGCACCGCGCCGGCCGTGGCGCCCACCACCGTTTCTGCGACGAATGCCGCGACGTTTTCCGCGCCGAGTTCGACGATCTTGCGTTCGAGCTCGTCCGCGAGCCGCTGCGCATATGCTTCGTCGGTTTCACCCGCCAACTGGTCGCGGTACGCATAGCACGGGCTCACGTGATGCGCTTCGATCAGCAGCGGCAGGAACGGCTCGCGCCGCCACGCGTTGCCGCCGATCGCGAGCGCGCCGAGCGTGTTGCCGTGATAGCTCTGGCGACGGGCGATGAAATGGCGCCGCTGCGGCTCGCCCTTCTCGACGAAATACTGGCGCGCGAGCTTCAGCGCGGCCTCGATCGCCTCGGACCCGCCCGACACGAAGTACACATGCTCGAGCCCGGCCGGCGCTGCATCGACGAGCCGGTCGGCCAGCTCCTCGGCCACGTCGGTCGTGAAGAACGACGTATGCGCGTACGGCAATTGCTGCGCCTGCCGCTTGATCGCGTCGATCACGCGCTGGTTGCTGTGGCCGAGACACGATACGGCCGCACCGCCGCACGCGTCGATATAGCGTTTGCCGGTCGAATCGATGATCTCGATGCCGTCGCCTGCGACGGCGACGGGCAAGGTGGCGCGCGGGGCGCGATGAAAAACGGTCGTCATGCGTGGCCTCATGGATCAGGATGCGCGGTGTGCGCGTCCGGACGGCACGATGCGCGTCGCGAAGCGCTGCGTGCCGTGTTGATGGACGGTGAAGTCGATCGCGGTGTCGTGAATCGCGAACACCGCGGTCGCCAGCGTGTTTTCGTCGTCGGAGTCGGCCGGATCGTCGCGATAGATCGGCAGTCCTTCCGGCGCACGATCGCCGAGCACGCGCAGCAGCGCGGCTTCGTCGATCGAGTCGATGCCGGGCGTGAGCGCGTCGACGCGTCGCTGGCGGTCGGCCGACGATTGCGTGACGATCTGCGCTTCCCCGTCGCAACCGGGATGCACCAGGTGATTCGCATGGCCCGCAAGCCGTGCGACGTCGACGACCGAACAGCGCGCGACGCTCGCTTCGATACTCAGCACGCGCGTGTCGCCGGTCGCGCCGAGCGTGTGATGAAAGCCGCTCGCGCGCGCATGCGTGCGCAGCACGTCGGCGGCCGCGTCGAGCGACGTCGCGTCGAGCACCGCCCGCGCAAGAATCATGCGCGGCACGCCCGGCGCCGGCGTGCGGATGCGCAGGTTGTTGATCGCCTGCGCGACGCCCGCGCGGTTCGCGGCGAACGTATGCCCCGGCAGCGAACCGGGGTAATAGAAACTGATGAACCCGGGCTTGCCCGCCGGTTGCACGTCGACGAGCAGGCAACGTTCGCGCAGGTACGGATCGCCGTCCTCGTTGTGCGCGATCCAGCGCGTGCCGTCCGCGCCGCGCGCGGCGAGCGTCGTGCAGCCGTCCGGTGCGTTATGAATCAGCTCGCCGCGGCAATTCCACAGAAAAATGTCCTCGGCCGGCCAGCCGACACCCGCCGCGATCCCGTCGAGTTCCGCGACGAGGTCGGGGTACGCGGCCAGCGCGGCCTGCCGCAGCGCATCGACGAACGGATGGCCGCGCCAGCGGCGCACGGCCTGCCATGCACTGCTCTGCTGCATGTACGTATCGAACACGGGACGGGCAAGCTCGCCGAGGCGCACGCCGATGTCGAACGGCGTGCCGGCGATGACGGGAGAAAGGGAAAGCGGCATGTCGGATGTTTCGGTTTCGTTCAGGACACGTGTTTCAGGAATTCCTTCAGGCGCGGCGTCGGCGGCCGGTCGATCAGGTCGACTGGATGGCCGTCCTCGGCAATGCCGCCCTGATCCATGAACAGCAGCCGCGTGCCGACCCGCTTCGCGAAGCCGATCTCGTGCGTGACGACGATCATCGTCATCCCTTCGGTCGCGAGATCCTGCATCACTTTCAGCACTTCGTGGCGCAATTCCGGATCGAGCGCCGATGTCGGCTCGTCGAACAGCATCAGCCGCGGCCGGATCGCCAGCGCACGCGCGATCGCGACGCGCTGCTGCTGGCCGCCCGACAGCTCCGACGGGTAATGATTCGCGCGCGATTCGAGGCCGACCTTGTCGAGCAGCGCCATCGCCTGATCGCGCGCCTCGGCGCGCGACGCGCCGCGCACCTGCATCGGCCCGAACATCACGTTCTCGAGCGCGGTCATTTGCGGAAACAGGTTGAACTGCTGGAACACCATGCCGGCTTCGAGCCGGATGTTGCGGATCGTCGTCGCATTGCCGCGCACGCTCTGGCCGTCGACCAGCAGCTCGCCGCCGGTGATTTTCTCGAGCGCGTTGATACAGCGCAGCATCGTCGATTTGCCCGAGCCCGACGGGCCGACCACGACGACCACCTCACCCGCGTCGATCTTCAGGTCGATGTTCTTCAGCACCGGTACATGGCCGAAGCTCTTCGACACGTTCTGGAATTCGATCATGCTCATAAGATTTTCATCCGCTTTTCGACGAGCCGAAGCGTCAACGTCATCGCGCCGGTCAGTATCAGGTAGATGACGGCCACCGCACTCCAGATCTCGACCGCCTGGAAATTGCCCGCGATGATCTCCTGCCCCTTGCGCGTCAGCTCGCCCACGCCGATCACGATGAACAGCGACGTATCCTTCAGGCTCACGATGCACTGGTTGCCGAGCGGCGGAATCAGCCGCCGGAACGCCAGCGGCCCGACGATCTTCAACAGCACGCGCGGCATCGACAGCCCCATCGCGAGCCCCGCTTCCGTCAGCCCCTTCGGGATCGACAGCAGCGCGCCGCGCACCACTTCCGCGAGATACGCGCCGGAATTCACCGTGATCGCGATGATCGCGGCCGTCAACCCGTCGATGCGGATATGCGCGAGCAGCGGCAATGCGAAATACAGGAACATCACCTGCACGACGATCGGCGTGCCGCGGATCAGTTCAATGTAGACCTGTGCGAGCACGTTCATCGCCTTCGGTCCGTATGCGCGGAACATGCCCGCGATCATCCCGACGACGAAGCCGCCCACCAGCCCGAAAAGTGCGATGAACACCGTCAACCGGACCCCGTCCATCAGGTCCGGCAGCGCCGCCCAGATCGCCGACCAATCGAAATTCACTTGTCGCTCCCCGTTCGATTCAAGACCCGCGCGGCCCCGAGGCCGCGCGCCGATGCGCCGTCACGCTCACATCTTCGGCGGCTCGGCGCCGAACCACTTCTTGTAGATCTGCGCGTAGCGGCCGTCGGCCTTGATCTTCACGAGCGACGCGTTGACCTTCGGCACGAGCGCGCTGCCCTTCGGGAAGCCGATCCCGTACTTGTCGCCGCTGACCGGCTGGCCCGCGACCTTCACCTTGCCCTTGCCTTCGTTGTTCACGAAGAACAGCACGTTCGGCGTGTCGTGCATCGCCGCGTCGACGCGGCCCGCCTCGAGCGCGAGATACGCCTGGTCGATGTTCGGGAACTGGCGGACCTCCTTCGGCTTCAGGTGCGCCTTGATCCAGTCGATCGTCGCGGTGCCCGTCTTCGCGGCGATCACCTTGCCGTTCAGGTCGTCGATCGACTTGATCGACGTATTGCCCGTTTGCACCATCGCGGCGAGCCCGCTGTCGTAATACGGCGCGGAGAAGTCGATCGCCTTCTTGCGCTCTTCCTTGATCGTCATCCCCGACAGCGCGACGTCGATGTTCTGCGTCTGCAGCGCCGGAATCAGGCCCGCGAAATCCATCGGCTGGATCGTGTATTTCCAGCCCTGGTCCTTCGCGATCTCGGCCCACAGGTCGAGATCGAAGCCGACGTACTTGTCGCCCTGCTTGAACTCGAACGGCATGAACGACGTATCGGTCCCGACGACGAGCGTCCTGGTGTCCGCGTGCGCGAGGCTGGCGCCGAGCGCGGCGACGACCGCGACGGCTTTCAGGAAGGAACGGCGACTCATGGTTTCTCTCCGCATGATTGAGCGATGTAACCGGCCGACGGGCCGGCGGAACGACGACATCAAGCCGCACCGCAACATGCGATGTTGAATTAGACCTTAGTGCAACAAGTGTTGTCAATGGCGATACTACGACAACAAAAAAGTCCGCAACAGATAAATGGATCGAGACAAACCCGGCCCCGCGGCGCGGATAGATCGGAAGAAAACGGGAGGACGGCGGAGCAGAACGCCCCGCCGGATCGCACCGCGCCGATGGAGGGCGGCACGGAGAGAGAAGAGGTTGCGCCCGCATCGAACGACAGTCGGGCACGGGACACGGGCGGCGCCTGACGGGCCGGCGTGCATGGCCGGCCTCGCGTCGCCGGTCGGCCGCTTACGGCGTCGCGAAGAACAGCGCGACGACGCACGCCATCCCGCCGAACCACACGAGCGAACGCAGCGACGCCCAGTTCAGCAGGTACATCAGCGCATAGACGATGCGGATCGCGACGAACGCGATCGCGAGCTGATCGACGCGATGCACGTTCGCGCCGTTGTGCCACGCCACCACCAGTGCAGCCGTGAACAGCGCGAGCGCTTCCCACGCATTCTGATGCGCGGCCTGGGCGCGTGCGCGCCAGCCTTCGAGCTTCGCCAGGTACGCGCGCGGCGTGCGGTTGTCGTAACCCTTGCGAGCCTTGGCGAGAAACGTCATCGGGAACGGCAACAGCGCCACGATGAACAGGCACAGCTGGGACGTCGTCATCAAAAGTCTCCTCCGTTATGATTACATTGATCAATGACAAGATCGCCGAGAGCTTAGCATCGTGCCGTGCCGTTCGCGCACCGGTTTTCTAGACGGGAGACTCGGCCGCGCAGGCTGCGGAGGACGTCGCCCGGCTCGCAACGACGCCAAAATTTCCACCAAATCGTCGACAAATACGTTAATTAAAACTGGTCGAACACCAATAATATAGCGCTCAACACTGGCTTGACGCGCGATCGCGCCAAGCCTGCCGGTTCCCCTACGCGCCGCCGTGCGCCGAACGACATCCGACCCGAGCCCTTGCCATGCCCCGTCCAATCGTCGCCCATATCCGCCCCGACGCCGTCCGCCACAACCTCGACTTCATCCGCCGCACCGCCGCGCAATCGCGCGTGTGGGCCGTGATCAAGGCAAACGCGTACGGCCACGGCATCGAACGGATCTTCCCGGGCCTCGCGGCCGCCGACGGCATCGCGCTGCTCGATCTCGACGAAGCCGTGCGCGTGCGCGAACTCGGCTGGGACAAGCCCGTGCTGCTGCTCGAAGGGATCTTCGAGCCGGCCGACGTCGAGCTGGCCGATCGCCATCGGCTGACGGTCGCCGTGCACTGCGACGAACAGCTCGACCTGCTGATCGCCGCGAAGCCGCAGCAGCCGATCGACATCCAGCTCAAGATGAATTCCGGCATGAACCGGCTCGGCTACCGACCGGCCGCGTTCCGCGCCGCATGGGAACGCGCGGCGGGCGCGCCGTCGATCGGCAAGATCACGCTGATGATGCATTTCGCGAACGCCGACGAAGGCGAGGTCGACTGGCAGCTCGAGCAATTCGACGCGACCACGGCCGGGATTCCGGGCGAGCGCTCGGTATCGAATTCGGCGGCCGTGCTGTGGCATCCGCGCGCGCACCGAGACTGGGTGCGGCCCGGCACGATCCTGTACGGCGCGTCGCCGACGGGCGCGTCGCGCCATATCGCCGACACGCCGCTGACGGCCGCGATGACGCTGACCAGCAAGATCATCGGCGTCCAGACGCTCGCGCCCGACGAAACGGTCGGCTACGGCCGCCGCTTCACCGCCGACCGGCCGATGCGGATCGGCGTCGTCGCGTGCGGCTACGCGGACGGCTATCCGCGCCACGCGCCGACCGGCACGCCGATCGCGGTGGACGGCGTGATGACGCGCGTCATCGGCCGCGTGTCGATGGACATGCTGACCGTCGACCTGACGCCGTGTCCGAACGCAGGCATCGGCGCGAGCGTCGAGCTGTGGGGCGACCAGGTGAAGGTGGACGATGTCGCGGAAGCCAGCGGTACGATCGGCTACGAGCTGATGTGCGCGCTCGCGCGCCGCGTGCCGGTCGTGATCGTGCCGCCCGGCGCGTCGAGCCTGCAACCGGCGCTGCGGACGGGCAGCTATGGGCGCTGATCGGCGTTGATGCGGCGGCGCTGCCGCGTCGCCACGCATGCCGCGTCACTTGCGGGCCGCCTCGGGCGGCCCGTTCGCATTCCGGCGGACGGGAAACGCGCGCCGGCGAAAACGCGTCATGGCCCTTCCGGGTCGTTCCCTGCCCGCTTCCGCCGACGCATCACGAACGCCACGTCGGCTTGCGCTTCTCGAGGAACGCGTCGATGCCCTCGCCCGCATCCTCTTCCATCATGTTGCGCGCCATCACGTCGCCCGCATACGCGTAGGCTTCGTCGAGCGGCAACTCGCGCTGGCGGTAGAACATCTGCTTGCCGACCCGCACCGCGGCCGGGCTCTTCGCGACGATCTCCGCGACCTTGCGCGCGACGGCCGCATCGAGCGCGTCCTCGGGCACGGCTTCGTTGACGAGCCCCCACGCGGCGGCCGTCGCCGCATCGACGAAGCGCCCGGTCATCAGCATGTCGAAGGCGCGCTTGGCCGTGACGTTGCGGCTCAGCGCGACGGCCGGCGTTGAGCAGAACAGCCCGACGTTGATGCCCGACACCGCGAAGCGCGCGGTATCGGCCGCGATCGCGAGGTCGCACGCGGCGACGAGCTGGCAGCCCGCCGCCGTCGCGATGCCGTGCACACGCGCGATCACCGGCACCGGCAAGGCGCGCATCGCGAGCATCACGCGGCTGCACTGCGCGAACAGCGTGCGGTAGTAGTCGAGTTCGGGCTTGCCGCGCATCTGCCGCAAATCGTGGCCGGCGCAGAACGCCTTGCCTTCGGCGGCCAGCACGACGCAGCGCACGTGCGGATCGGCGGCAAGCGTATCGAACGCATCGTGCAGGGCCGAGAGCATCGCTTCGGACAACGCGTTGAACTGCTGCGGGCGGTTCAGGCGCAGCGTGACGACGCCGTCGTGCGTGTCGCGCAGCAGAATCGGCTCGGCTGTCTCGTGAATGGGTTCCATGGTGTTCCGCTCGACGGGGTTCGACAGGATTCGATGCGGCGCGGCCGGACGAAAATCGCATCCGTCCGTTCGCGGCATCGTGACGAAATGGTCCTCCACATTCCGCACGACGTCCAGCCGCGTCGCCGTACGCGCCTGCGCGGCACGCCTGCCGGCCGCTGCGCCGTGACCATGCCGCTCGCGCGTCAGCGGCGTCGTTGCGCGGCTTGCGCGCGACCTGCCGTCCTCGCCGCCAGCGCGGCAATCGCATAGGCGACGCACCCGAGCGCCGCGACGGCCCACAGCGCATCGGTCAGATCCGGCAGCAGTATCGTCGCGGCGCCTGCGACGGCCACGCCGAGCAGGCTGCCGGCCTGCCGTGCCGCATTGAGGAACCCGGATGCCACGCCCGCCGCGTCGGCCGGCACCTGTTCGAGCACCGTCGCGATCATCGGCGCCACCGACAGCGCGGTCCCGGTGCCGAATGCGACCATGGCCGTCCAGACCACCGGCCACGGCGCGCGCAGCGCGAGCGCCATCGCGATCGCCGGAACGGCCAGCGCCGCCATCGCGAGGCCGCTTGCCATCAGCCTGACCGGTCGAACACGGTCATGCAGTTTTCCCGACAACAGATTGCCGAACGACAGACTCAGCGCGAACGGCAACAGCGTCAGCCCCGTCTGCCGCGCACTCATGCCGAAGCGCCCGTGCAGGTACAGGCTCAGCACGAACAGCAGCCCGAAGTAGCCGACATAGACGAGACTGCCCATCAGGTTCATCGCGACGAAGATGCGGTTGCGAAACCACGCGAGCGGCACCATCGGATGGCGGGCACGCCGCTCGACGACGACCAGCACGGCGGCAGCGAGCGCGGCGACCAGCAACGCGCACCGGACCTCCGTGGCGCCGGCGCCGCGCGTCGGCAGTTCGATCACCGCGAAACACAGCGCACCGAGCGCCGCCGCACCGACGCACTGGCCGGCCCAGTCGAAGTGGTGCACATCGCGCACGACCGATGCCCGAACGAGCGCCGCCGCGCCGGCAAAGGCCAGCGCGCCGGTCGGCACGTTGATCAGGAACGCGCTGCGCCAGCCGAAATCGTCGACCAGGATACCGCCCAGCACCGGCCCCACTGAGACCGCGACCGACGCGATGCCGGCCCACACCGCGATCGCCCGCGCACGCTCGGCCGGCACGTCGAAGGTGCTGCGCACGATCGCGAGCGACGCAGGCAAGAAAAGCGCGGCGCCCATGCCCTGCACGAAGCGCGCGACCACGAGGATCGCCACCGACGACGCGACGCCGCACGCCGCCGATGCAGCGACGAACAGCGCCAGCCCGGCGAGATACACGTGCTTCGCACCGAACCGGTCGGACAGCGCGCCGCCCGCGAGGATCAGCGCGGCGAAGCTGAGCGTATACGCGTCGACGATCCACGCGAGTTCCGCGACCGTCGCGCCGAGGCTCGCGCGCATCGCCGGCAGCGCCACGTTGACGATCGTCGAATCGAGTACCGCCATGAACATGCCGACCGCGACGAGCGCCAGCGTCCAGCGCTGCTCGCGCGCCGTCGGGCGGCTCGGTGCCGCCGCGGCGACGGGGACGGAAACGGAATGGCAATCGGACATGACACCTCCAGGCAGATGCCGGAAGTCTAGGACCGGGCGCGCGATGCGGAAAAGTGATAACTTCGCATCGGTCTGATGCAGATTTGCATCATCCATTTCCCGCCCGTCGCCGCCTGCCCGATGACACAATCGCTCCGCATGAACTGGGACAACGCCCGCTTCTTCCTCGCGTTGGCGCGCACCGGCACGCTGCGCGGCGCCGCGGCGCAACTGAACGTCGATCAGGCGACGGTCGGGCGCCGGATCGCCGCGCTCGAGGACGAACTGTCGGCCCGGCTGTTTCTCCGCACGCCGTCCCTCTATGTGCTGACGACCGCGGGCGAAGCGCTGCTCGAACCGGCCGAAACGATGGAGCGGGCGTCGCTGACGATCGAACGCCGCGTGATGGGGCTCGACGAGCAACTGGCCGGATCCGTGCGTATCGCCACGACCGACTCGCTCGGCAAGCGTTTCGTCGTCCCCGCCATCGGCCGCTTGCGGCGCAGGCATGCCGGCATCGACGTCGTGTGCGTGACGTCGGCGGAAATCGCCAACCTCACGCGTCGCGAAGCGGATCTCGCGATTCGCACGTTGCGGCCGGAATCGCCGGACCTGATCGTCAGGCGGCTCGGGCATCTCGAAACGGGCATCTACGCATCGCGCCGTTATCTGGCCGAGCGAGGCGAACCGGTCGCCGGTAGCGCGTTCGACGGGCACGATCTGGTGATGTACCAGCAACCGGTGGTGCCCACGATGTGGGACGCGCTGTGCGGCGAACCGACTTCGCGCGGCCGCGTGATGTTCCAGACGTCGTCGACGATGATGCTGGTGGAGGCCACGCTGGCGGGGCTCGGCATTGCGGAGCTGCCGTGCTTTCGCGCCGACACCGAGCCGGAACTGGTGCGCCTCATGGCGCGGCGGTGCAATCATTTCGACGTGTGGCTCGTCGCCCACGCCGATCTCTACAAGACCGCGCGCGTGCAGGCGGTGATCGAGGCCGTCGTCGACGAATTCGCAACTGCGACGGCGGGCCGGTAACCGGCTTCCGGGCCTCTACGTCAGCGCCCGGCCGCGTTCCGCCCCCTCCGCGATGTACGCACGCCCCGCCGCAATTGACCGACGCCGACGAGGAGAAACGCCGCCCCCATCGCGCCGAAAGTCAGCACGCCGCCCCAGATCGCACCGAACGTATCGATCCGCGCGGTCATCCTCGGCGCGTCCGGCGCATAGCGCACCTCCACCGCCGCGCCGTCCTGCACGCTGACGTCGCCGCCTTGCGGATATTCGACCTGCTCGCCCGCGAGCGTCGTAAACGCGATCTCCGCATGATGCGGGCCTGCATTCAGCTTGACGACCTTCCCCGGCACGACGACCGACGTTCGCAGGAACGCAAGCGTCGACTGCGCGTTCAGCGCGACGCCGATCAGCATGCACGTGCCCACGAGGGTAAAAACGACGCCCTTCGCGACCAGCATTCCGGTGTGCTGCGCAGCGGTTCGCCCGGATTCGGATGCCATCGGTTTCGTTCCGTTCCTGATGTTCGTCAATGCCGGGCGTGCGGTACATGATGCACAGCCACGCCGCCCTCGGCATCCGGCAGGATACGAACATCCCGGCGCGCTGTAAATTGCGCACGCAACCGCGTGCCGGGCCCGCCGCGCGTCACCCCGCCAGCTTCTTCAGCGCATCAAGCACCGCATCGCCCTTGAACGGCTTCACGATCCAGCCCTTCACGCCGGCGGCCTTGCCGCGCTCCTTCATCGCCGGGCTGCTTTCGGTCGTCAGCATCACGACGTTGACCGCCGTGTTCGCCAGCTCGCCGCGAATCTTCTCGACCATCGTCAGGCCGTCCATGTTCGGCATGTTCACGTCGCTGATCACGAGGCGCACGCCGGGCGTCGCCTTGAGCTTCGCGAGCCCGTCCTTGCCGTCGACGGCCGTCGCGACGTCGAGCCCGTGATTGCGCAGAAAGCCGGCCACTTCGTCGCGCACCGTGCCCGAATCGTCGACCACCAGAATCTTTGCCATGTCGTATTCCCCTTTCGTCGTTGCTGACTTCAACATTCAAAACAGTTCGAGTTCGCCCGATTCGACCATCGGCCCGACGTCCTGCACCGATTCGCGGAAATCCTCCGGCGACCAGCTCAGGCTGAACACGAAACGCTGATCGAGACAGACCGAGCGTCCCGATGCCGGATCGGTCATCCGGTACTTGAAACAGAGCTGCGGGCAATCGCCGCCGAACGAGATGAACTTCTGCTTGTGATTGACGACGAGCGGCACCTGCACCGGATGGCGCGCCAGCGCCTCGGCGTCGCCGAGATAGCGGTTCTTGAATGCTCCCCACACGAGATTGGTCAGCTCGCCGAGCACGCTGTTCACGTCGCGGAAATCCGGCGCGCGGCCGTCGTCGCGCGTGCGGCCGAGCATGTCGAGCAGCGGCTGCTCGCTCGTCTGCAACAGCATGTAGCCGCGGCACCACGCGCTTTCGAGCGCGATCAGGCTGAACACCTCGCCGAAGATGATCTGGTCGCGGACGATGCACGGCGTGTCGTGCTCGATCGCCATGCCCGGGAACAGGCTGTCGATGCGCGCCTCGGTGATCTCCGAGATGCCGCGCACGAACGCATTCGGGTAGTCGCGGCCGAACAGGTATTCGTCGATCGCGCGCTCGAGCGGCGTCATGTCGTCGGCGACGTAGGCCGCGCACGCGACACGGGCGAGCGCATCGGGCAGCCCGTCGCGCGACGCGAGCGACTCGCGGCGCAGGATGATCGGCAGCTCGGGCCGCAGCGCGTCGATCTGCGTCGCGATGATCGCGCTTTCGGCCGGCGAACCGCCGTAATCCTCGGCCAGCAGGATCGCGCCGAGATCGATGTTCGAGCGCAGCACCTTCAGCAGCCGGCTGCGCCGCACGGTCAAGCCGACCAGGTTGTGCTCGTCGCAGAAACGCTTGATCGCGTCGGCATGCACGCGGCTATCGTCGAGCACGAGCACCTTGCTGACGGGTTGGTCTTCGGTCATCTGATGGATTCCTGATGGTCGGTCAGAACAGTTCGAGCTCGCCGCCGGTTTCCGCCGTGGCCCCTTCCGGCACATGGAAATCGACGGGCGCGTTCGCGCACACGCACAGCGTCGCGCCGACCCGCACGTCGCCGTCGAGCGTCAGGTCGTACGCGGCCACGTAATCGGGCGCGAGCACGCGCATGTAGTCGATGCTCGCGCCGCTCAGCAGGTAAGGCGTCGACATCCCGAGATCGGGAAACGGCACGGTCAGCGCCTGGTTGATCGCGCCGCAACACAGGTTCGCGACTTCCATGAACGCTTCGGTCAGCGGCCGCTGGCTGCTCGTGCCCGCCGTCGTGCCTGCGAAACGGCGACGGGTCGCGTCGTCGTCGCTGAAGCGCAGCGCGAGCAGTAGACGAAAATGAAGCGCCGAAATTGTCAGCACAACGACATGCTCGGGTACTGTCGGTTTCGATCGCGACTTCGCATGCGCGCGATCGGGCGCGTCGTGTTCGTGTTCGGCGGCCGGCCGGATGTCGCACGCACCGCCGGCTGCGAGCCGCGTGCGCGCGGCATCGAAAAAAATCCGCTCGAAACCGGCCCTCGCCTGCGCGCTGATCACGCGGCCTCTCCTTCGATTCGCGCGTGCAGTTGCCCGGCCAGCGTCTCGACGGTCGCGAGCGCGGCCGTGATCATCTTTCCGCCGGCCTGGATGTCCTGGAACGTCGCGGCCGTCACGAGATCGTTGCGGTTCAGGCTGTCGCGATAGCTGTTCGACAATTGCTGCGAGCGCGCGGCCAGCCCACGCACCTCGCTCGCGACGATCGAGAAGCCGCGCCCGGCCGTGCCCGCGCGCGCGGCCTCGATCGACGCGTTCAGCGACACGATCGACACGTGCGCGACGATCGCCGACAGCTCCTGGTTCTTCGAGCGCATGTCCTGGTTCTGCGTGGTCAGCGAGATCATCTGCTCGTGCCAGCGCTCGAACGTGCCGGCGAGCCCGCGCAGGCGCGCGGCTTCGTCGGCGATCTTCATCGCGTGCTGCGCGAGCGCCGCGCGGTCGGCCGACAGCGTCTGCAACGCATCGCGCTGCTCGCCGTTCGCGGATGCCTCGCGCGTCAGCGCCTCCTCGAGCTGCGCCTCGCGTTGCGCCCATGCGTCGGCCGCTTCCGCATGCGCCGACGCCGTTTCCTCGGCGCGTGCGCGGGCTGCGTCGAGCGCATCGCGCAACGCGTCGGCCTCGCGCGCCAGCGCCGCGACGAGCCGCCTGCGCGTCACGCGCAACACGACCGCGGCCGCCGCCGCGACGACCACGCCGCCCGCCAGCGCGGCGGCCATCTGAATCATCCACGCCTGCACGATCACGCCGTCACTCCGCAGCGCCGATATCCGCGCTGCGCGCCCGCTGCGCGTGCCCCGCGCCATGCGCGGCACCGTCCGCCGCGAAGCGCGCCGGCAGCGACACGATCGTCTCGAACGCGCGATACGGCGCGCCGACGCGATCGTCGGTGAAGCGCAGCGCGATATCGCCGCCGTCGCGCTTCAGGAAATTGCGCACCGCGTCCATGCCGACGCCGCGCCCGGATACCTCGGTCACCGCCTGCGCGGTCGAGAAGCCCGGCCGGAAGATCAGCTCCGCGACATCCTCGTCGGACAGCGCCGCTTCGTTGTCGGCATCGATCCAGCCGCGCTCGCGCGCGATGCCGCGAATCCGGTCGAGCGCGAGGCCGCGGCCGTCGTCGCCGAGCACGAACCACAGCTCGCCGCCGCCTACGCCGACCGCGATGTCGATCGTGCCGGACGCCGGTTTTCCGGCCGCGCGCCGCGCGTCGGACGATTCGATCCCGTGGTCGATCGAATTGCGCAGCAGGTGCATGAATACGTTCTTCAGCGTCGCGACGATCTCGGTGCGCACACGCTGGCCGTGGCTGTCGATATGCACGACGGGCGCCGGCTTGCCGAGCTCGGCCGCGAGCGACGGCAGCGACTCGATCACGCCGCCGAGCGCCTCGCCGATGCCTTGGGTGCCGAGCTGGCTCAGCATGCGCCGCACCGCATCGCGCGCCGCGTGCCAGTCGGGCGCATTCGCCGGATCGGCGCCGTCGAGCACGCGCAAGCTCTCGCTGATGTGCGCGCGCTCGACCATCAGGAAATCGGCGCCGCTTTGCGCCGGCTCGCTGCCGCGGCCGAGCGTGACCGCGTTGATCGTCGCGTAGTGGTCGACGGCTTCGCGCACGCGCGCCAGATCGTCCATCAGCGCGTCGCGGTTCCATTCGGGGCCGCTGTCCGCGCGCCGCAGCGATTCGTACGCCTGCTCCGCTTCGTGGACGATGTTCGTCAGGTGCTGGAGGCTGTAGGTGCGCGCATTGCCCTTGATCGTGTGCATGTTGCGGAACAGCGCCGCGACGATCGAGTGATCGACGCGCTCGTGCTGGCGGATCATCCGCTCGTTCTCGCTGAGGAAGCCCTTCGCGCTGTGCACGAAGTCGTGGAACTTGTCCTGGCTGATCGACAGGATCTCGCCGATCATCTCGAGGCGCCGCTGCTGCTCGCCGGCCTGCGCGGTCAGCTCGCGGATCTCGGTCACGTCGCGCACGCACAGCATCAGGCGCACCACCGTGTCGGTCTCGTCGGTGATCGCCGACCAGCTCAGATCGAGCCATTTCTCGCGGCCGTCCGGCATCCGCTTCGCGACTTCGTTGACGAGCAGGTGCTCGTTGAACGCGAAGTTCATGCTGTCTTCGCCCAGGCACGCGTGCACGGCCGCATCGACCTGCGAACGCGCGTCGGCGCCGATCGCCGAATCGTCGAAGACGAGCGCCATCAGCTCGCGGCCGGCGATGTCGTTCGTCTCGAAGATGGTTTCGAGGTACGCCGAATACTCCGCATGCACGACGCCGCCTTCGACGACGGTCAGGATGCCCTGTTGCATGTTCTGCAGCATCGCCTGGATGTCGGCCGTCTTCTGCTTCAGTTGTGCGGCGTTCTCCTGGATCTTCTCGATCATCCCGTTGAACGCGACGATCGAATGGCCGATTTCGTCCATCCGGCCCACCGGCACGCGGCGCGTGAAATCCTGGCTCGTCGCGATCTCGCTCATCGCCGTCTGCATCCCGATCAGCGGGCGCGTGATCTGGCGATACAGCACGAAGCCGAGCGCGGTCAGCAGCACGATCACCGTGCCGGCGACGGCCGCGATCGCGGTCGCCGTGGTCGCGAGCATTCCGTTCAGCGCGCCGATCGCGTCGTCCTTCTGGCGGTTCTTCTCGACGCGCAGCGTGTCGACGATGCTTTCGAGTTCGTCGCGATACTGCGCGACGTTCGCGAACAGGTAGGCCTGCGCCATCTCGGCCTTGCCGTCCGCCTTCATCTTCACGGTGTCGTCGATCGCCGCGAAATAGTTGGCGGCGCTGTCCTTCGCCTGCGTGACGAGCCCTTCCTGCGCGCGGCCGACCGCCGATTTCGCCTGCGCGTCGAGTGCGGCACGCAATGCGGCCTGCTTCGCCTTCAGCTCGTCGCGCGTCTGCGCGGCGGTGTTCGCGTCGGGCGCGTAGACGAGCGTCATCGTCGCGATCTGGATGTTCTTCACGTCGGCGACGAGATCCGCCGACGCGAGCGCGCTCGGCACGATTCCCTGGGTGACCTGACGCACCTCGGATGCGCTCTTGCGCGTCTGGTACACGGCATAGATGCCGATCGCGGACAGCGCGAAGAACGTCAGGACGACTAGTAGCGTAATGCGATGACGGATGGTCATGAGTACAGCTCCCCGCAGCGATCCGGCTTCGATCGCCCTTTGGTCTAATGAAAGAATATGAGCGGCGAATTATCGGGGATGGTGTATGACTGTCCGATGACCGAAAATCAATCGTTCATTGAGGAAATTGAAATGAATAATTGCGAGGGGAAAAATCTAAAGTTTTTCGCGGACTTGCCGTTAACTTCACGCCGCCATACCCGGTATGGCCGCAGCGCTCGACGCATCGCCCGAATAGCGGATATTCATCGTTTTATTCATGCTCCGCAAAATCCGTTTTATTGAATGCCGGTAAAACGTTTGCGCATTATCGGCGCGCCGGTTCGTTTTGGTATTTTTTTAATAGTCGATGCGGCGTTCGCCCGGCAGGTTCGTGGATGTCGCCGCTGCATGATCCGCCGTTCAGCCTTCGCTCGGTTCGGCGAGCCAGTCTTCGAATTGCAGCCGCGGAACACGCGCGAATTCGCGGGCGTTGTGCGTGACGAGCACCAGGTGCCGGGCGCGTGCCTGCCCCGCGATCAACGCGTCGTAAGGGTCGATCGGTGTGCCGGCCGCGATCAGATGCGCACGAATTTCACCCGCATGCTGTGCATCCTCGGTGTCGAACGGCACGACCTCGAATTGAAGCGCGTCGACACGCGCGACGTTCGCTGCCGCTCGCTGGCTCTTGTACGCGCCGTAATAAAGCTCATGCGCGACGATCGCCGGGATCCCGAAATCGGCCGGCTGCCAGGCATGCAGACGGGCCAGCATTGCCGGCTCGCCCTTGAGCATGGCGATCACCGCGTTGGTGTCCAGCAGGAACTTCATTCGAACACATCCTGGCCCGAGCGCTCCTGAGCGGACGGCTGCGTGGTCGCGGCAGCCTCGAAGTCGGCATCGACCGGGCCGATCAGCGGCCTCAGCCATGCCCAGTCCTGCGGCACCGGTTCCAGAATGACGGACGCCCCATGGCGGCGAATGCGCACCTCGGCCGTATCGAAGCGGAAATCCTTCGGCAGCCGGACCGCCTGCGAGCCGCCATGCTTGAAGATCTTTGCCGTATCCATCGTCGCGCCCTTACGTATCTACAAAACGTATCTATTTTATCAACTGCACGCGAGAATGAGGAGTCGTCCGATCGGCCTGCTGTCGAGGAATTGTCGGGGTGTCGGCCCATACCTGGCCGCGTGATGTCGCGATCCGTTCCCGCAACGAACCGCAGCCCCGATTCGTTCCCGCAAGGAAATAATCAATCCCTTCGCGGCGATTCCCCTCCCGATCCGCCCGCTCTAGACTGTCGCATCGTTCCCTTTCTGACCCACGCAATGACCGACGCCCAGCCGCTGACCACCGATCCCGATTCCGGCCTTCGATATCTGCTGCGTCCGGCCACCGGCCGCCCGGCCGGCCGCCTGTTGCTGCTGCACGGCGTCGGCGGCAACGAAACCAACTTGCTGAACGTGGCCGACGCCATCGATCCGCGCATCGAAATCGCGTTCCTGCGCGGCCCGCTCACGTTCGGGCCCAATCAGCATGCATGGTTTCCGGTGCGTTTCGGCCCGAACGGCCCTGAAATCGATGCGGCGCGTGCCGATGAGAGCCGCGTGCAACTGATCACGCTGCTGCACGCACTCCGCGCGCGGGATGGCGCGGTCCCCGCGTTGACGACCGTGATCGCCGGCTTCAGCCAGGGCGGCATCATGAGCGCGAGCGTCGGCCTCACGTCGCCGGGCGACGTGAGCGCGTTCGCCGTGCTGTGCGGCCGCATCCTCCCGGAAATCGATCCGCTGATCGCGCCGCGCGATGCGCTACGGCCGCTTCACGCGCTGATTGTGCATGGACGCTTCGACGACAAGCTGCCCGTCGCGTGGGCGGACAAGGCCGAGGCGAAACTCGCGGCGCTCGGCGTCGCGCACGACACGCGGCGGTATGCGGCCGGACACGAGCTGACCGCGGAGATGGCCGGCGATTTCGGCCGATGGGTCGCCGAGCGCGTCGGCTTGAGCTGAACGGGAACCGAACTTGAACCGAACGCACCGCAGGCGCCGGCCCGCAAACGGACCGGCGCCTGCGGAGCACGGCATTACACGTTCTGCGCAGGCTCGGCAACGGCACGCGCGGATGCGGACATCGCCGCCGCCTGCTCGCGCACGGCCCCGCGCTTCGCCAGCTTCCAGCCAATCACCAGCGCGAGCACGACGACCGGAATCATCGCGACGGTCCACGTGCCGCCCGGATAGTCGAACGCCATCAGCACCAGCACGGTGACCAGAAACCCGAGCGTGAGCCACGACGTGAAAGGCGCGCCGGGCATCCGGAACGACACCGGGCTCAGTTCGCCGCGATTGACCGCGCGGCGGAACAGGATCTGGCACATCACGATGAAGCCCCAGGTCGTGATGATCCCGAGCGACGCCATGTTCAGCACGATCTCGAACGCCTGCGCCGGCACGATGTAGTTCAGCGGCACGCCGATCGCATTGACCGCGACCGTGACGAGGATTCCGCCGTAAGGCACACCGCGCGCGTTCATCCGCGACACGAAGCGCGGCGCCGAGCCGCCCATCGCGAGCGAGCGCAGCACGCGCCCGGTCGAATAGAGGCCGGAATTCAGGCTCGACAGCGCGGCGGTCAGCACCACGACGTTCATCACCGTGCCGACGTACGGCACACCGAGCTTGCTGAAGAACGTCACGAACGGGCTTTCGTGCGCGCTGTACGCGGTCCACGGCAGCAGCATCGTCAGCAGCACGACCGAGCCGACATAGAACAGCGCGATACGCCACATCACGCTGTTGATCGCCTTCGGCAACACCTTGCGCGCATCGGCGGTCTCGCCCGCGGCGACGCCGACGAGCTCGATGCTCGCGTAGGCGAACACGACGCCCTGCACGATCAGCACGGCCGGCAGGACCCCGTGCGGGAAGATCCCGCCGTGATCCGCGACGAGATGCAGCCCCGGCATCTGGCCGGCGACCGGGTGTCCGCTCGCGAGAAAGACGGCGCCGACCGCGAGGAATAGCGCGAGCGTTCCCACCTTGACGATCGAGAACCAGAACTCCATCTCGCCGAACACCTTCACGCCGATCATGTTCATTACCGACACGATCCCCAGCGCGCCGAGCGCGAACACCCATTGCGGCACGTCGGTGAACACGGCCCAGTACTTCATGTAGATCGCGACCGCGGTGATGTCGACGATACCGGTCGTCGCCCAGTTCAGGTAGTACATCCACCCGGCGACGAACGACGCGCGTTCGCCCATGAACTCCCGTGCGTACGACACGAAGCTGCCGCTGGTCGGCCGGTGCATCACGAGCTCGCCGAGCGCGCGCATGATCAGGAACGCGAACACGCCGCACACGAGATACACGAGCGCCAGCGCGGGGCCCGCACTCTGCAGGCGGCCACCCGCGCCGAGGAACAGGCCGGTGCCGATCGCGCCGCCCATCGCGATCATCTGCACGTGGCGCGGCTTCAACTTCTGCTCATAGCCGGCCTCGTGCGACGCGAACATCGCATCGCGGTCGGCATGACGGGGATCCGCGCCGCCGGCCATCTCGGCCGGGCGCTCGCTGGCGTGCTTCATGGTGTGTCTCCGTTTCTTGATGTATCGCGCCCGTCGACGAGCGCTGCGGGGAACCTGCGGGGAACGGCCGCGCGCGGGCCGCCGGCGGCATGGGCCGGCGCCGCGCGGCCGGAATCAGTACGCGCGCGGCCGGATCAGCGCTTCGGGGTGCAGCGCCTCGTCCAGTTGCGCGTCGGTCATCAACTGGTGATCCAGCACGACTTCGCGGATCGACTTGCCGCTCTCGTGCGCTTCGGCGGCCACGGCGGTCGCGCGCTTGTAGCCGATGTACGGATTCAGCGCGGTGGCGAGCGCGACCGAGCGCTCCATCGTCTCGCGCAGCCGTTCCGGATTCGCGGTGATGCCGCTCACGCATCGCTGCGCGAGCGTCGTGCAGGCGGCCGTCAGGTGGCTGAAGCTGCGGAACAGCGCGCTCGCGATCACCGGTTCGAATGCGTTGAGCTGAAGCTGGCCGGCCTCGGCCGCGAAGGTGATGGTCAGGTCGTTGCCGAACACCTCGAACGCGACCTGGTTGACGACTTCCGGGATCACCGGATTCACCTTGCCCGGCATGATCGACGAGCCGGCCTGCACCGGCGGCAGGTTGATCTCGCCGAAGCCCGCGCGCGGGCCGCTCGACAGCAGCCGCAGGTCGTTGCAGATCTTCGACAGCTTGACGGCGATCCGCTTGAGCACGCCCGACACCTGGACGAACGCGCCGCAATCCTGCGTCGCCTCGATCAGGTTCGGCGCGGTGCTCAGGTCGAGCCCGGTGATACGGCGCAGCGCGGCCAGCGCCTTCTCCGCGTACTGCGGATGTGCGGTGATGCCGGTGCCGATCGCGGTCGCGCCAAGATTGATCTCGCGAATCAGCCAGCCGGCCTCCTGCAGCCGCGCGATGTCTTCCGTCAGCATGACCGCGTAGGTCGAGAATTCCTGGCCGAGCGTCATCGGCACAGCGTCCTGCAATTGCGTGCGGCCGAGCTTCAGCAAGCCGGCGAACGCGTCGGCCCGCTCCGCGAACGCATCGCGCAGCCGCGCCATCGCTTCGAGCAGATGTTCGACCGCGAAGCACGTCGCGATCCGGATCGCGGTCGGATAGACGTCGTTGGTGCTCTGCGCGAGATTGACGTGCTCGTTCGGGTGCAGGTATTCGTACTGTCCGCGCGCGTGCCCCATGATTTCGAGCGCGCGGTTGCAGATCACCTCGTTCGCGTTCATGTTGGTCGACGTGCCGGCGCCGCCCTGGATGACGTCGACGACGAACTGGTCGTGCAGCCGCCCTTCGCGGATCTCGACGCACGCGGCGGCGATCGCATCGCGGTACGGCCGCGGCAGCAGCCCGAGTTCGCAATTGGCGTCGGCCGCCGCTTCCTTCACGGACACGAGCGCCATCACGAGGTACGGCAGCGACGCAATGGTGCGGCCGGAAATATCGAAATTCTCTTTCGCGCGCAGCGTGTGGACGCCGTAATAGGCGGCATCCGGAATACTTCGTTTGCCTAAAAGATCCGCTTCGACGCGGAAGCCGTTTTCGGTCATCGTGCCCTCCTGGATGTCTCGTGCCGCTCGTCGTTCGCCGCTTGCCGACGCGACGGGTTCGCATTCTATGCCTTTGCAAAAACAAGCTCCCTTCTGTATTATCGAAAGCGGTTTTGCGTGGGACGCAACAGCGAGAATCGAATGAAAAAAGGCGCGAGAGAAACCGGCATCGATCATCTGGGCGCGATGCGCGCGTTCGTGCGCGTGGTCGAAACGGGGAGTTTTTCGGCGGTCGCGAAGGAGATGCATGTGTCGACGTCGACCGTCGCGCGCAAGGTGACGGCGATCGAGGAGGCGCTCGGGGTCGCGCTGCTGCACCGCTCGACGCACAGCGTGACGCTCACCGAAGCCGGTCATATCTATCTGGAGCGTGCGGTCACGCTGATCGCCGATCTCGACGACACGTTGCGTGTCGTCGCCGAGCTGAATGCGCAGCCGAGCGGCCCGCTGAAGCTCACCGCGCCGGTCGCGTTCGGCCGCCGCCATCTCGCGCCGCTGATCGCGCCGTTTCTGGCGCGCTATCCGACGATCCAGCTCGACGTGCGGCTCACCGACAACCACAACGATCTCGTGGCCGGCGGCTTCGACCTCGACATCCACGAAGGCGAGAACTACCTGGATAACCTGGTCGTTCACCGGCTGTCGCGCAACGACAGCATCCTGTGCGCGACGCCCGGCTACCTGGGCCGCTGCGGTCGCCCGGCGACGCCGGACGACCTGACGCGCCACAACTGCCTGCGCTACGTGCACCCGGAAGGCGATCCGCGCTGGGCTCTCGTGAACGGCGACACGCAGCACAGCGTGCTGCCGGCAGGCAATCTCGTCACCGACCATTCGGAGCTGCTGCTGGAAGCGACCTGCTCGGGGCTCGGCATCGCGGAATTCGAGATCTGGCTGGTGCGCGACCTGCTCGCGAGCGGCCAGCTCGAAGCCGTGCTGCCGCGCTACCGGCTGCAGAACCGGCTGACCGGCGAATTCATCTACATCGCGTATCTGGCGAACCGGCGCAGCTCGGCGAAGCTGCGCGTGCTGAAGGATTTTCTCGCGGAACACCTCGCGCAGATCGGCGAGCTGTCGGATCGGGAGCTGGCGAAGATTCGCGACACGCGCGCGTAGCGCGCGCCGATGCGAGGCCCGGATCGCGGGCCGGCGGTATCGGCGCGGCGGGCGCGCTCAGGCCGCCTGCAATTCGAACGGGAACGTGGCGTGCCCGAACTGGACGCCCTGCGTGTTGAGCATCGGCGGCCGATGGAAACCGGCCAGTTGCGCGCGCTGCTCGGCCGTGCCGATCCGCAGCCGCTCGAGGATTTCGCTGACGACCATGTAGAGCACGTCGAGATTGCCGTCCTCGATCTTCACCGAGATGCCGAGCGCACCGTCCGCGCCGAGTTGCCGCGAGCATTCCGACGCGCGCACGCCGATCCCGTAGCACGCATCCGCGCCGAGCTTGCCGACCACCTGTCCGCCGAACGCGTTCATCAGTACCGTGCAATAGCGCCCGTCGCCCGCGACCAGTTCCGGATAGGCGGTCATCGCGCGGTGAATGCGCGCCAGTGCACGCACGCGATCGGTGAGCGCGCCGCCAGCTTCCGCCGCGTCCGCGCCGTCGGCCAGCGACGCGTACAGGCGCGCCAGCCGGTCGAGCGAGAACGCCGGCGTCGGCAGGTTACAGCCGTCGATGCCCCATTCGACTTCGTCGTCGCGCAGGCCGCACGCGTCGGCCACCACCTGCTTCACGCGCACCTGCATCGGATGGTCGGGCAGATGGTAATCGGCGATCGCGGCGCCGATCGCCTGCGCGCCCGCCAGCATCCCGACATGCTTGCCCGAACAGTTGCTGCATACGCCGGTCGGCGTGTAGTCGCGCTTGATCCACGACCGGTACACCGCGTCGGACAACGGCGGATGGCCGCCGCAGCGCAAATCCGATTCGTGCGCGGCGACCTTCTCCAGCATCGCGCGCGTGCGTTCGATGTGACGATCCTCGCTGCTGTGCGACGCGCACATCAGCGCGATGTCCGCGTCGTCGAAGCCGAAGCGTTCCGGCGCGCCCGTCTCGATCACCGACAGCGCCTGGGCCGGCTTGGCCGCCGACCGCGCGAGCGTCATCCGGAACGGATCGCCGAACCGGGCCAGCAGCCGGCCGCGTGCATCGACTACCGCCACATGGGCGACGTGCGTGTTCTCGATCGCATTGCCGCGGTACGTGACGACCGCTGCGCGTGGGGTGTCCATCCTCTTCTGTCTCCTTGCTCGGGGGCCTGATGCCGGGGCCCGTCCAACCGGTACGGCAGTGTAGCGAGTCGTCGCCGCCGCGCGTCGGCCCTGGCATGGAAAGCGGTGTTGCACACAATGCAAAGCCGGTCGCCCCCACGAAAGCCTGACCGGTTCAGTACAAGAACCATTCAATCGTTTACATATTTGACACCAATCCGTAGAATTGCGGACGCAAACGCGAATCATACGCATTTACATTGACGTTTTCCGATGTGCCGGGCGTGCTCCGTCGGCATCGAGACAACGCACCCGATCACCGAACCTTCCGCTGCTTCCCGATATGCCTGCCCAGTTCAAGACGAGGCCTCGCACCCTCGTATCGGCACTGACCTGCTCCGTTTTCCTGACGCCGCTGCTCGCCTCCGCCGAAACCGCTCCCGCCTCCGTTTCCGCTGCCGACGTACCGGCGCCGCTGCCGACCATCGCCGTACAGTCGTCCGCGCTGTCGGACATGCAGGTGAAGCGCTCGCCCTCGTACAAGTTCACCGCGCCGCTGCTCGATACGCCGCGCTCGGTCACGGTGATCCCCGAGCAACTGATCAAGGAAAAGAACGTCACGTCGTTCGCGGACGCGCTGCGTTCGGTGCCGGGCATTACGTTCCTCGGCGGCGATGCGGCCGCGAACCCGTCGGCCGACCGTCCGGTGATCCGCGGCTTCGAATCGCGCAACTCGATCTTCGTCGACGGGATGCGCGACTCCGGCTTGCAGAACCGCGAGACGTTCGCGGTCGAGCAGATCAGCGTGATCAAGGGCCCCGATTCGGTCTACGCGGGCCGCGGCTCGGTGGGCGGCAGCATCGACATCGTCACGAAGACGCCGCAGAACGACGACTTCATCAACAGCAGCATCGGCTTCGGCACCGACGGCTACAAGCGTGCGACGGTCGACGCGAACCGCAAGATCAACGACACGACGGCCGTGCGCCTGAACGTGATGGGGCACGACGCGAACCAGGCCGGCCGCAACGACGTGTACAACAAGCGCTGGGGCGTCGCGCCGTCGATCGTGTTCGGGCTGAACACGCCGACCACGGTCACGGTCAGCTATTACCACATGAATTCGTACGACATGCCGGACTTCAGCGTGCCGTTTCGTGCATCGGGCGGCACGCCGGTGCCGACCGATCGCGGGCAGTTCTTCGGGCTGAACACGCGCGACTATCGCTACGGACAGACCGACACCGGCGAAATCCGCGTCGAGCACAAGATCAACGATGCGTGGAAACTGAGGAACACGACGATGTTCGGCCGCTCGACGCTCGATTATGTCGCGACGAACCCGCAGATCCTCGCATCGAACCCGGCCATGCTTGGGCTGCAGGCGAAGAGCGGCAAGTACGCGCTCAACGGCTTCTCGAACCAGACGGAAGTGACCGGCAGCGCGAGCCTGTTCGGGATGAAGCACACGATGACGGCCGGCGTCGAGTTCAGCCACGAGCAGGCGCGCTACGAGGGTTATCTCGTGTCGGATTCGGCCGGCAACAACATCCGCTCGAACAGCCCATGCGCGGTGGCCGGCAACTGCACGCCGCTCGCCGGCGGCTGGAACCCGAACAGGCCGTGGACCGGCAGCATCGTGCTGAACGGCGACAAGGGCTTCCCCGGCCCGACGACGAACACGCGCACCGACACCGTGTCCGCGTACCTCTTCGACACGGTGAAGCTGTCCGAGCGCTGGCAGCTCAACACGGGGCTGCGTTTCGACCGCTACGACACGACCGGCAAGCAGGCCGGCGTCGCCGACCTGTCGAACACGTCGAACCTGTTCAGCTACCAGTTCGGTCTCGTGTTCAAGCCGGTGACCAACGTGAGCCTGTACGCGTCGTACGGCACGTCGTCGAACCCGCCGGGCTCGAACGGCGGCCTCGGCGGCGGCACCGACCAGATCACCGCGACCAACCAGGACCTCGCGCCCGAGCGCGCGCGCAACATCGAGATCGGTGCGAAGTGGGACGTGCTGCAGGATCAGCTGTCGCTGACGTCGGCGCTGTTCCAGACCGAAAAAACCAATGCACGCGTCAGCGACGGCCTCGGCCACACGGTCAACGCGGGCAAGCAGCGCGTGCGCGGCGCCGAATTCGGCTTCGCGGGCAACCTGACGCCGAAGTGGCACGTGTTCGGTGGCTACTCGTACCTGAACGCGATCACGACCGACGCGGGGCCCGGCAGCCCGGGCGCATCGGGCCTGCCGATGGTGATGGTGCCGAAGCACAACTTCACGCTGTGGACGAGCTACGACGTGATGCCGAAGCTCACGCTCGGCGCGGGCGCGACGGTGATGAGCCAGACCTACGCGTCGGTGTCGGCGACGACGAAGAAGTGGACGCCCGGCTATGCGCGTTTCGACGCGGCCGCGACGTGGCGCGTGAACAAGACGATGGACGTTCAACTGAACGTGCAGAACCTGTTCGACAAGCAGTATTACGCGAGCGCGTACCCGATCTACGCGACGTGGGCGCCCGGCCGTTCGGCGATGGTCACGCTCAACTTCTATCAGTAACGCCGCCGGCGACGGGCGGGCGTGACGCGCGGCGCGAGGCGGCCCGAGCGGCCCGAGCGGCGCGTATAGCCGCGCGCCGAGGGCCTTGCCGCCGGCGTGGTGTCGCGCGCTACGCGTCCAGCGCGAGCAACGCGAACGTCGCGAGCCAGTGTTCGCCCATGTAGTCGCCGGCCACGTGCGCGAGTGCGCTCGCGAGATGCCGGTCGGCCGCGTCGAGCAGCTTCGCGCGCCGAGCATCGCCTGCCGGCAGCGCGCCGGCCAGCGACCGCTGACACCACGCGCGGCTCAGGTTCAGCCCGTCGAGGTGCGCGATCTTGCCGTCGCTGCGGTCGCTGACGGTCGCCGGCTCGAACAGCGTCGCGGGCTCGCCGAGCGCGAGATCGGGCAGGAAGCGCGCGAACCAGCCGTCGAATTCGGCGGCCGGCAGCACGCGCCGCATCAGTTCGGCCTCCATCAGCGCGGGCGACAGGAATTCGTCGCCCGACGGCTCCCACGCCTGGCATGCGACGTCGTTCAGGTGCCAGCGCTTCGCGGCATCGACGATCAGCGCGGCAAGCCCGTCGCGCTGCGTGTCGCGGGCGAAATCGAGCGCGAGCGCCAGCGCGAACGCGGTGTTGAAGTGCGTGCCGACACGCAGCGGATAGGTCGCTTTCGGCAGGAACGTCTCGAAGCGCGACACGAACAGGTCGGCCAGCGGCGCGATCGTCTTCGCCCAGCGCGCGGCCTGCGGCAGCACGCCCTTCAGCGCGAGCCGCTCGAGCTGCGCGGCGAGCGCGAGCAGCCACGCCCAGCCGTACGGCCGCTCGAAGCCGGCGTTGTGCGGCAGCGCGAGATACGCGCGCTCGCCGGCGACGTTCGCGTCGGTGAAATGCGCATCGACGATCGCGACGATGCGTTCGGCTTCCGGCAAGGCCGGGTAGCGTTCGAGCACGCGCAGCACGAGCCAGTAGCCGTGCACGCACGAGTGCCAGTCGTAGCTGCCGTAGAAGATCGGGTGCAATGCGCGCGGCCCCTGCACGTCGTGCGGACCTTCGAGCGCATGCGTGAGCTTGTTCGGATATTCGCGGGTCAGGTGTGCGAGCGCGAGCGACGCGAATTTCGACGCCAGTTCGGGGGTGAGTCGGTCGGTCATGAGGATCTCGTCCATCGAGTCAGAAGCGGAATACGAACGCGTACATCAGCAGCGTGTTCACGGCCAGCAGCAGCACGGCCGTCGGCCACTGCACCTTGATCACGCCGTTCTTGTCCTTCAGTTCGAGCAGCGCCGCGGGCACGATGTTGAAGTTCGCGGCCATCGGCGTCATCAGCGTACCGCAGAAGCCGCTCAGCATCCCGATCGCGCCCATGATCGCCGGGTTGCCGTGGAACTGGTGGACGATCAGCGGCAGGCCGATGCCGGCCGTCATCACCGGGAACGCGGCGAAGCCGTTGCCCATGATCATCGTGAACAGCGCCATGCCGACCGTGTAGGCCGCGACCACCGCGAACGGCGAATCGATCGGCACCCACTCCTTCACGAGCCCCGACACCACCCCGCCGACGCCCGCGACGGCGAACAACGCGCCGAGCGCCGCGAGCATTTGCGGCAGGATCGCGGCCCAGCCGACCGCATCCATCGTATGGCGCGCTTCCTTCAGCGCATGCACGGGCGAATCGCGCAGCATCGCGAGCGCGACGACGAACGCGACGATCGTGCCGAGCACGAGCGAGATCAGCGTCACGCTCTTCGGGTCGACGAACGGCACGAGTTTCAGCGCGAACGTGCCGATCAGCGTGACGACCGGAATCAGCAGCGCGGGCAGGAACAACCGGTTGCCGAAGCGTTGCGCGAGCGTCTCGCGTCGCACGGCCGCCGCTTCGCCGGCCTCGTCCGACCGGCCGCGGCCGAGCTTGCCCGAACCGGCGATCAGCGCGAGTGCGATCGCGAGGCAGCCCATGACGAAATGCGGCAGCAGCGCGCCGAACAGGAACGTGACCGCGTAGACGGCCCAGAACGCGAAATTGACGACGCGCCGCGGGTTCGTGCGGTCCGTCAGGTTGAAGTAGGCGAACGCGGCGAACATCAGCCCCGCGAGCGTGTACAGCGATTCGAGGCCGATCATCGCGCGCCCTCCTGCTTCACCAGGCCGAAGCCGCGCGCGAGCCGGCGGTCGAGCAGCGCGAGGCGCGTGCAGTGAATCAGCAGCGCGGCGATCGCGGTCGGGATCGCCCACACCGACAGGTGCAGCGGCTCGATGGAGATGCCGTTCTGTTCGAGAAAGCCCTTGATCAGCAGGATCGACTGGATCGCGATGAAGATGTCCTCGCCGAAGAACACGGCGACGTTGTCGGCGCCCGACGCATGCGCGCGGATCTGCTGGCGCACCGACTCGGGCAGCTCGCCGTGCCGGCTGACCGCGCCGGCCTCGGCCATCGGCGCGATCAACGGCCGCACCATTTGCGCGTGGCCGCCGAGCGACGTGAGGCCGAGTGCGGCCGTCGCCTGGCGCAGCACGAAGTACAGCATCAGCACGCGGCCCGTGGTGGCCGCATGCACGCGCGAGATCATCCGCTTCGCCTGCTCCTTGAGCCCGTTGCGCTCGAGCAGCGCGATCACCGGCAGCGTGAGCCAGATCAGCCCCATGTAGCGGTTCTCGGCGAACGCCTTGCCGAACGCGCCGACGATGTCGACGAGATTTAGCCCGCCCGCCAGCCCCGTCGCGAGCCCCGCGATCGTGACCACCAGCAGCGCATTGAAGCGCAGCGCGAAGCCGATCACGACGATCGGCACCCCAATCAGCACCAGCATTTCCCCTCCTTGTGTCTGGACGCGCGGCACGCCGGCAACGCGCTGTCGGCCCGGTTTGCATCGGGCTCGGTCGGCGAAAATCTAACACGAGACTTTATCGATAAAAAGTCGACGATTTGCCGGTTCGGGTAAACGTTGAAGCCGGCGGATACCGTGCCCGCGCCGTGTGTCGGCCGCATTTCGTCGGACGAATCGGGCCGGCCCGCGTGGCGCAGCTCCGCGCCGCCGACTACACTGAAAAGCATCCGCAACGTACGGGAGAGTCGCCATGATTGACGTATTCCAGACCATCGGCAGCCGCGCGTTCTCCGCTCATCTGGCGAAGGACGGGATGGTGACGCTGATGGAGCAACGCCATGAAGTCGACCGCGTGACGCTCGCGACCGCTTATGCCGCGCTCGTCGAGGAAGCCGAGCAGGAAGGCGACCTGCGCGACGCGACGGTCGAAGGGATGATGCGCGCACTGATCCAGGGCTACGCGCGCAGCCATTGACGGTGCGGCGCGTCCGCTGCCTTCTACGGCCCGACACGGCCTCTACGCGGCCGGCGCGCCCGTGCCCGCACCCGTACCGAAAACCCCCGGCCCTCGCGCGGTTGTCGGTAGCGGGCCTGCGTGAAGCGCCTCGGCAAGTTCGCCACCGCGCCGTGGCTGGCGCGATCGCGTTCCGTCATGAAGGCTTCGACCTCGTCGCGGCCGGCAAACATCGCGCTGAAATAACGCTCGCGCTCCGCATCGCGTTCGACCGGACGATCGCGATAAAACGACGCGTGCCCGCTTTCGCCGTCGATCCTCTACAGCAAACAGCCGACGCGCCCGATCACGACCGGTGCGAACGGGGCGCGGCGCACGACGAGCAGGGTTTCAGGCGCGCTCATCCGGTTCTCCCCTTTCTTTTTGTCGATGCCGGCACGGTAACATGCGGACTTTTGCGGCCTGTCCGGACAGGATCGACTGGCCCGCTTGCAGGCAATGCGGCACAGTCATAGAGGAAACGCACTGAAACGGCATCATGCGCACATTTTTCGATTGCCGCCGCCCGCGCTGCATGACAGCATTCGGGCGTCGTCAACCAAAAGAATGCCGCGCCGTCCGGCCGCCGATGCCGCCCGGCAGCGCCGAACAGGCAGCCCCCTCCATGAACCCGGCCCACCTCCAACACTACGAACCGACCGGAGAATTCCGCTTGTGAACATCGGCATCGTCAACGACCTCCCGCTTGCCGTCGAGGCGATGCGCCGCGCGATCGCGCGACGGCCCGAGCACCGCGTGCTGTGGGTCGCGACCGACGGCGCGCAGGCCGTCGAACTGTGCGCCGCGCAGCCGCCCGACATCGTGCTGATGGATCTGATCATGCCGAAGTTCGACGGGATCGAAGCGACGCGGCGGATCATGCGCTCCGAACGACCGTGCGCGATCCTGATCGTGACGAGCTGCATCGGCGCGAACGCGTGGCGCGTGTTCGAGGCGATGGGCGCCGGTGCGCTCGACGCGGTCGACACGCCGCAACTCGGCGCCGGCGCCGCCGGCGACACGACGAAACTGCTGCTCGCGAAGATCGACCAGATCGGCCGCCTGCTCGACGTGCCGGGCGGCACGCGCGTCGCCGGCGCGGCCGCGCGCGGCCGCGGCGGCCCGCTGGTCGCGATCGGCGCCTCGGCCGGTGGCCCCGGCGCGCTCGCGTCGATCCTCGGCAGCCTGCCGGCCGATTTCAATGCGCCGATCGTGATCGTGCAGCACGTCGATCGCGCGTTCGCCGAAGGCATGGCGCAATGGCTCGACGGTCAGACCCGGCTCGCCGTGCGCGTCGCGCGCGAAGGCGACCGCCCGCAGCCGGGCGTCGCGCTGCTCGCCGCGACCGACGATCATCTGCGCATCACGCGCGCCGGCACGCTCGAATACACGCGGGAACCAGCCGCCACGCCGTATCGACCGTCGGTCGACGTGTTCTTCAACAGCCTGACCGAGCACTGGTCCGGCCGCGTGATCGGCGTACTGCTCACGGGGATGGGACGCGACGGCGCGATCGGCCTGAAGGCGCTGCGGATGAAGGGCTACCATACGATCGCCCAGGACGAGGCGACGAGCGCGGTGTACGGAATGCCGAAGGCGGCCGCGACGCTCGGCGCGGCGCGTGCGATCCTGCCGCTCGGGCGCATCGCGGGCGAGCTGGCGGCGCTCGCGCGGATCTGAGCCCGACGATGACCGCGCGCAACGCCCATGCCTGCCCCTGCAACGACCGCAACGACCCGCATCGCCCATGACGATTGACCTGACTCGCCCGCCGGGCGGCCCGACCGCGTCGCCCGCCGACACGCCGGCGATGGTGTTGCTGGTCGACGACCAGACGATCGTCGCGGAGGCCGTGCGGCGCGCGCTCGTCGACGAGGAAGGCATCGACTTCCACTACTGCCCGCGCTCGGACGACGCGATGGCCACCGCGATCGAGACGCGCCCGACCGTGATCCTCCAGGATCTCGTGATGCCGGGCATCGACGGGCTGAGCCTCGTGCGGGCGTACCGCGCGAATCCGGCGACGCGCGACGTGCCGATCATCGTGCTGTCGACGCAGGAAGAACCGGTGATCAAGAGCGCCGCGTTCGCGTCCGGCGCGAACGACTATCTGGTCAAGCTGCCCGATCGCATCGAGCTCGTCGCGCGCATCCGCTACCACTCGCGCTCGTACATGAACCTGCTGCAACGCGACGAAGCCTACCGTGCGCTGCGACAGTCGCAACAGCAACTGCTCGAGGCCAATCTCGAACTGCGGCGCCTCACGCACTCCGACGGCCTGACCGGGCTGGCGAACCGGCGCTATCTCGACGAATACCTGGCCGCCGAGTGGCGGCGCGGCACGCGCGAGCGCAGCGAGCTGTCGCTGCTGATGATCGACGTCGACAACTTCAAGCTGTACAACGACACGTACGGGCACGTGTCGGGCGACAGCGTGCTCAAGCAGATCGCATCGACGATCGAGCGCTGTCTCGGGCAGTCGGGCGATCTTGCCGCGCGCTTCGGCGGCGAGGAATTCGCGGTCGTGATGCCGGCCACGTCGCCGGGCGCCGCGCGGCTGCTCGGCGAGAAGATCCGGCTCGCGGTCGAGGCGCTGCGACTGCGGCATGCGCATTCGTCAACGGGCAACCACACCGTGACGATCAGCATCGGCGGCGCGAGCATCGTGCCCGCGCCCGGCCTGCCGACGACACTCCTGATCGAGGCGGCCGACCGCGCGCTCTATCGCGCGAAGCACGAAGGCAAGAACCGGGTCGAGATCGATCCGCCGCCGGGCGCCGGCGGGTTCGGCGCGCGCTAGCGGGACACCAGGCGAGCGCGCGCTTATGCGGCGCCTAGCCGGCGCGCGTAGTCGCTCGCGTCCAGCGGGCGGCTGAACAGATAGCCTTGCTGCATGTCGCAGCCGATCTGCTGCAGGAACCACGACTGCGCCTGCGTCTCGACGCCCTCGGCCGTGACCTTCATCCCGAGCGAATGGGCCATCGCGACGACCGCCTGCGTGATCGCGACCGAGTCGTGATGATCGGGCACGCCCGACACGAACGAGCGGTCGACCTTCAGGTTGTGCAGCGGAAAGCGCTTCAGGTACGCGAGCGACGAATAGCCGGTGCCGAAATCGTCGACCGAGATCCGCACGTTCATGTCCGCGAGCGCTTCGAGCATCGGCAGCACGGTATCCGTGTCGTTCATCAGCACGCCTTCGGTGATCTCGAGTTCGAGCGCGGAGGGATCGAGCCGCGTTTGCGCGAGACAGCGGGCGACCGATTCGACGAGCCCTTCGTGAAACTGCCGCGGCGACAGGTTGACGGCCAGCATCAGGTCCGGCGCGATCGTGCGGCGCCACTCGGCCGCCTGCCGGCACGCGGTTTCGAGCACCCACTGGCCGATCGCGACGATGAGCCCCGTGTCTTCCGCGACCGGAATGAATTCCGCCGGCGACATCGGCCCGAGCTCGGGGCTCGTCCAGCGCAGCAGCGCCTCGGCGCCGACCGTGCGGCCGCTGCGCGCATCGACGACGGGCTGATAGGCGAGCCGCAGCATGTCCGACGCGAGCGCGCGCCGCAGCGACTGCTCGATCGCGAAGCGGCGCTGCAGCCGCAGGTTGAGCTGGGCGGTGAAGAACGTGAAGTGGTTGCGCCCACGCTGCTTCGCGTCGTACATCGCCGAATCGGCGTTGCGCATCAGCGTCACGGCGTCGTCGCCGTCGCGCGGCGCGACGCTGATCCCGATCGATACGCCGAGCCAGTATTCGTTGTTCGCGACCGCGAACGGCTTCGCGATCGCCTCGATGACCTCCCGCGCGAGCACCGCGAGACGCTCGGGATCGTCGCAGTCGTCGACGAGCATCACGAACTCGTCGCCGCCGACGCGGGTAAGCGCGTAGCGGCCGTCCGCGCAGGCCGCGAGCCGCGCCGCGACGCTGCGCAGCAGCGCGTCGCCCGCGTCGTGGCCGGCCGTGTCGTTGACTTTCTTGAAGCCGACCAGATCGATGAACAGGATCGCGACGCGCGCGGGGCCGGCCGCCGCATCGTGCTCGCCGAACAGCTCGCGCATGCGGTCGCCGAGCCAGCGGCGGTTGTAGAGGCCCGTCAGCGCGTCGCGGGTCGCGAGATACCGCAACTGCTGCTGCGCCTCGCGCACGGGGCCGATGTCGTTGAACGACACCAGCACCGAGTCGGCCTGCGTCTCGCCCGGCTTCACGATCGGCACCGCGTTGCCGCGCACCCAGATGACGTCGCCGTCCGCGAGGCCGAAGCCGACCGTGTAGCCGAGCTGCGGCGTGCCCGTCAGGAGCGCGATCCGGCTCGGCCAGTCGTCCGGCGCGAGCAGCGTGCCGTCTTCGTGCAGCTTGCGCAGGATCACCGTCGACAGCCGGCGGCCGACGGGGTCGCGCTTCACGCGCATCATCCGGTTCGCGCTCGGATTGCTCGCGACCACGACGCCGTCGCGCGACACGACGAGGATCCCTTCGTTCAGGCTGTTGACGACGAGCCGGTGATGTTCCTCGCTGCGCGCGAGCTGCCGCGCGATCCGGTCCTGGTGCACCGCGAGGCCGACGCTGTTGCCGATATCGCGCAACAGTGCGGTTTCCTCGTCGCTCGGGCAGCACGGCCAGTGGTGATAGATGGCGAACGCGCCGAGCACGACGCCGGCATCGTCGATGAACGGCACCGACCAGCACGCGCGCAAGCCCACCGGCAATGCAATGGCGCGGTAGTCGGCCCACAGCGGATCGGTTTCGATGTTCTCGACGGCGACCATGCGGCGCTCGTACATCGCGGTGCCGCACGAGCCGGCCGCGGGCCCGATCGCCGCGCCGTCGATCGCCGCGCTGTACTGTGCGGGCAGCGACGGCGCCGCGCCGACGCGCATGTGCACGCCGTCCGTATCGAGCAGCAGGATCGTGCACGACGCGCCGTCGCCGAGCAAAGCCTCGGCACGCCGGCAAACTTCGGACAACAGTTCCGGCAGCGGCGTGTTGCGTGTGATCAGCCTCAGTACGCTCTGCTCGGATGCGAGGACTTCCGCGGCGAGCCCGAGGCTGTAGCGAGAACTTTGCGGTTCGGTATTCAAGATGAATCCTGCCGTCTGTCCGATCGGGTCTGATGCGCCCGATTCGTTATCGATTTCGTGCCCCTGTCCCGCCCCGGGTTTACGCCGATGCCCGGTGCGCCCCGTTTGCGCGCCGTGCCAGGACGCGCCGAAATGTATTTAACACCAATCCGTGACGATCGGCATACCTGCTTCCATCAGGGGATACGCTCGGTCGCCGCGAGCCTCGCTAGCGGCGGCCGGTGCGACGCCAGGTTGCTGCGCTGCACGAAGGCGCGGGCGCCGCGCGTCAATCCTTCCGGAGGGGCTCGGCCGGGAAATCGATCGGCACGCGCACGCGCACGCGCGGCAGCAACCCGCGCCACGACGGGAATACCACGCCACGCATCGCGGCTTCCCGGGCCGCGTTTTCGTATCCGTGATTCAATGTCCGTCGAACCGACGTCGCGCCATCCGGCGGCACGGCGATGTGAACCCCGTCGAACGACCTTCACTGGATCACCATGACGAACCCTGCCGAAATCAAGGCGCTCGTTTTCGATGTCTTCGGAACGATCGTCGACTGGAGAAGCGGTGTCGCACGCGGCGCCGCCGCATTCCTGGAGCGCCACGCGCCGACGCTCGACCCGTTCGCGTTCGCCGATGCGTGGCGCGCCGAGTATTCGCCGTCGATGGAAGAAATCCGCAGCGGACGTCGCCGCTACGTGCGGCTCGACGTGCTGCATCGCGAGAACCTCGTGCGCACGCTCGACCGTTTCGGGATCGACGACGTGCCCGATGCCGACATCGACACGCTCAATCTCGCGTGGCATCGGCTCGATCCGTGGCCCGATTCCGTCGCCGGGCTGCAGCGGCTGAAGCAGCGCTACATCATCGCGCCGCTGTCGAACGGCAACATCCGGCTGATGGTCGACGTCGCGAAACACGGCGGGCTGCCGTGGGACGCGATTCTCGGCGCCGAGGTTGCCCGCGCGTACAAGCCGTCGCCGGCCGTCTATACCGAAGCGGTCGAGATTCTCGGCCTCGCGCCGGCCGAGCTGTGCCTGGTGGCCGCGCACAACGGCGATCTTGCCGCCGCGCGCCGGCTCGGGCTGTCGACCGCGTTCGTACTGCGGCCGACCGAGCACGGGCCCGGCCAGACGACCGACCTGCAAGCCGACGATGCGTGGGATTTCGACGTCAGGGACCTGAACGAACTCGCGGATCGGCTGGGTTGCCCGGATTGAATGCCCGGTCAGGTGCGCGATCGCGGAGCGCTGCCGGCCGCGAAGCAGCGCCGGCGGAGCGGCGCGTCGTGCACAAACGCAGACGGCTGGTAGACTCCGCAAACCCTGTCCCTTTGCGGCCACCTTCCCCATGTCATCCTCCCTGCGTCTCGTCGAAGGCAAACTGACCGCGTTGCGCTTTCTCGAGCGCCCCGACCAGGACAGTGCCGGGAGCCGTCAGGTACCGCCCGTCGACCGCGAAGCCCGAAAGAAATCGCTGGGTTACTGGTTCACGCACAGCGCCGTGCCGATCATGGCCGCACTCACCGGCAACGGTGCCGCAGCCAATGCGCTGGTGTTTCAGCAAACCGATGAAGACCTCGTCCTGGCCCGGTTGAATGCCGCAGCCGACAAGGTCGAGCATCCGGCGACGTGGTCGTACGCGAACATGCGCGAGACGAGGACCTTCGTGTCGGCGAACGCATACGTGACCGTGGGGAAGAACGGCAAGATCCTGTTCGCGAAGCTTCCGGTCGAAATCGAAACAGGCGGCAAAACGTACCGCGGGTTCCTTGGCGGCCAGTGCTTCGACGTTGGCGACGACGTGGTTGCGGTGGTCGATCGTCGCGGTCGCCTGCTCGCGCTGTCGTCCCCCGACCGGCACCGCATGGTCATGGATCACGCGTGCAGCGACACGGGGCTGGCCGGCCTGACGCGCGACCTCGGGCTGGCGTGGAAATGGTCGTTCATCGGCATGAACTGCTTTCTCGTACCGATCATGGCCCTGGTGCTATGGACCAGCGACGGCGGCTTTTCCGACCTGGGCCTCGATCTGGCCATGCTGCTGGGCGGACCGCTCACGGTGGGCATCCTGCTCGCGCTGGTCCTGGGCGTGCGGCTGTCGTGGTCCGACTGGCTGCCGGCGTGGCGCACGTCGAGCATCCTGAAGGCGCTGGGACGCGCGGATCTGTGCACGGTCGATTTCCTGGCTACGTGCACCGAGGCCGAACGCAACGGCCCGGCGCGCGACACAGATATCGGGCGAATCTACTACGCGCCCGCGGGCAAGGCCTAACGCGCCGACTCCATCGCGACCGCCTGCCCCTGCGCGGCTATCGCATCCAGTTCGATCATCACGCCGCCGTCGCGACATGCCCGTCCACCGCTATTCCGGCTCGCCGACGAATCGCAGCATCCCCGATTCCCCCGACAGCAACGCCCGATTCGCATCCGCCGCCGCACGCAGGTAGTCCCACAACGCGGTCACGCGCCGCAGCTTGCGCAGATCCTCGCGGCACGTCAGCCAGAAACACCGCGTGACGACCACGTCGTTCGGCAGCACCGGCACCAGCGCCGGCTGCGTGGCGGCCATGAAGCACGGCAGGATCGCAAGCCCGCCGCCCTGCAGCGCCGCGAACAACTGCGCGATCACGCTCGTCGTGCGCAGCCCGGCCGTCGCGCCGGGCACCGCGCGGTCCAGGTACAGCAGCTCGTGGCTGAACGCGAGATCGTCGACGTAGCTGATGAACGCGTGCCGCGCGAGATCGTCCGTGCACGCGATCGGCGCGTGGTTCGCCAGATAGTCGCGCGTCGCATAGAGCCGCAACTGGTAGTCGCACAGCTTCGTGACCACGTAAGGGCCGCGTTCGGGCCGCTCGAGCGTGATCGCGAGATCGGCCTCGCGCTTGGGCAGGTTGACGAAATGCGGCACCGGCAGCAGGTCGACCGTCACGTGCGGATGCGCGGCGCGGAACCGCGCGAGCTGCGGCGCGAGAAAAAAGCAGCCGAACCCTTCGGTCGACCCGATCCGCACGTGGCCCGACAGCGCCGCGCCCGTGTTCGCGACCTGGTCGCACGCGGATTGCACGGTCGTCTCCATCGCATCCGCATACGCGACGAGCCGCTGCCCTTCGGCCGTCAGCGTGAAGCCGCCGGAGCGCGACTTGTCGAACAGCAGCGTGCCCATCGCGGCCTCGAGCGCGCGGATGCGCCGCGCGACGGTCGTGTAGTCGACGCCGAGCCGCTTCGCGGCGCCGCTCGCGCGCTGCGTGCGCGCGACTTCGAGGAAAAAGCGCAGGTCGTCCCAGTTCAGGTTGCCGGAAACCGGCTCGGTGGCATGTCGCATCGGCGAGGGAAAAAAGGGCGGGCGTCTCCGGGCCGGCTATCGATATGCATAAATGCACATCCAACCGGTTTCTTTATCGGTACATCATGAATCTGCGCATAACTATACTCGACCGTGACCTGCGGACCACGAGCCGCGGCAACTACCACGGAGACACCATGCAGACCCGATCCACCCTCGATGAGCATGCGACAGTCGCGACGCCGGCCCCCGAGCGCACCGCGAAGCACTACCTGCTGGCCGGCTGGGCCAGCATGGCCGGCACGACGATCGAGTGGTACGACTTCTTCCTTTACGGCACGGCCGCGGCGCTCGTGTTCAACCGCATCTTCTTCCCGTCTCTGGACCCCGTCGTCGGCACGCTCGCAGCATTCGGCACGTTCGCGGTCGGCTTCATCGGGCGGCCGATGGGCGGCATCCTGTTCGGCCACTTCGGCGACCGCATCGGCCGCAAGTCGATGCTGATGATCACGCTGCTGCTGATGGGCGTGCCGAGCATGATCATCGGGCTGATCCCGTCGTACGACAGCATCGGCTACTGGGCCGCCGCGCTGCTGATCGCGATGCGCTTCCTGCAGGGCATGGCCGTCGGCGGCGAATGGGGCGGCGCGGTGCTGATGGCCGTCGAGCACGCGCCGAAGGGCCGCAAGGGGCTGTTCGGCAGCCTGCCGCAGACGGGTGTCGGGCTCGGCCTGATCCTGTCGTCGGTGGCGATGGCCGCGGTGGCCGCGCTGCCGGAAGCCGACATGCTGTCGTGGGGCTGGCGCGTGCCGTTCCTCGCGAGCATCGCGCTCGTCGGCCTCGGCTGGTTCATCCGCGCGAAGGTGCCGGAATCGCCCGACTTCGAGAAGATGCAGCGCCAGGGCAAGGCCGAGAAATCGCCGGTGATGGCCGCGCTGCGCCGCCATCCGCGCGAAGTGCTGACGATCGTCGGCGCGCGCGCCGCCGAGAACACCTGGTTCTACATGGTCGTCACGTTCGCGCTCGCTTACGCGACTCAGCAACTGCATCTGCCGAAGGCCGAGATGCTGCACGCGATCACGGCCGGCGCGGTGCTGTCGCTCGTCACGATGCCGTTGTGCGGGCATCTGAGCGACCGCATCGGCCAGCGTCGGATGTTCGCGATCGGCCTCGTGCTGATGTGCGCGTTCGCCGCGCCGTTCTTCATGATGCTCGGCACGCAGCAGACGTCGTACGCGTGGTGGGCGATCGTGCTCGGCCTCGGCGTCGTGTTCCCGATCCTCTATGCACCGGAATCGCTGCTGTTCGCGCAGCAGTTCCCCGCGGAAATCCGCTACAGCGGCATCTCGCTGTCGGTGCAGCTGGCCGGCGTGATCGGCGGTGGCTTCGCGCCGATGATCGCGACGTCGCTGCTCAAGGCCGGCGGCGGCCAGCCGCACTACGTGATCGCGTACCTCGTCGGCTTCGGCGTGTTCGCGCTCGTGTGTACCGCGTTGATGCGCCCGGCGCGCGCCTAGCACGCCGGCCGCCTTCATTCGATTTCAGTATTTCAGTTCGACCTGCCGTCCGCCGTGGCCGCACGCCCGGCGGACGCAGGCCACCCTTTTTCTTCGCACCACCGTTTCCCGGAGAGTTCCATGAACGCCGCAGTTCCCCAGACCACCCTCGCCCTGCCCACCGCCAAGCTGCTGATCGACGGCGCGTTCGTCGATTCGCAAAGCGCCGAATGGGGCGACATCGTCAACCCCGCGACGCAGGAAGTCATCGGCCGCGTGCCGTATGCGACGCTCGACGAGGTCGATGCCGCGATCGCATCCGCGCAGCGCGCGTTCCAGACCTGGAAGACGACGCCGATCGGCGCCCGGCTGCGCATCATGCTGAAGTTCCAGGATCTGGTGCGCCGCAATCTCGAACGGATCGCGCACACGCTGACGGCCGAACAAGGCAAGACGCTGCCCGATGCGCAGGGCGACATCTTCCGCGGTCTCGAAGTGGTCGAGCACGCGTGCTCGATCGGCACGCTGCAGCAAGGCGAATTCGCGGAGAACGTCGCGGGCGGCGTCGATACCTACACGCTGCGCCAGCCGATCGGCGTCTGCGCGGGCATCACGCCGTTCAATTTCCCCGGGATGATTCCGCTGTGGATGTTCCCGATGGCGATCGTGTGCGGCAACACGTTCGTGCTGAAGCCGTCGGAGCAGGATCCGCTGTCGACGATGCAGCTCGTCGAACTCGCGATCGAAGCCGGCGTGCCGCAAGGCGTGCTGAACGTCGTGCATGGTGGCAAGACGGTGGTCGACCGCCTGTGCACGCATCCGGACATCAAGGCGATCTCGTTCGTCGGCTCGACGCGCGTCGGCACGCATGTGTACAACCTCGGCAGCCAGCACGGCAAGCGCGTGCAGTCGATGATGGGCGCGAAGAATCACGCGGTCGTGCTGCCCGATGCGCACCGCGAGCAGTCGATCAACGCGCTCGTCGGCGCGGGCTTCGGCGCGGCCGGCCAGCGCTGCATGGCGACATCGGTCGTCGTGCTGGTCGGCAAGGCGCGCGACTGGCTGCCCGATCTCGTCGAGAAGGCGAAGGCGCTGAAGGTCAACGCGGGCGCCGAGGCCGGCACCGACGTCGGCCCGGTCGTGTCGAAGGCGGCGAAGGAACGCATCCTGTCGCTGATCGACGCCGGCGTGAAGGAAGGCGCGACGCTGCTGCTCGACGGCCGCGACGTGAAGGTGCCCGGCTACGAGCACGGCAACTTCGTCGGCCCGACGATCTTCTCGGGCGTGACGACCGACATGTCGATCTACACGGAAGAAATCTTCGGGCCGGTGGTGGTCGTACTCGAGGCCGACACGCTCGACGACGCGATCGCACTCGTCAACCGCAACCCGATGGGCAACGGCGTGGGCCTGTTCACGCAGAGCGGCGCGGCGGCGCGCAAGTTCCAGAGCGAGATCGACGTCGGGCAGGTCGGCATCAACATCCCGATTCCGGTGCCGGTGCCCTACTTCAGCTTCACCGGTTCGCGCGGCTCGAAGCTCGGCGATCTCGGCCCGTACGGCAAGCAGGTCGTGCAGTTCTACACGCAGACCAAGACGGTCACCGCGCGCTGGTTCGACGACGACGCGACGGCCGGCGGCGTGAACACGACGATCGCGCTGCGCTGATGCAAGGCATGGGGAGCCACGACATGGAAATTGCATTCATCGGACTCGGCAACATGGGCGGCCCCATGGCCGCCAACCTGCTCAAGGCCGGCCATGCGCTGACGGTATTCGACCTCGACGCGCACGCGGTCGACGCCGCGGTGCGCGCCGGCGCGACGGCGGCCGCCTCGCCGCGCGACGCCGCGGCGCGCGGTGCGGTCGTGATCACGATGCTGCCGGCCGCGCAGCACGTGCGCGCCGTCTACCTCGGCGGCGACGGCGTGCTGGCCGGCGCGCGCGCCGGCGCGACGCTGATCGACTGCAGCACGATCGATCCCGGCACCGTGCGCGCGGTGGCCGAAGCCGCCGCGCAGCGCGACTTCCCGCTCGCCGACGCGCCCGTGTCGGGCGGCACCGGCGGCGCGCAGGCCGGCACGCTGACCTTCATGGTCGGCGCGGACGGCGCGCTGTTCGAGCGCATCCGCCCGGTGCTGCTGGACATGGGCAAGAACGTCGTGCACTGCGGCGGCACCGGCACCGGGCAGATCGCGAAGATCTGCAACAACCTGCTGCTCGGGATCTCGATGATGGGCGTGGCGGAAGCGATGGCGCTGGGCGCCGCGCTCGGCATCGAGCCGGCCGTGCTGGCCGGCATCATCAACACGTCGACCGGCCGCTGCTGGAGCGCGGACACGTACAACCCGTATCCGGGCGTGAGCGACACGGCGCCGGCCGCGCGCGGCTATGCGGGCGGCTTCGCGGCGAACCTGATGCTGAAGGATCTCGGGCTCGCGACCGAAGCCGCGCGCAGCGCGCATCAGCCGGTCTGGATGGGCGCGCTCGCGCAGCAGCTGTATCAGTCGATGAGCCAGCAGGGGCTCGGCACGCTCGACTTCTCCGCATGCGTGAAGCTGTACGAGGCGCAGCCCGCCTGACCCGCCCGGCCGTCGCCGGACGTGCGCCGACCCGCGATGTGCCCTGAACGGCATCGCGGATCGGTTTGCATGCGGGGGAAGAAAAACGCGGGCGGCGTAATCATGCCGCCGCTCGGTCAACCGCGCGGGTTCGATGCCGTCTCGAAGGTCGGATGGCACTCGAACGCGAGTTCGGAACGTGCGTCGATGCGGCGGCCGGCGGTCAGCGATTCCTGCTTCACGCTCGCGCGCATCCCGCGCTGCGTGCAGTAGTTGGTGGCTTCGCTGACGGCCTTCTCGTGGGCGTCGGCCCACGTCGTCGACACGCCGACCGTGCGCGTCGTCACGGTGTATACGTTCGGGTTCGACGTCGCGGTCACGTCGGAAGCAGTCGAACACGCGGCGAGCAAGCATGCGGCAGCCGCAATGGTCAACCATCGCAGGGTTCGGAAAGAGACTGGAATGGACATGGAAGGCAAGCGCACGCCGTTCGACGTGCATTGAGCAACATAGGCGACAGTATGCCTGCTCGATCGCCGGAGATCATGCCCCTTTCAGTGAACACATTGTTTCGAATGGTTAAACGATGGCCGAATCAGGCAAGATTTACAGCCGTCGCCGGCCATCGTTTTCGTCCGGCAGGTCATTTCGCCCGTCGCGCCCGCCGGCCCGGGCGCTCACGCCGGCGCGACGGCCAATGCGCACCCGCCTGCCGGATTCTCGCGGACGCTTGCGCGACGTTTCGCCACGCCGGCTGCCGCGGCGCGTAGCGAGCGCGAATGTATGCGGCAGGCTCGGCCATCTGGCGATCGTCGAACGCATCGCCGAAGCCCGGCATGTAGCCGCGCCGGTCGGTGGCCGGCTGGTCAACCCGGTGGTGCAGCACGCGCAGCAAGTTGTCCGGCGTCGCCTGACTGACGCTCGTATCGAGTCCCATCAGCGGACCCACGCCGCGATGCCCGACGTCGCCCGATTCCGCATGACAGACCGCGCACGCCCCGTCGCACGCGCGCCGCTGTCGAGGCCGAGCGTCGCGATGGCTTCCGCTGCCTTTTTACAATCTCTCCGATTGCGCGGCCTGCCTCACGTTCTCCGCGTCGTCCCACGCACGCCGCCATCCCTGTGCATGCGCGCTTTTCGCCTCCGCGCCGCCGTCGCTCGCCGCTTTTTTCTCCGCACAGGCACGTCGATTGCGCCATCCCCGCGCCCGCCATCCGGTGGACAGCCATCTTCCTTCCAACCGGCGCTGCGCCCCGCGCGATTCCTTGCGCGGCGGTCCGGCATCGCAATGCAGGTTTCCTGAACGAGAGGACGACATGAAATCAATACGAACGATAGTGGCCCTGTGCTCGGTCATCTCCGTGCTCACAGCATGCGGCGGCGGCGACGACGCCGGGACCGAACTCGGCATCTCGAAGCCGCAGGCGCGCTTCATCAACGCGGTGCCGGCCGGCCCGAATCTCGACTACTACCTGAATGCGAAGATCGACCAGTCGGGCGTCGCATACAAGGGCGTGACGCGCTATCACGATGTCGATTCGGGCACGCAGAACGCGAGCTACGACGTGTCGGGCACGACCTCGACCATTGCGTCTCAATCGTTCAGCGCGGCGAACGGTCACCATTACACGACGATCGCGCTGCCGAGCACGACGTCGCTGATCTCCGTCATCGACGATCCGTACGCCAAGGGCCTGCTGTCGGACAAGGCGCGCGTGCGCAGCTTCAACGCATCGCCGAACGCGCAGAACGTGGACGTCTACGTCGTGCCGCCGGGCACCGACATCACCACGCAAAGCCCGACGATGGCGGGCGCGGCCTACCAGAATGCCGTGCCGGCGACGACGCAGGATTCGGTCTACCTGAACGGCGGCACCTACCAGGTGATCGTCACGACGGCCGGCAGCAAGTCGCCGATCCTGAAGACCGCGCCGGTCAGCATCGGCAACAACGCCGACTGGCTGCTCCTGACGATTCCATCCGGCGGGGTGGGCGACGTGACGCCGAACGATATTCACGTACTCGTCGCGCAGGGCAACAACGCCGATACGTCCGCGCAGGAACTGGGGCCGCAGTAAGGGCCGAAAACGGTTGCGGCGGCCGATGCAACATGCATCGGCCGCCGCGTGTCGAATACCGGTATCAATCCGGTATCAGTCGTCGGACCGTTCGAGGCAGATCACATGCTCCGCGCGCGTCCCGTCGCCGTGCTCGATGTCGACATCGCCGACATGGCGCACGCGCCAACCCGGCCGCGTCGCGATCTGCGGCATGTTGCCGGACGGCCGGCTCTCGATGCCGCCGAGCCCTTCGTCGGGCGTATCGACCGCTTCGTCGAGCGACGCGTTCGAATAGATCACGTTGTCCTGCAGCTCGGACGCGCCGGTGCGGGCCTCCATGCCCTTGCCGTCGACGTCGACCGTGTTGTCGGTCATCGCCATGTTCGCGTTGTCGAGCGTGACGATCCGGCCGGCCGCCCGGCGCACCGGATCGCCGCTGTCGACCGCATGCGCGCTTACGTCGATCGCCGGCAGGCCGGTCGGCATTTTCCCGGCGACCGCCTCCGGCGTCAGCGGACGCCGCGCCGTCTGCGCGGCCTGGGTCGCCGCGTCGGGCATGTCGCCGGCCGCCGGCGTCTTCACCGGGCTCTTCTCGATCTGTTCCCGCTGCTTTTCGGGGGTAGGGTTCGATTCCGCGTTCTGCATCGCACCTCCTTGGCCGGCCCGCGGACGCCGGCGTCGCGCCAGCGCCGCCGGGCCGGAAATCGCTACAACGGTCCTTGCAAATCTTTCATGCGCACGGCCACGCACGCGCGCCATCCGGCGCGCGTGCCACCGGCACGGCACCGCCGGCGGACCGCACGCTCGCGCGCCGTCCGCCCGACCGCCCACCGTGCGTCAGCCGCCGCTCGCGCCGGCCGGCGCGGAAGCAGCGCCCGGCATGCTTGCACCGGTATCGCCGCTGCTGCCGGCCGCCCCGCTGCTCGGCATGCCCGATGGCGCGGTCGAAGGCGCGGCCGACATGCCGCTCGCCGCGCTCGAGTCGGAACTGGCTGCGCCGTTGTCGCCCTTCTTCTGGCAACCCGCGCCTGCCGCCAGGCCCGCGATCAGGATGCCGGCGAAGACGGCTCGCGATACGTGACGAAATGAATATCGCTGCATGACACCTCCGCTGATGTCGATGTGGATGGAACCCGCTGATTCGCAATTTGCGTGCCGTCCCCGGCCGCCGCGGCCGCGTGCGTCGCATTCATTTTTCGAATGACGCCCAGCCGAATATTTAATTTCCCATCGTCAGGGCCGCCGCCCATACTCGGGAACAAATCCGAGACATAACGTCCACGGCGGCCGGGGCCGCGCTGCGTACACACGCGGCGCGGTTTCGCGCCCCGCACATGGAAGGAGACAACGGCGTGCAACTGGAAGCCATCCACCGCGCGGGCATCGGGCTCGGCGCGGACGACGCATCGCATCGAACCGACACGGCCGCGCGCGATCCCGCGCTGAGCCCGCGGCTGCACAACCCCGATCTCGCGCCGACCAAGGCCGAAGGCCGCACATGGGGCCGCTACAGCATCTTCGCGCTATGGACCAACGACGTGCACAACATCGCGAACTACTCGTTCGCGATCGGGCTGTTCGCGCTGGGCCTGTCGGGCTGGCAGATGCTCGCGTCGCTCGCGATCGGCGCGGTGCTCGTGTACTGCTTCATGAATCTCACCGGCTACATGGGCCAGAAGACCGGCGTGCCGTTCCCGGTGATCAGCCGGATGAGCTTCGGCATTTACGGCGCGCTGCTGCCCGCGATGATCCGCGCGGTGATCGCGATCGCATGGTTCGGCATCCAGACCTATCTCGCGTCGGTCGTGCTGCGCGTGCTGCTCACCGCGATCTGGCCGGCCCTCGCCGCCTTCGACCAGAATGCGATCTTCGGGCTGTCGACGCTCGGCTGGATCACGTTCGTCGCGATCTGGCTGGTGCAGATCGGCATCCTCACGTACGGAATGGAGACGGTCCGCAAGTACGAAGGGCTCGCCGGCCCGGTGATCCTCGTCACGACGCTGTCGCTCGCCGCGTGGATGCTCAGCCGCACCGGCGGCCATCTCGCGATGTCGATCGGCAAGCCGATGACCGGCCTGAAGATGTGGACGCAAATCCTCGCGGGCGGCTCGCTGTGGCTCGCGATCTACGGCACGCTGGTGCTCAACTTCTGCGACTTCTCCCGTTCGTCGCCGAGCGCGAAGACCGTGCGCGTCGGCAACTTCTGGGGCCTGCCGGTCAACATCCTCGTGTTCGCGACGATCAGCTTCGTGCTCGCGGGCGCGCAGTTCGAGCTGAACGGCCACATCATCCACAGCCCGACGGAAATCATCGCGACGGTGCCGAACAAGCTGTTCCTCGTGCTCGGCTGCCTGGCATTCCTGATCGTGACGGTGGCCGTGAACATCATGGCGAACTTCGTCGCGCCGGCCTTCGTGCTGACGAGCCTCGCGCCGCACCGTCTGTCGTTCCGCCGCGCGGGCCTGATCAGCGCGACGATCGCCGTGCTGATCCTGCCGTGGAACCTGTACAACAGCCCGATCGTGATCGTCTACTTCCTGTCCGGCCTCGGTGCGCTGCTCGGCCCGCTGTACGGGATCATCACGGTCGACTACTGGCTCGTGCGCAAGCAGCGCGTGAACGTGCCCGATCTCTATACCGAAGCGCCGTCCGGCGCCTACTTCTACACGCGCGGCGTGAACCGCAAGGCGCTCGCGGCGCTCGTGCCGTCCGCGCTGATCTCGATCACGCTCGCCGTCGTGCCGGCCTTCAGCGCGATGACGCCGTTCTCGTGGCTGCTCGGCGCCGCGATCGCGGGCAGCGTGTACTGGCTGCTGGCCGATCGCAAACGGCACTACGAAGCGCGCTCGGGCGAACACATCGCGGTCGCCTGCGCGCAACACTGACACACGCATACGGAGTCACCGATGAGGATCCTGGTAGTCAACGTCAACACGACCGAGTCGATCACCGACGCGATCGCCGCGCAGGCGCAGGCCGCCGCGTCGCCCGGCACGGAGATCGTCGGGCTGACGCCGCGCTTCGGCGCTGAGTCGATCGAAGGCAACTTCGAGAGCTACCTCGCGGCGATCGCCGTGATGGATCGCGTGTTGAGCTACGACGAACCGTACGATGCCGTGATCCAGGCCGGCTACGGCGAACACGGCCGCGAGGGGCTGCAGGAACTGCTGACGGTGCCCGTCGTCGACATCACCGAAGCGGCCGCGAGCATCGCGATGCTGCTCGGCCATCGCTACTCCGTCGTCACGACGCTCGACCGCACGGTGCCGCTGATCGAGGATCGCCTGAAGCTCGCCGGGCTCGACGCGCACTGCGCGTCGGTGCGCGCGAGCGGCCTCGCGGTGCTCGAACTCGAAGAGAATCCGGCCCGCGCGATCGAGTCGATCGTCGGCCAGGCGCAGCGCGCGGTGAAGGACGATCACGCGGAAGTGATCTGCCTCGGCTGCGGCGGGATGGCCGGCCTCGACCGGCAGATCGAGGAATGCACGGGTGTACCGGTGGTCGACGGCGTGTCGGCGGCGGTCGCGCTCGCCGAGTCGCTGGTGCGCCTGAAGCTGAAGACGTCGAAGGTCCGCACGTACGCGCCGCCGCGCCCGAAGCGGATCGTCGGCTGGCCTGGAACCTTCGCAAAATGATGGCCCGCCGGCCGGTTGCCGCGTGGCGCGCACGCCCCGTCTCACCGGGAAGCGTATCGGCATGCGCAACCCGCTAGACCCGCCGGCCCTGCCCCGCGACGCGTCCGACGCCGCGGGCGCGCTCGACGTGCTCGATGCACGGCTGATGCGCGTCCTGCTCATGCTGCTGACCGAGCGTACCGTGTCGCGTGCGGCCGTGCGCCTGAACATGTCGCAGCCGGCGACGAGCGCCGCGCTCAAACGCCTGCGCACGCTGCTCGGCGATCCGCTGCTCGTACGCAGCCGCTACGGGATGGTGCCGACCGAGTTCGGCGCGCGGTTGATCGAGCCGCTGCGTAACGCGCTGCGCGTGATCGACTTCATCCGCATCCAGCAGCCGACGTTCGACGCCCGCACCTCGGTGCGCACCTACCGGATCGGCTGCCCCGACTACCTGAACGTGCTGTTCGTGCCGAAGCTCGTCGCGCTGTTTCGCGAGCGGGCGCCGAACGCGCAATTGGTGTTTCATCCGCTCGGCGACGGCTTCGACGACGAGCGCGCGCTGGCCGACGGCGAACTCGACGTCGTGATCGACAACCGGCCCGCACGCCGGTCGCGCTTCCGGCAGGACGACCTGTTCGACGATCGCGTCGTGTGCCTGATGCGCGCGACCCATCCGCTCGCGCGGCGCGGCGCGATGACGGCGGCCGGGTTCGCGGCGGCGCCTCAGCTGTGCCCGACGCCGTCGTGGCTCGAAGCGTCCGGCGCGATCGACCGGCAGCTCGAACGCGTGGGCCTGCAGCGGCGCATCGTCGTCACGCTGCCGCACTTCGAGCTCGCCGCGCATGCGCTCGTGCGCAGCGACCTGATCCTCACCACCACGTACCGGCTCGCGCGGCACTACGCGAAGCTGCTGCCGCTCGCCGCGGTCGCGCTGCCGGCCGAGCCGCCGGACATCGTGTACCGGATGACGTGGAATGAATCGGGATCGTGCGCGGAAGGCGGTCGGTGGCTGCGCGCACTGATTGCCGAAGCGACGCGCGCGTGGCTCGACGCCGAGGCGATGCTGCCGGCGGTCGCAGCGTTCGCCGCGGTCGTCGCTTCCCGGGCCGATGCGGACACCCCGACGACCGTGCCGGCCGTGGCCGAGCCGCCCGAGCCTACCCGCCGCACGCGCCGCGGGCCGGCCGCGCATTGCCACGCATCACACACGGCGCGCGTCGCGCAGGCGGCACGCATCCATCGCATCGCGACGAAGTCGCACTGACCGGCGCCACACCTGGGCCGAAAGCGTGCGCTCGACCTCTGCATGTCAGACCGGTCCTATTTACCCGCGCCGCGTCGACTCGTCAGAATGGCGCCTTGAACACGTACCGACGGACGTCGCCTCGCGAACGCCCGTAGCCGCCGTATCGAATCGAGGAAATCCACATGAAGAACGCACTCATCGCGCTGGCCGTCCCGGTCGCGCTATTCGCGAGCACCGGCGCATTCGCCGGCACTCAGGACTGCGCGACCCGCATCCGCGCGCTACACACGCAGATCGACAACGCGAAGCGGTTCGGCAACACGCAACAGGCGATGCACCAGCAGGCCGCGCTCGAACGAATCAAGGCCAACTGCACGGACGCCGGCCAGCTCGCACGCGCCGAACGCAAGCTGACCGACAAGGCGCGTGACCTGCGCAACGCGGAAGACGAAGTACGCAACGCGGAGGCGCGCGTCCACGAAGCCGAGACACTCGGCGACGCAAAGAAGCTGAACAACGCGCAACGCAAGCTCGCCGACAAGCAGGCGAAACTGCGTAACGCCACGCGCGACCTGCACGACGCGCGGATCGATCGCGACGCGCTGAAAGGCTGACGGATCGAAACGACGTGCCGCGCGAGTACGGGCAGCACCGATAGCGACACGATCAACCCGAACGTCGACAGCAGAGCGTGCGCGACGTCACGCCCCTCCACGCACCTGTTGCGCAAGCAACTTGTATGCAACGACGGCCGCACCGAGCGCCAGCACGCCGCTCACCGTCAGCGCAGCGGCGAACCCGCTTGCGAACGCGACCGGCGCCGCCTGCGCGAGCGCACCGGCAGCCGACGGCGGCACGCGGCCGAGCGCCTGCGCGAGGTCGCCGGCCAGCAGGCTCGACATGAACGATGCATCGGCGAACGCGCGCAGGCCGGGGGTCGCGGACAACAGGCTCACGAGCCGGGCATGCGTACTCGCGGCCAGCACCGCGCCGAGCACGCCGACGGCCGTGACGATCGCCGAGAAGCGCGTCGTCGTGCTGATGCCCGACGCCATGCCCGTGCGATTCGGCGGCACGCACGCCATGATCGCCTTCTGCGTGTCGCCGTTCATGATGCCGGCGCCGCACCCCGTCACGAACATGCCGAGCGCGACGAGCCGATAGTCGCCGCTGGCGGTCAGCGCCGCGGTCGCGAGGTTGCCCGCGCCGATCAGCGCGAGTCCGCCCGCCAGCACGCCGCCGGACGACACGCGCGCGGCGAGCGCCGCGCCGAGCGACGGGCCGGCGATCATCGCGACCGCGAACGGCAGCATCCCGAGCCCCGCGTCGATCGCCGACATCCCGAACGCGTTTTGCAGGTACAGCGGCAGGAACGTCATCATCACCTGCGCGCACGCCGCGTAACCGAACATCGCGAGCACGGCGCCGACGAAGCGCGGCTGGCGGAACAGCGCGAGATCGATCATCGGCCGCGCCTGCCAGCGCTCCGCGCCGATGAATGCCGCCAGCAGCGCGGCCGCGAGCGCGAGCCGGCCAAGCGTCGCGGCCGACAGCCAGCCGTGCGACGGCGCGCCGATCAGCGCCGCGATCGCACTGGCGAGCGCTGCGCCGAACAGCAGGCTGCCGGCCGCGTCCACGCGTTTCGCATGCGGATCGTTCGATTCGTCGATCGCCATGCGTGCGCCGGCCGCCAGCAGCACGCAGACGGGCAGGTTCAGCAGGAACACCCAGCGCCACCCGATCCATTGCGTGATCGCGCCGCCGACGAGCGGCGCGATGGCCGTCGCGATCCCCATGCACATGCCCCAGATCGCCCACGCGCGCGCCCGTTCGCGTCCGTCCGGGAAACGGTTCGCGATTACCGCGAGCGCCGCGGTCAGCAGCAGCGCGGCGCCGCCGCCCTTCACCGCACGTGCGGCGATCAGCCAGCCGGCCGACGTCGCGATGCCGCAGCCGAGCGACGCGACAAAGAAGAGCGCGAGCCCCGCGAAGAGCATCCGCTTGCGCCCGAAGCGGTCGGCGAGCCCGCCGGCCGGCAGCAGGCACGCGGCGAACGCGGTCATGTACGCGCTCACGACCCATTCGATGTCGGCGAAGCTCGCGTGAAAGCCGCGCGCGATGCTCGGCAGCGACACGGCCACCACGTTCGTATCGAGCACGATGAGCGAGCAGGTTGCGGACGCGACGGCGAGCGTCGCGGCGGCAGGCAGGCGTGCCCCCGCGTGCGGGGCGACAGCCGCGCTCGCGCGCGACGCCGGTGAAGACTGGGACATCGGCCACTCCGGAACAGGATGAACGAGCCGTATGCTAGGCTTGCCCGGTATTGCCTGTCATTGATGTTTCAACGCTGTTTTATTGACGAAAATTGCAACCATGAGCCAGCTCGAATTCCGTCACGTACGCGCGTTCCTGAGCGTCGCGCAACACCTGCATTTCGCGCGCGCGGCCGAAGCGCTCGACATGGCGCCGCCCGCGCTCACGCGGCAGATTCAGGAGGCCGAGCGCGTGCTCGGCGTGCGGCTTTTTCACAGGTCGCGCCGCGCGGTCACGCTGAGCGCGGCCGGCGAGGCCTATCTCGCGCAAGCGCGCGCCGCGCTCGACCATCTGCAGCGCGGCCGCGAACTCGCCACGTTGGCAGAACGCGGCGAACTCGGCCGGATCGAGATCGGCTACGTGTCGTCGGCCGTCTATTCGGGCACGCTGCAGCGCACCGTCGGCGCGTTCCGCGCCTCGCATCCACGCATCGAGTTGAACCTGCGCGAAGTGCCGATGGACGACGTCGCGAACCAGCTCGACACGGGCCGGCTCGACCTCGCGTACGTGCGCCCGCCGCTGCCGTTACCGGGCGGGCTGCGGATCGTCACGCTACAGCGCGACGTGTTCGTCGCGGCCGTGCCGGCCGATTCGCGCTATGCGGCGATGGCGGCCGTGCGCGCGGCTGACCTCGCCGACGCGCGCTTCGCGGTGCCCGAACAGGAGCTCGGCACGCTCGAAGTCGCGCGCCGCGGCCGCTTCGCGCCGGTCGTCGCCGCGCGGCCGGGCGGCCTGCTCGCGGTCCTCGCGTGCGTATCGGTGAACGGCTGGGTCGCGGTGATTCCCGATGCGCTCGCCGGTTGCGTGTCGCTGCCGGGCGTCGTGTACCGGCCGATCGCCGGCAAGCCGATCAAGTCGGAACTCGCGCTCGCGCACCGGCGCTTCGAAAAGGCGCCAGCCGTGCGGGCCTTCCTGCGCACGATCGCGCCGGCCGCGTAAGGCGGCCGCGCAAGCGCCCGGGCGTCGGCGCGCCACCGGGCCGCACCGCCCGCCCCGCGCGAATATGCATTTCACGATTCGATGTTTGTCGGCCGGAAACCGATTCCGTAACCTGCCCGGCAGCCGCGCCGCCCGCGCGCGGATCACCGAGGACACGCCGCCGATGAATCACGCTTTCGCCACGACACGCCGCCGCGCGCTGCAGCGCCTTGCCGCCCTCGCCGCCGCGCCGCTCGCGGGCGGCCTCGCACTGCCCGCCCGCGCGGCCGGCGCCGACCTGTCGGGCGTCACGCTCGTGCTTGGCGACCAGGCCGGCGGCCTGCGGGCGCTGGCCGAAGCGGCGCGCGTGCTCGACGGCACGCCGTACCGGTTCCGCTGGGCCAACTTCCAGGGCGCCGCGCCGCTGTTCGAAGCGCAGCGCGCGGGCGCGATCGATCTCGCGCCGGCCGGCGACCTGCCCGTCCTGACGGCCGCGCTCGGCGATCCGTCGCTGCGGATCGTCGCGACGCGCGTCGGCTCGCCGACGTCGCTCGGCATCGTCGTGCAGCCCGACTCGCCGGTTCGCACGGTGGCCGATCTGAAAGGGCAAACCGTCATCGTGTCGTCGGCGCGCGGCAGCATCTCGCAATACCAGTTGTACGGCGCGCTGCGCGAACACGGGCTCGCGCCGCGCGACGTCGACGTGCGCTTCGTGCTGCCGGTCGACGCGTTCGCCGCGTTCGAGGCGAAGCGGATCGGCATCTGGGCCACGTTCGATCCGTACTACGGGCATGCGGTGCGACGCGGCGCGCGCATCGTCCGCGACGGCAGCGGCATCAATTCGGGGCTCGCGTTCCTCACGTCGCCGGTCGAAACCCTCGACGATCGCGGCAAGCGCGCGGCGCTCGCGGACGTGCTCGCGCGGCTCGCCCGTGCGGGCCAATGGGCGCTCGCGCACCCGGCCGACTACGCGAGCGTCTATGCATCGCTCACGCGCCTGCCGACCGACGCGGCCACCGATATCGCGCGCCGGGCCGCGCTCGCGCAGCGCAGCCTCAGCGGTGCCGACATCGACGTGCTGCAGCGCGTCGCCGATCGCGCGGCGGCGGACGCGATCCTGCCGCGCCGCGTCGACGTCGCGTCGATCGCCATCCGGAACGTGACGGCCTGAGTGGTACCACGCGGGGCGGCGCACGCGTTCAGCGCGGCCGCGCCATATCGAGATCCGGCACGTCGTCGCCGAACGTCGACGCGACGAGCGTGCGCATTGCGGCGATCAGCAACGTCGGCCCCGACTGATTGAACGTGCAGCGCTCGCCCGCGGCCGGCACGGCCCGGTGCAACACCGCGCGCCACGCGCCCCGCCCGCCGTCGCGCTCGAACGCGGCGAACGGCAGCCGCTCGACGATCGGGCCGCCGTCCGCCCACGACGACGATGGCGCGAACGGCGTCGGCGCGCCGCCCGGTTCGCGAATCGCTGTACATGCCGACGTGTCGATGCGCGGGTCGACGAGGTCTTGCGCCATCGCCACCCAGTAGTCGAGCGTCGCGCCTGTCAGATCCTGGACTTGCATGGCTGTCTCCGTATGTCCGTTCTCTTGAACGACATCCTGCCTGGCGCGTGCGCTACGGCGAGGACTGCGTCCCATGCGCGATGAGGTTTCGTCCCCGGTCGCACTGCGATAAGCATAATTCAACCCCGCCGCATCGCGTTCAGGGACAACCTTGCGGCAGCTCATCTCGCACCCCGTCGACCTCTTCGATCTCGACTGAGACCGCCAGCGCTATCGCACGACGGACACCGGCAACGTGCCGATCGACCTCGACGGCCGGCCGTCGGTCACGCGCGAAGGCACGCCGGTCGAAACGGCCGCGGCCGTCGCGCTCGACTGACGCGGCGAACGCCGGCGCGCAAGGGCGCGCCGGTTTTTTTCTCCGTCAATCGAGCCACACACCGTCGAACCGGTGTCCGCCGAGCGGCGAGAACGTCAGCCCGTGTACGCGTTTGGAAATCGGCAGCGACACGATCGACGTCGCGATCGGCGTGAACGGCACCTGATCCTTGAACACCACCTGCGCCTGCTCGTACAGCGCCGTGCGCTTCGCGACATCCGCATTCGATCGCGCCGCCGTCACCAGTTGCTCGAAGTCCTTGTTGCACCACTTCGCGAGATTGCTGCCGTGCACCGCGTCGCAGCCGAGCAGCGTGCCGAGCCAGTTGTCGGGGTCGCCGTTGTCGCCCGACCAGCCGTACAGGATCGCGTCGTGCTGCCCGTCGTGCTTCGCGCGGCGGTTGTATTCGCCCCATTCGTAGCTGACGATCTTCGCGCGCACGCCGATCTTCGCCCAGTCCTGTTGAATCAGTTGCGCCATCAGCTGTGCATTCGGGTTGTACGGGCGCTGCACGGGCATCGCCCACAGCGTCAGGTCGAAGCCGTTCGGAAAGCCGGCCTGCGCGAGCAGCGCTTTCGCGGCGGCCGGATCGCGCGGCGCGTCCTTCAGGCGCGGGTTGTACGACCATTGCGCGGGTGGCATCGGGTTCGTCGCGATCGTCGCGTCGCCGTTGAACACGGTCTTGACGATCGCCGTCTTGTCGATCGCGATGTCGAGCGCGCGCCGCACGTCGACGCGATCGAGCGGCGGATGCTGCGTGTTGTACGCGACGAAACCGACGTTGAAGCCCGTCCCCGAAAACAGCGTCAGCTTCGGGTCGCGCCGCACCGTCTCGAGATCGGCCGGCCGCGGAAACACCGACACCTGGCACTCGCCGGCCACGAGCTTCTGCAACCGCGCGGCCGGATCGGGCGTGATCGCGAACACGAGGCGCGCGAGCTTCACGTCGTCCGGTTTCCAGTAGTCGGGATTCGCGTCGTAGCGGATCAGCGCGTCCTTCTGGTACGTGCGCAGCAGGAACGGCCCCGTGCCGACCGGAAACTGGTTGATGTCCGACTCGCGATGGCGTGCGGCGAGCTGCGACGCATATTCGGCCGACAGCACCGACGCGAACGCCATCGCGAGATTGCGCACGAATACGACGTCGGGCGACTTCAGCGCGAAGCGCACCGTATAGTCGTCGACCTTCTCGATGCGCTCGATGTTGCGGTCGAAGCCGAGATCGCTGAAATACGGGAAGCTGACCGGATAGGCCTTGCGAAACGGATCGTCCGCGTCGAGCATCCGGCGGAACGTGAACACGACGTCGTCGGCCTGGAATGGCCGGGTCGGCTTGAACCACGCGGTCGTCTGGAATTTCACGCCGCGCCGCAGGTGGAACGTGATCGTGCGCTGGTCGGGCGACACGTCCCAGCTCGTCGCCAGCGAAGGTACGAGATCGAGCGTGCCGCGCTTGAACTGCACGAGCCCGTTGTAGATCGTGTACGTGCTCGCGTCGAAATCGGTGCTCGTCGTGTGCTGGCCGGGATCGAAGCCGGCCGGGCTGCCTTCGGAGCAGTACACGAGCGTCTTGCCCGCGGGCGCCGCGAGCGCGTGCGTCGCGGCGCCGGCCAGCAATAGCGACGCGACGATCCAGCGCAGCGCGGCGCCGGCATGCGATACGCCGCGCGTACGGCGCGCGGCTGACGAAACGAAAGGATTCTTCATGGTGACGGAGGGAAGAAAGGGTGCCATGCGAATGACGACCGTCGATCTTCGCGCGCATCCCGCCGATCGCTTACCAATTAATTCCGCGTTGCTTATCGTCACGGATGCATCCCGCTGCCCCTGCATGAGAATGTCCATGCGAGCGCCGCGGACATGCTCGCGAACACCGCCGCGACGCGCCCGGCGCTGCGTCATGACGCAGCGCCATTCGCTCACGGCGGCGGGCGTCCTTCCGGCCCTCTGCAGGTTCCGCGAAATTGGCGCATCGTATCGGTTGGCCAACGCCGGCACCGGTGCGCGGGAATCCGCCGGCGCACGCGTGCCGGCACGGCGCGCCCGCGGGTGCGCCGCCCGTTCCTGGAGGACCCACGATGTCGATCAACCCCGATACGCCCTCTCGTCCCGTGAAGTCGCCGGGCCCCGATCATCCGATCCTGATCGAGCCGCACTCGTCGCGCGTGGTCGTGAAGGTCGCCGGTAAGGTCGTCGCCGATACGCGCCATGCACTGGTGCTGCGCGAGGCCAGTTATCCGGCGGTGCTGTACATTCCGCGCGAGGATGCCGACATGTCGCTGCTCGAACGCACCGACCACGCGACCTACTGCCCGTACAAGGGCGATTGCGCGTACTACTCGATTCCGGCCGGCGGCGAACGCGCGACCAATGCGGTGTGGACGTACGAGCATCCGAATCCGGCGGTCGAATCGATTCGCGGACACCTCGCGTTCTATCCGGACCGCGTCGATTCGATCGAGGAAAGCCTGCTCGTCACCGAGTGAGCGCGGCGGCGCCCTGCCGCGTCATCGTTCACGTATCGTCCGGCCGCTGATTTGCATATGCGGATTCATTGGTTGGCCGCCGTCCCGCATGGCCGTATCGTCTTGAGTCCGGCGCGGGCCGGCCGCGCGCATCGCCCGGCACCGGCCGCGTCCCGTGCCGGTCGCGCCATGCCCGCGCGACCCGTGAACCCGCCAGCAGGACGCCTCGATGAACGACACACCGCACGCAGACCTTGAAACGACCCCGGCGAACCCGCGCCGCCGCCGGTGGCTGCACGGCGCGGCCGCCGGGCTGGCCGGGCTCGCGCTCGGGCCGCTCGCGGCCGTGCCCGCGCGCGCCGACGCCAGCGGCACGCGGTTGCGCATCGGTTTCCAGAAATACGGCAACTTCGTCGTGCTCAAGGCGCGCGGCACGCTCGAGAAGCGTCTCGCGGGCCAGGGCGTCACCGTGCAATGGCTCGAATTCCCGGCCGGCCCGCAATTGCTCGAAGGGCTGAATGCCGGCGCGATCGACGTCGGCACGGTCGGCGAAACCCCGCCGATCTTCGCGCAGGCCGCCGGCGTCGATTTCGTCTACATCGGCAACGAGCCGCCCGCGCCGCAGGGCGAGGCGATCGTCGTGCTGCCCGATTCGCCGATCCGCACCGTCGCGCAACTGCGCGGCAAGAAGGTCGCGTTCAACAAGGGCTCGAACGTCCACTATCTGCTGGTGAAGGCGCTCGAGCATGCGGGCCTCACGTATGCCGACATCCAGCCGATCTACCTGACGCCGGCCGACGCGCGCGCCGCGTTCGTGCAGCGCAGCGTCGATGCGTGGGTGATCTGGGATCCGTATCTGGCCGCCGCCGAACGTCAGCTCGGCGCGCGCGTGATCGCGAACGGCGATGGGCTCGTGCGCAACACGCAGTACTACCTCGCGGCGCGCAAGTACGCGGCCGCGCACCCGCAGGTGCTGCGCGCGCTGCTCGACGAAGTCGACGCGGTCGATCGCTGGGCGCGCGATCACGTGCCCGAGGTGGCCGCGCAACTGTCGCCGCTCGTCGGCCTCGACGCGCCGACGCTCGAAGTCGCGCTCAAGCGCGCCGGCTACGGCGTGCAGCCGATCACCGATGCGACGGTCGCGTATCAGCAGAACATCGCCGACGCGTTCAGCACGCTGAAGCTGATTCCGGGCAAGCTGTCGGTGGCCAGCGCGCGCTGATGTCCGCCGGCGCAGGCACGCGATTCGCGATGGGACGCGTCACGACGCAGGCGCCGCGCCGATGCGCCGCCATTCGTCATAGTCGGTGACGAGGCCCGCGTCGTCGATCGCGATATCGGCCGCATAGGTACCGCTCTCGTATCGATACACGTGCGGCGCCGTGCGCGTATAGCGCTGCTCGCCGCGCACGATGTCGAAATCCGGAAACCGCAGCCACGCGGTGAGAATCGCGGCCGACTCGCCGACGGCGAGCGCCAGCCGCCGGATCGGCAGCGTATTGGTCGACGGACTGAAGCCGAGATCGATGTCGGTTGCGCCCGCAAGCATCGGCACATCGACGCCGTCGATCGTCCACCGCCCTGCGTCACAGGCGATGTCCCATTGCCGGGGCGCCGCCGTACCGGTCCACCGCGTCACGCGCGCCGAGCGCGTGAGCCAATCGGTCCCGCATGCGATCGCGTACTCGATGCGAAACGGCGTGCCGTCGATCGCACCCGCCACCACCCCCGACAGCGCGATGCCCGTTTTCGACTCGTCGAGCCGGCACCATTCGGCCGCCTGCCACGTCTGCACGATCTGCCATGCAACGCAGTGCGTCCGTCCGGCTTCATTCCGTTGCGTCATGTCGGGTCTCCTGTCGGTCGCGCGGAAGGAAGCCGATTTTCGCTCACGGCGCGGATGAACGCACGCGGCTTCGGCGGTGTCGGTCGCGTTCCGGCCGATAGTCAGTATCGGCCCGGCGCACACCGTCGTCCGTGCGCTGCTTTGGTACCATCCGTCGATCGGCAAAAATCGAACCGGAAGATAAAAGGCGCGCTTTCATGGATTTGTTGGCGACGATGCGTATCTACGTCAGGGTCGTGGAGCGCGGCACGATGTCCGGCGCGGCGCGGGATCTCGACATGGGCCAACCGGCCGTCAGCGAGCGCATCGAGAAACTCGAAAAGCATCTCGGCACGCGGCTGCTGATGCGCAGTGCGCGGACCCTCGCGTGCACGGAGGAAGGCCGCATCTTCTACGAACGCAGCAAGGCGATGCTCGAAGCGGCCGAACTGGCCGTTGCATCGGTCTCGAAGACGGAGAATGCGCTCGACGGCACGATCCGGCTCGCGGCGCCGCAATGTTTCGGCGAGGTCGTGATGCCGGCCGTGCTGATGCGGATCCGCACCGCGTATCCGAAACTGCACATCGACCTGGTGCTGAACGACGATATCGTCGATCCGGTCACCGAGGGCGTCGACATTTCGATCCGGGTCGGCCAGCTCGGCAATGGCGGATTCGTCGCATATGCGCTCGGCGCGGTCGGCCGCGTGCTCGTCGCCGCGCCTTCGTATCTCGACCGGCACGGCCCGCTCGATACGAAGGCCGATCTCGCGAACCATCCGTTCATTCGCGTGAAAGGCGTGTTCGCGAACGAACAGGTGCCGCTGCAGCGTGACGGCAACGCAGTCGAATACGCGCGCATCCGGACGGTTATGACCACCAGCCACTGGCGCCCGATGTTCGACACGATCGCGGCGGGCGGCGGCATCGGCGTGGTCCAGCACCCGGCTTGCGCCGATGCGCTCGCGCACGGCCGGCTCGTCCGCCTCCTGCCGCAATACGACGTCCCCGACTTCGCGCTCAACGTGCTGGTGCATGCGCAGCGGCCGCTGCCGCCGCGCGTGCGCGCCGTCGTCGATCTGCTGAAAACGGCGCTCCCGCCGCTACTGACGAAGTAAGACCGGTAGCCGTCACGCCTGCAACGACTTCCCCGGCTCCTTCACGTGCGCGTCGACTTCCATCTGGTAGAAGCGCGCGCTGACGAAGCCGAACAGCGTCCAGCCGAGGAACACGCACAGGCCGCCGAGCATCAACGCCTGCTCGCCCGAACTGAACAGTGCGTAAAAGCTGTATGCGGTCGCGACCATCGCGATCACGTTCGTCACGAGCGCCTTGCCCGGCGGCACCTTCGCGACCTTCTGAATCGTGATCAGCGCGGCCATCGACATCACGTAAGGCACGAGGTTCGTGACGACCGCGAGATCGACGATCTTCTGGAACTGGCTGCTCAGCTCCGGGCTGATCGTCATCAGCGCCAGCGCGACCTGCGCGACCAGCAGGATCACCATGCCGACGATCGGCGTGCCCGTGCGCGTCGCGCGTGCGAACACCGGCAGGAAGTAGCCGACGTCCGCCGAGCTCTTGAACACCTGCGCCACCGTGAACTGCCAGCCGAGCAGCGAGCCGATGCACGCGATCACCATCAGCGCGGTGACGATCGCGCCGACGGTCGGCGTGAACATCGTCGCGAACGCGATGCCGAACGGCGCATTCGATTTCGCGAGGATCGCGTTCGGCACGATCCCGGCGATCACGTTGGTCGACACGATGTAGAAGATCGCCGACGCGATCGTGCCGCCGAGCACGGCGATCGGCACGTTGCGCTCCGGATTCTCCACGGCGTCCGAGTTCGCGCACGCCGATTCGAGCCCGAGAAACGCCCACAACGTCACCGCGATCGAGCCGCCGACGGCCGGGCCGAACGGCATGTGGTGCGGATTCCACGCCGCGCCCCAGGTCGCGCCGCTGAACCAGAACCAGCCGATCAGCGACACGACGACGACCGGAATGATCACGCCCCACACCGTCACCGCGCCGATCCGGCCGGTGATGCGCGAGCCGCCGAAGTTCGCGACCGTCGTCAGCACGAGCAGGAAGATCGTCCACAGGCCCGTCTGCAGCGGCGACAGCGTCGCGTCGAACAGCACGGTGCCGTAACCGACCGCCGTAACACCGATCGCGACGTTGGCGATCACGAGCGACAGCCCGTACGTGTAGTTCGCCATGTAGTTGCCGGCCTTGCCGAACGCGTACTCCGCGTAGCCGCCCATCCCGCCCGGCTTGCGGCTCAGCATCCCGCAGCGCGCGAACGCATAGGCCAGCGCGAGCGAGCCGCCGGCCGTGACGATCCACGACAGCAGCGAGATCGTGCCGACCTGCGCGAGCTTCGACGGCAGCAGGATGATGCCGGAGCCCATCATGTTGACCGCCGTGAGAATGGTGAGCTGCCAGACGTTCATCCGGTTCTTCGGCGCGGCCGCCGTGACCGCATCGGATATGCGCGCTGCGTTTTCCATGGTGTCGATCCTTCGATGTGAGGCCGCCGCGCGGCCGGTCGCTCGTTCGTTCGTCCGGCGGGGCTTCAGGCTGTCAGGCAGTACACGCGGTACGTGCCGTCCTCGACCTCCACGCCGTGCGTGTCGTGCGCGAACCCCGGGAAACGCCGGTCATATGCTTCGAGCGCCTTCAAATAGCCGAGCACCGGGCCGCCGGCCGGCCCCGCGTTCTCGCCCGGCATCAACAGCGGAATGCCCGGGGGATACGGCACGACGCCGGTGGCGACCGTGCGACCGGCCAGCTCGTCGAGCGTCACTTGCTCGATGCGGCCCTGCACGAGATGCTCGTACGCGCGCACCGGGCTCATCTCAGGCTTCGGCAGGATCGAGAACGCCTCCGACATCAGGCGCGTCGTGCCGAGCTGCTCCATCGCCGCGAACATCGTGTCGGCCAGATCCTTCAGCCCCATGCCCGCATAGCGCGAGCCATGCTCCTTCGCGAGCGACGGAATCGCCATGTCGAGCGGCAGGTTCGCGTCGTAGTCGCGCTTGAAATCGCACAGCGCGCTGACGAGTGAGCCCCACTTGCCCTTCGTGATGCCGATCGAGAACAGGAACAGGATCGTGAAATCGGTCGTCTTCTCGACGACGATGCCGCGCGCATCGAGATACGCGGTCACGACACTCGCCGGGATACCGACCGGCATCAGTCCACCGGCCGCCGCCACACCGGGCGTGACGATCGACACCTTGATCGGGTCGAGCATGCAGTAGCCGTCCTCGATATTGCCGAAGCCGTGCCATTGCGCGCCGGGGCGCAGCACCCAGCATGCCGGGTCGCTCGCAAGCAGTTCGGGCGGCGCGTCATGGAACGGCAGCGTGCGGCCCGTGCGCGCCTCGAGCACGGTATCGGGCTGCCAGCATTCGAAGAACCAGTCGCCCTTCGCGCCGAATTCGCCGTTCATCCGCGCGATCATCTGCCGGAACGCGACGGCCTCCTCGATCGACTCGTGCGTCAGCGCGGCGCCGCCGGGGCCGTCCATCATCGCGGCCGCGACATCGTTCGACGCGATGATGGCGTAGTTCGGCGACGTCGACGCGTGCATCATGAACGTCTCGTTGAACTGGCCATGCGGAATCGGGCTGCGGCCGTCGCGCACGTGGATGTACGACGCCTGCGACAGCGCGGTCAGCAGCTTGTGCGTCGACTGCGTCGCGAATACCGTGGGCCGATCCTTGTGGTGGTCGCGCGGGTCGCCGTGCATCGCATGGCGGTCGCGGTAGATCGGATTGAAACGCGCGTAGCCGTACCATGCTTCGTCGAAGTGCAGCCGATCGACGCTCGCGCCGAGCAGTTCCTCGACACGCGTCACGTTGTAGCAGAGGCCGTCGTACGTCGAGTTCGTGACGATCGCATGCTTCGGCTGGCGGTCCGCCAGCCCCGCCGCGAGTGGATTCGATGCGATCGCTTCGCGGATCGCCGCCTGCGTGAGGCGCTCCGACGCGATCGGCCCGATGATCCCGTAGCGGTTGCGCGTCGGCACGAGGTAAGTCGGAATCGCGCCCGACATCGTCATCGCGTGCTCGGCCGACTTGTGGCAGTTGCGGTCGCACAGCGCGATCTGGTCGCGGCTCACGCTCGCCATCAGGATGATGCGGTTCGACGTCGACGAGCCGTTCGTCACGTGATACGTGCGATGCGCGCCGAACACGCGCGCCGCGTAGCGCTCGCTTTCGCCGATCGGGCCGGAGTGGTCCAGCAGCGAGCCGAGTTCGCCCACCGAGATCGACAGGTCCGAGCGGAACAGCGATTCGCCGAAGTATTCGAAGAACGCCCGGCCGACCGGCGATTTCAGGAAGCCGGTGCCGCCCGTGTGGCCGGGCGTATGCCACGAGTATTCGTAGACGCGCGAGAACTTCGCGAGCGCGCCGAACATCGGCGGCAGGACGGTCGAGCGATAGCGTTCGATCGCCGCATGGATGCGCCCGCCGATGAAATCGGCCGTATCCTCGAGCAGCCACACGAAATCGTCGACCTTGCCCATCACCGCCGCCGGTACCGACGACGCGACGCTGCGGTCGGCCAGCAGGAAGATCGGCACGCTGCCGTTGCGATGCCGGATTGCATCGACCACCGCCTCGGACGGCCCGTGGCCGTCCACGCCGAGATCCCAGTCGAGCAGCACGCACTGGATCGACGGATCGGAGCGAACCAGCACGATGGCATCATCGGCGGATGTCGCCGTCAGCACGTCGACACCGCGTTGCGCGAGCTCCGCGCTCAGCGTGCGAACCGCACGCCCGGTCGCGGTTTCCTGCGCGATTTCGTCGTCGACCAGTAGCGCACGCATGCCGAGACGACGAATGCCGCCGACAGAAGTATTCATGGTGTTGCCCTCGCTGTTGCGTTGCTTCGATTGGTATTGTTCGTCTCACGAGCACGCGGACAGCAGGTCACGGGCAGCGGCATGAGACGCTCGCAATTCCGGCTTGATTCGCCATCCAATTCGGAGCCGACTATGCCATAGATGCCTTTCTCTGAAAAGCTGACGATCCGGTAAAACCATCGGCACCTTTCAAATCAGTTTTCATCATTGGATCATTTTTATGTGCACCGCAGCACACCAATTGCCGATTATTTGATCGTGCTCATGCCGCCATGGCATTGTCGATTCGACTCGATTGAATTCGCGTGCCTTTGTTGCTACGATCGGCTGCGCCGGGCACCGCCCGATCGTGGCGGCGGTGCCGCGCCGCGCAAGGGTTCTTCGTGCGGTGCGCATTCGCATCCCGCATTCGCGGGATCGTTTCAATCGGCTGCAATGTGTGTCGGTTCGGGATTTCGCGCCGGCGCGAATGCGGCTCCCGTTTCAGGTCATTTACCGGAGAGTTCGCGTGAGCCTGTTGAAAATCGCAGTCGAACCCGCGCTGATCGGCGCCTTCCTCACCACGCATGAACAGGTCGACGTATTTCAAAGCGATTTCACGAATATCGCAGCAATCGTCGTCGGAATCGATTCCGCGGAAAAGGTGCTGAAAACCGTCGAAAGAACCGGTTTCGCGATTCCGTTCTTCGTCGCGGTCGAGCCCGACCAGGAAGTGCCGCCGTCGGTCCTGCCCAGCGCGAGCGGCGTGATCCAGCTCCGGCACGGCGGCCGCCATTACCACGGCCGGCAGATTTCCGCCGCCGCCGACATCTACAGCGAGAATCTGCTGCCGCCGTTCTTCAAGGTCATGCGCGAATACGTGCAGCGCGGCTACGTCGAATTCGACTGCCCGGGCCACCAGGGCGGCCAGTTCTTCTCGAATCATCCGCTCGGCCGGATGTTCTTCGATTTCTTCGGCGAGACGCTCTTTCGCGCGGATCTCTGCAACGCGGACGTCCGGCTCGGCGACCTGCTGATTCACGAAGGCCCCGCACTGGAAGCGCAGCGCAACGCCGCAAGGATCTACAACGCGGACAAGACCTGGTTCGTGCTGAACGGCACGTCGACGTCGAACAAGGTCGTCACGAGCGCGCTGCTCGCGCCCGACGATCTCGTGCTGTTCGACCGCAACAACCACAAATCGGTGCACCTCGGCGCGCTCGTGCTGTCCGGCGCGCGGCCGGTCTACCTCGAGACCGCGCGCAACGCGTGGGGCCTCATCGGCGGCGTCGACAGCGCGGCGCTCGGCGAAGCGCGCATTCGCGACGCGATCCGCGACGTCGCACCCGAGCGCGCCGACCTGCCGCGCCCGTTCCGGCTCGCGGTGATCCAGCTCGGTACCTACGACGGCACGATCTACAACGCGCGCGAAATCGTCGACCGGATCGGGCATCTGTGCGACTACATCCTGTTCGATTCGGCGTGGGTCGGCTACGAGCAGTTCATCCCGATGATGCAGGACTGCTCGCCGCTGATGCTGACGCTCGGCCCCGACGATCCGGGCATCTTCGTCACGCAGTCGGTGCACAAGCAGCAGGCCGGCTTCTCGCAGACGTCGCAGATCCACAAGAAGGACAGCCACATCGAAGGGCAGAAGCGCTTCTGCGATCACCGACGCTTCAACAACGCGTACATGATCCACGCGTCGACGAGCCCGTTCTACCCGATGTTCGCGGCGCTCGACGTCAACGCGCAGATGCACGCAGGCCCGGCCGGCAAGCGCCTGTGGCGCGACTGCGTCGCGCACGGCGTCGATGCGCGCAAGCTGCTGCTGAAGACCTGCCGCCAGATCCGCCCGTTCGTTCCGCAGCATGTCGACGGCCGCCCGTGGGCCGACTATCCGACCGAGCAGATCGTCGACGACCTGCGCTTCTTCCGCTTCCATCCGGCCGACGCGTGGCACGGTTTCGAAGGCTATGCGAACGATCAGTACTTCGTCGATCCGTGCAAGCTGCTGCTGACGACGCCCGGCATCGATCGCGACACGCACGAGTACGCGCCGTTCGGCGCGCCGGCGCCGATCCTCGCGCGCTACCTGCGCGAGCACGGCGTCGTGCCCGAGAAGGCCGACCTGTATACGATCCTGTTCCTGCTCACGCCGTCGGAAAGCCTCGGCAAGCTGCAGCATCTGGTCGCGCACCTCGCGCAGTTCGAGCGCCATCTCGATCAGGACACGCCGCTGCGCGAAGCGATTCCGTCGCTGTGCGAAGCGTATCCGGAGCTGTACGGCACCATGCGCCTGCGGCAGCTGTGCCAGCGCATGCACGATTTCTACCGCAGCCACGACATGAAGCATCTGCAGAAACAGATGTTCCGGCGCGCGCAGTTCCCGAAGCAGGCGATGCTGCCGCAGGCCGCGAATGCCGAGCTGATCCGCAACAACGTCGAGCTCGTCACGCTCGATCGCATCGAAGGCCGGATCGCGGCCGAAGGCGCGCTGCCCTATCCGCCCGGCATCTTCTGCGTGGTGCCCGGCGAAGCGTGGGGCGGCCCGGCGCTGGACTACTTCCGTGCGCTCGAAGCCGGGATCAACGCGCTGCCGGGTTTCGAGCCGGAGATCCAGGGCGTGTACCTGCAGACGAAGCCGGATGGCACGAAGCAGGCATCGGCCTACGTGGTCGCGGCCGGCACCGACGCGTCGCGCATGTAAGGCCGGTGCGCGGCCGCGGGCTCGTGGCCGTCGCGCCGGCATGCGCGTGCGTTGCAGCACGGTTCGCGCAGCGAGCCGCGTGTGCATCGTGAGCCGTGACGGCCGACGCCGTGCTGCCGCCCCCTCACCAGGCCTGCCGGTAAATCTCCAGCGCGTCGGCCTCGGTCACCTCGCGCGGATTGTTCACGAGCAGGCGCGTCTGCAGCATCGCGTCCGACGCCATCCTCGGCAGGTCGTCCTCGCCGACGCCGACCTCGCGCAGCGCGCGCGGAATCCCCGTCGCGACGATCAGCCGGTCGATTTCCGCGATCAGCGCATGCGTTTTCGCTTCGTCGCTGCCTGTGGCCGACGGCGCGACGATGGTCGCCAGTTCCGCATACAGCGGCGCGGCGGCCGGCGCGTTGAAGCGCAGCACGTGCGGCAGCACGAGCGCATTCGACAACCCGTGCGGCACGTGGAAGATCCCGCCGACCGGATAGGCCAGCGCGTGTACGGCCGCGACCGGCGCATTCGCGAACGCCTGCCCCGCGAACATCGCGCCGACCAGCATCGCTTCGCGCGCGTGCCGATTCTGCCCGTCGTCGCATGCGGCCAGCAGGTTGCGCGACAGCAGCGTCAGCGCGTGCGTGGCCAGCATGTCGGATACCGGATTCTTCAGCCGCGCGGACGTGTACGCCTCGATCGCATGCACTATCGCGTCGATGCCGGTGGCGGCCGTCGCCGCGCGCGGCAGGCCGAGTGTGAGTTCCGCGTCGAGGATCGCGACGTCCGCGAACAGGTGCGGCGACACGACGCCCATCTTGCGCGCCTCGCCGACCGTGACGATCGACACGGCCGTAACCTCGGAGCCGGTGCCGGCCGTGGTCGGCATCTGCACGAGCGGCAGCCGAGCGCCGGCGACCTTGTCCACGCCGTACATGTCGGCCAGCGCCTGCCGCCCCGGCGCGAGCACCGCGATCAGCTTCGCGACGTCCATCGACGAGCCGCCGCCCAGGCCGAGCACGATCTCGGCATCGGCCGCGACGGCCCGCTCGGTCGCTTCGAGCACCACGTGCTCGGGCGGATCGGCGATCACGTCGTCGATCACAGTAACCTGCCAGCCGTGCGCGGCGAGGCTCTCCAGCGCGGGCACGAGCACGCCGCTGCGATGCAGGAACGCGTCGGTGACGACGCACAACCGCACGAGCGCCGGAAAGCGTTCGCGCAACAGCGCGCCGAGCCGGCGCGCGGCGCGGAATTCGACGATCTGCGTCGGAACGGTACGGAATTGAAACGGGTTCATCGGGCGCCTCCCGGGGGCGTCGCCGTGCCGGTGTCCGGCTGCACCATGTAGCGGATCACGTCGCGACGATCGAGCAACGGCATGATCGCGCCGACACCGATCCGCTGGAAATGCGGCGTTTCCCGATGCACGTCGAGGCCGTCGGCATCGCTGTAACGCTCGAGGATCACGATGTGGTCGGGGTTTTCCGGCGAACGGAAGTACGCATAGTCGAGGTTTTTCGGCTCGGTGCGCGTGGCCGGTGCGAGTTCGGCAAGCAGTTCGACCACGCGGTCGCCGTTGCCGGGTTTCGCGAAGAAATGCGCGATGACCTGCAGATAGGGTTCGTTCATGCTGCGCTCCATGTTCGACACAAGCCCGTCGCGACGGGAGCGCACCCCATCCGCCATGAACCGGATGGATTCAAACGCGATGAGGTGGCACCGTATCAGTGACGCGTCGTCGCATTGTATTGAATCGGCACGGCCGTCGCAGTGCTGCGACCGGGCCGCGAGCAGCAGGCCGAATCGCGCAGCACGTTAACGGCGAGCCGGAACCTGGCCGGCCGCCGCGCGCTTGCGCCGCCACCCCGGCTACCAATGCACCGTCCGCCCCAGATAGTCGAGGTATTCGAGCCCGGGCCGCGCCCGCTTCGCCAGCAGCACGTCGACGAGGCTCGGCACGCTCTCGTCGATGGTCAGGCGCGCATCTGGGCCGCCGAGTTCGGTGCGGACCCAGCCGGGCGCCATCAGCGCCATCGCGCGGCGCGTATCGGCCTGACGCGCCGCGAAGCTGCGCATGAACTGGTTCAGCGCGGCCTTGCTGCCGCGATACACCTCGCGCATCCCGCTGACGTTGTTCGCGACGCTGCCCTGTCCCGACGACATCGCGCCGATCAGCCCGTCGTCGGTCACCAGATCCTGCAGCGTCTCGATCGCACGCATCGGCGCGAGCGCATTCGTGATCATCACGCGCACGAATTCGTCGGTCGTCACTTCGCCGATCGTTTCATTCGGATCGTTGGTCGTGCCCGCATTCACGAACAGCATGTCGAAGCGCCGGCCCGACAGACGCTCGCGCAGCGCAGCCAGTTGCGCGGGCTCGCAGATGTCGAGCGTGCCGATCTCGATGCGGCCGTCGAAGCGGTCGGCCAGGTCGTGCAGCTTCGTGCGCCCCGATCCTTCGCGCACGGTACCCGTCACGTTCCAGCCCTTGTTCACGAATGCCTCCGCCATCGCCAGCCCGAGGCCGCGCGACGCCGCAACGAGCAGGATCGTGGGAACGTTTCGTCGATTCGATTCCGTAGAGTGCATGGGTTTTTCGCCTTTGCCGTGTTTCGTCATGCGCTCACTATAGGCGTGCACCACGACATGCGCCAGACGCACCGAATGCAATCCATCATTGCACCAGACGCCATATCAAACCGCATGATGGCGTATCCTGTCCGCATGGAAGACATCGACCTGAACCTCGTCACCGCCCTCGACGTGCTGTTGTCGGAAGGCAGCGTGACCGGCGCCGCGCGCCGGCTGGGCCTGAGCACGTCGGCGATGAGCCGCACGCTCACGCGGCTGCGCATCGCGACCGGCGACCCACTACTCGTGCGCGCCGGGCGCAAGCTCGTGCCGACGCCGCACGCAGCCGCGTTGCGCGACCGCGTGCATGCCGTCGCGAGCGACGCGCGCGCCGTGCTTCGGCCGGCGGCCGCCGACGTCGACCTCGCGACGCTCACGGCCACGTTCACCATCCGGGCGGCCGCATCGTTCATGGAAATGCTGGCCGGCTCGGTCGTCGCCGCCTTGGCCGACGTCGCGCCGCACGTGCGTATTCGCTTCGTCCCGAAGCTCGGCCGCGATCCGCAAGCGCTGCGCGACGGCACCGTCGACCTGGAAATCGGCAAGCGCGGCGACGACGCACCCGAACTGCACACGCGCATGCTCTTTCACGACTGGCACGTCGCGGTGGCGCGCGCCGGGCATCCGCTGTTCGCGTCGGCCCGTATCACGCCCGCGCGCTATGCAGCCTGCCGTCACGTCATTGCGGCCCAGTTCGGCGATTTCGGCGGGCCGGCCGACGGCTCGACCGGCGAGACCGACCCGGGCCTCGCCGTGCACGTCGTCGTGCCGGGCTATCCGGACGCGATGCGTGTCGCGGCCAGCACCGACCTGATCGCGCTGGTGCCGCGCTCGAGCCTCGGCAACGCATGCTCGCCCGGGCTCACCGAAGCCCTCGGGCTACGCAGTTTCGAGATCCCGGTCCGCCTGCCGTCGATCCTGGTGTCCGCGCTGTGGCATCCGCGCATGCACGGCGACCCCGTGCATCGCCGCCTGCGCGACACGGTCATCGCCGTCTGCCAGCGTGCGTATCCGGATGCCCGTCCGCCACGCGCCACGGCGCGCGGCACGGGCGCACGCGCCGCCGGCTGACGTCACACGGCTCAAACCAACCGGCCGCCACCGTCGATGTGCAGGATTTCGCCATTCATGAAGCGGTTGCCCAGCAGGAACGCGATCGCTTCCCCGACTTCGTCGGCGCGGCAGGGGCGGCCGCCCGGCAACGCCGCGGCGGCGCCCGCGTATGTGGCGCAGGCACCGAGGATCCGCCGTCCGGAAGATCTCGCGAAGCACGAGTATGTCGGTTACGCCCGCGCGGACATCATCGGCAGCGATCTGACCTTCGCGCGGGGCGACGAGAAGGTGGGCGTCGCGGTATGCGGCCGGTGTCGCGTGAACAGTTCGATCGCGCTGCGCGAATGCTTCCTGGCCGGCCACGCGGTCGGCAGCGCACCGGCGTGGCTGGTCCAGGATCTGATCGACCCCGGGCAACTCGTCCGGCTGCTGCCGAAGTGGCACATGCCGTCGCACACGCTGCACCTCGTGTACGCGTCGCGCCGGCATCTGCCGCTGCGGACCCGCACGCTCCTGCAGTTCATGGCGCAGCGCATTCCGGAACTGCCCGGGTTCCGCGCCATCGCGACGCCAACCGCGAGCGCCACGCAGCCCATGCGCTGATCGCCGGGCGCCGATCCGGATTCTTTTCTGCGCGCCGCCGAATCCTCGGTATTGCGGGCCGGCGCGACGGCGCCGGCAGGCCCTTCGGCTAAAATGCCGCACTTTCCACCTTGTCCGGCCCGCTCGCCATGCAACCCGCCTCCTCCGCCCCATCCGCCTCCCACGGCGCCGCCGAATCGGCCCGCGACCTCGTCTACGGCCCGAACGACCGGCCGGCGCCGATGGTCGCCTTCGTTGCCGCGCTGCAGCACCTGCTGGCGATCATCGTGCCGATCGTCACGCCGGGCCTGCTGATCTGTCAGGCGCTCGGCGTGTCCAGCCGCGATACGACCCTGATCGTGTCGATGTCGCTGGTGATTTCCGGCATCGCCACCTTCGTCCAGTGCAAGCGCTTCGGCCCGCTCGGCGCCGGCCTGCTGATCGTCCAGGGCACCAGCTTCAACTTCGTCGGCCCGCTGATCGCCGGCGGTAGCCTGATGGTCAAGCAGGGCACGCCGGTCGAGACCGTGATGGCCGCGATCTTCGGCGTCGTGATCGCCGGGTCGTTCGTCGAGATGGGCGTGTCGCGCATCCTGCCGTTCGTGAAGCGCCTGATCACCCCGCTCGTCACCGGCATCGTCGTGCTGCTGATCGGCCTCACGCTGATCAAGGTCGGCCTCATCAGCATGGGCGGCGGCTACGGCGCGATGGCCAAGGGCACGTTCGCGAGCGCGGAGAATCTCACGCTGTCGGGCCTGGTGCTCGGCACGATCATCCTGCTGAACCGCGTGCCGGTCGTCTGGGTGCGCAGCACCGCGCTCGTCATCGCGCTCGCGATCGGCTACTGCGCGGCGGCGTTCCTCGGTCGCCTCGACTTCACCGGCATGCACCAGGCCGCGCTGTTCCAGGTGCCGACGCCGCTGCACTTCGGCATCGGCTTCTCGTGGGCGCTGTTCGTACCGATGCTGATCATCTATCTCGTCACGTCGCTCGAGGCGATCGGCGACGTGACGGCCACCAGCAAGATCTCGAACGAGCCGGTCGAAGGGCCGGTGTGGATGCAGCGCATCAAGGGCGGCGTGCTCGTCAACGGTGCGAACTCGCTGCTGGCCGGCGTGTTCAATACGTTCCCGAGCTCCGTGTTCGCGCAGAACAACGGCGTGATCCAGATCACCGGCGTCGCGAGCCGCCACGTCGGTATCTGGATCGCGGGCATGCTGGTAGTGCTCGGCCTGTTCCCGGTCGTCGCCGGCGTGCTGCAGGCCGTGCCCGAGCCCGTGCTTGGCGGTGCGGCGATGGTGATGTTCGGTGCGGTGGCCGCGTCGGGCATCAACATCCTCGCCGGCGTCCACCTCGATCGTCGCGCGCTGCTCATCATCGCGGTGTCGCTCGCGCTCGGCCTCGGCGTGTCACAGGTACCGGACATTCTGAACAGCCTGCCGCATGCACTGAAGAACGTGCTGGAATCGGGCGTGGCGACGGGCGGCATCTGCGCGCTCGTGATGAACTGGTTCCTGCCGGAAAAGAAGTAAAGGCGATCGCGGTGCGGACCGCATGACGACGTGGCGCGCGGGATGGGCCGGGCCGGTCGTCGTGCCAAACGGCATCGGCAGTCCGGCGCACGGCCCTGCCGCCGGCCTTGTGCATTGGACGTGCACGTAGCGTACCGACCGCGCATCGGCGGCAATCAATCGTCAAACCGCGTCAGGCCGCCTTGGCCGATCGATTTGTGCTGGTTAGAATCGCGGCATGCCCCAAACCCTCGCGCCCGACCAAGCCCCCGAAACGACCGCCGTTCCGATCAAGGAACGCGCGACCGTCGTCTGCTATCGAGACGCGCGCGTGTTGCTCGTCACGCGTGCCGCGTCGCGCTGGGCCCTTCCCGGCGGCACGATCAAGCGCGGGGAAACACCGCTCGAAGCCGCGCATCGCGAATTGTGCGAAGAAACCGGCATGACCGGCCAGGATCTGGTGTACTCGATGCAGTTCACCGGGCTCGCGAAGATCCATCACGTGTTCTTCGCGGAAGTCGGGCCGGACCAGACGCCGCAAGCGAGCAACGAGATCGAGAAATGCAAGTGGTTTCCGATCGACAGTGTCGACCGTCTGCGCGCGAGTATTCCGACGAAGCGAATCGTCGAACTCGTCTACAACCACGAAATCCGCAACGCGTAGCGCCCCCGAGCCGTCGCCCGGCTCGAGTCGATTGTCGTGAATCAGCGGCGCGCGAACGCTCAATGCGCGCGCTTTCTTCGCAGTTCGCGTGTGGAATAGACGACGAGGAAGATGCCCAGCATCGCGGCGCCTGACGCCATGAAGTCGTTTGCGCTGCCCGAGCTGCGCAACGCCGCCGGGAAAATACCCAGACTCAATCCTGCACCAGCAAGAAGCAATCCTGCTGCCACACCCCAGATCGGTCCGACGGTCTTGTCGATTTTGTTTTGCATACAGCACCCTTCTACGGTCATGACCTGGCCAGCATCGGTACCGCACCCGTGACCAGCCATTCCACTATAGCCGGGAAAAAAATCACTGCGTTTCAGTGCTTTTACCGATCAAGTTTTTCCAATCTCGACCGTGAGCACGGTTTGGATCGCGCAACTGCTTCGCGTTCAACCCGGTGCAGCCGATGGGGAGCGGTGACAGCCATCGTCCTTCCCGCGCAGTCGAGCCGCCGCGTCGTGAGTTGCCGGCGCGCCAATGGCGCGGTGACGACGCCGGCAACCTCGTCTCATTGAAGCGGCGGATTTGCCAGACCGCCCAGCGCGGTTCGCGCCTGTTGGACCCGCGCAAGCACGCCAGGATCATTGGGGACATCGAGCCTTGTCCCGCGCGCGTCGCCCGACGATGCCGACCTGAACAGGTTTTCCTCCCAGTCACAGATCGCATAGACGCTGTCGCGAATCGATGTATCAAAATCGACCGGATTGGTCGGCTGACCGAGCGCCGGCAGCCCTATCCGACCCAACAGCGCGGAAACATTGGCGACGACGGTCCTTCTCGTCTGGCCAATGACATGGTTGTCCGCAATATTCTTCATGATCCAGTTGTACGGAACGTAGTGCTTCAGCGAGCCGTTGTTGTCCCCATCCGTCTTGCTGTAACGAGGGTTGCTCACCGGGCAGTCGATGACGACATTACCGATCGTCTCGTCAAGCCAGTTTTGCGCCTGATCGTCATAGCGAATCCGGCGATTGAAAGCGATCCGGTTGTCGCAACGCGGAACTCGAAGCCGTCCGAACACCATCGCTGACTGCTACGCACGACGGCCACCTTGCCACCGTGGCGACGTCGGGGTCGAGGCCGAGCGGGACGATATTGCACAACAGTCCCACGCCCGGCGATGCCCGTGGCCGGGAGAATCGCCGATGACCCGGCGAATTTCCTCGACTGCGGCCGCGTCGTCGGCCTCGATTGACGGTCATCACGCGACGTCACCGGAAGGACGCGGCATGCAACTGTCCGCGATCAATCCGGTGACGGTTCTCGGGCCCGTGCTCGGCGACGACTATTCGCACTCCATCCGCCTGATCCGGGGCATGCTGGACGGCCAGCCTGGCAATCCACGAATCAATTCCGGTTTCGTCGACGTGCGCGATGTCGCCGACCTGCACGTGCGCGCCATGACCCACGAAACCGCGAACGGCGAGCGCTTCATTGCCATTGCCGGCGAAAGCATGTGGCTCGCCGAAGTCGCGCGAGTGCTCAAAGCGCGCATGGGGGACGCTGCGCGCCGTGTGTCGACCCGCGTGCTGCCCGACTGGCTGGTGCGCATCGGCGCACTCAGGGATCCCGCGCTGCGAGGATCGCTGCCGCTGCTCGGCCGCAATCCGAACGCTACCGGCCAGAAGGCCATCAGCTTGCTCGACTGGTCGCCCCGTCCGCGCGAGGACGCCATTGTCGCCACGGCCGAAAGCCTCGTGCGCCTCGGGCTGCTGCGTGATGCCAGCCGGCGATAGCACCCGCACCGCCTACCTGCCGGTGCATGGCGAAGCAGGCCGTGGCTAGTTCGCCCGCGCCCCATCGCGCCGGGCGCGGCATCAGCGTGTCGACGCACGTTTCAGGGTTCAGTGGCACCTATCCGCGCCCGATCGCGGGCGCTGCGAGCAGCGCCTGGGCGGTGCGCGTCGCCATCGGGTCGTCGGATTTGTACGCCGCCGCGTAGGCATAGGTACGCCACGATGCATCGCCAAGCGCGTAACGACATACAGCCGCGAGCGCCATGCCGCGCGACGACAGCGTGCCATCGCGCTCCACCCGGCGCAATTCGCTCAGCGCCTCGCCCCAGGCGCGTGCACGCACATGCCACCAAGCCAGCACCTCGCGCATTTCGCCGTTCCCGGGACGCAGCACCGCCATCGCATCGAGCAGGTCCTGAACGTCCGAAAACGTATCCAGCGCCGCGCCGGCCCACAGCACGTCCATCATCCCCGTAACGATCACGTTGTCGCTCAACGTCTCGATCATGTTCTTCTCCAGGCTTTTTCAGCCAATCGCCACCGACGAACGCATATTTGCGCCCGCTCGCGCATTCAGCGCGTTTCACTTGCCGCTCGCGAGCGCCTTCGCCTCGGCCGCGATGCCCACGAGCGACAGCTGATCGCGTACCTGATCGATGAAAATCGCCGCCATCAGGGCGAGCATCAGGATCGTGAGCGCGCCTTTCACGGGCTGCGCCAGCGACGGCAGATCGAGCTTTTGCGACACCTTTCCGGTAAAGCCGAAGCCGATATCGATCAGCAGCAGCATCAGCATCATCGGCGTGGCGAGCTTCGCCACCGTTTCCATCAGCGAGTCGGTCTTCAGCAGCACGAACGATTCGAGTACCGCCCCCCCGGCCGGCGTGAGGTTCGCAAGCGGCCACCAGGTATACGATTCGTAGATCGCGCCGAGCAGGAACGTCATGCCGCCCAGACACCAGAACGCCGCGATCGCGAACTGGCTCAGGAGCGTGGAAGTCAGCGACGTCTGCTGCCCCTGGCTCGGGTTCTGCATCTGCAGTTGATTGAAACCGGTCAGATCGTCGACGTACGTGCCGACGCTTTCGGCGGCCCAGAACACCGTCGACGCCGCGAAGCCAAGGCCGACGCCGATCAGCGCCTCCTTCAACCCGATGCCCACGAGGATCATCGCCTCCCCCTGCTCGAGCAGGCCGCGTTGCCCGTAGGCGATGAAGCTGCCCCACAGCAGCGCCAGCGCGGTGCGCACGCGGCCTTGCACGACGTTGTCGGACGTCGGCGGAAAAATCATCATCAGGACCATCAATCGTTCGCTGCAAAGGCCCAGCACGATCAGAAACCTGACCAGTTGGTGGCTCGATTCGATCGATGCGAATGTAATCTCGCTCATTTCAGTCGCCTGTCGTTCAATGGATGCCGGCTGGCGAGCGCGCTCGCCGCTTCAAAACGCCGGGTTGGGCCGGCGGCTCTCCGATGTTTCCTCGTCCTGCGCGTCCTCGATCGCGAGCTCGATGGCCTTGACGAGCGTGTCGCGCCGCTTGCCGTAGATGTCGATGCGGGCACGGTTGCGCAGGATCTCCGTGCGCAGCGCCCCGATCTGCGCCTCCTTCGCCGCCAGCGCCTGCCCGGCCTGCGCCGCCCGGGCCTCGAGCATCGCGTGCTGCTCGGCCGCGTGCGCCCGGAATTCGCGCAGCTTCAGATACTCGTCGGCCCGGAAGGAAACGCCGCCGAGCATCGCGTCGATCTTGCCATCGTGCGCGGCGAGCCCGGCCGCATGCGCGCGCACCGCCGCGCGGCTTTCCTCCAACGCGTCCATGAGCCCCTGCAGCTCGCCGCGCAAACCGCCCAGCGCCGCATTGAGCTTGCGATCGAGCTGACGGCGACGCGCCAGCACGCGCTCGAACGCGGCAACGCGGCGGTCTTTCATCGCTTGCCTCCGGCGTCAGGACTGCACGATCTCGTCGAGGGCCGCGAGCGTGTCGCCCGGGTCGACGAGCAGATCGGTCGGTTGGCCGAGGAAAGCCCGAATCGCGTCGATCTTCGCAATGGCTTCGTCGGCCAGCGCATCGGTGCCGCTCTGATACTCGCCCACCTGCAGCAGCAGTTCGACCTCCTTGTGCTTGGCCATCAGCCGCCGCACGTGCCCCGCCGCCGCCACGTGCTCGCGCGGCACCACCTGCGTCATCACGCGCGACAGACTGCCGAGCACGTCGATTGCCGGATAGCGATTCTGTGCCGCAATCTCGCGCGAAAGAATCATGTGGCCGTCGAGAATGCCCCGTACTTCCTCGGCGATCGGGTCGCCGCCCGATTCGTCCTCGGCCAGCACGGTATAAAGGGCGGTGATCGAGCCGTGCTCCGAGCGGCCCGCGCGCTCCAGCAGCCGCGGCAGCTCCGCGAAGATCGACGGTGGAAAGCCGCGCCGCGTCGGCGGCTCGCCCATCGCCAGGCCGATTTCGCGCTGCGCGCGCGCAAAGCGCGTCAGCGAATCCATCATCAGCAGCACACGCATGCCGCGGTCGCGGAAGTATTCGGCCACCGCCGTTGCCGCGTAAGCGGCCTTCGCGCGCTCGATCGACGAGCGATCCGACGTCGCGCAGACGACGACCGAGCGGGCCATTCCGTCGGGCCCGAGAATGTGCTCGCAGAATTCGCGCACTTCGCGGCCGCGTTCCCCGATCAGCGCGATGACGTTGACGTCGCAGCGCGCCCCGCGCGCGAACATGCCCATCAACGTACTCTTGCCGACGCCAGCCGGCGCGAAGATGCCCATGCGCTGGCCCTCGGCCAGCGTCATCATGCCGTCGACGACGCGCACGCCCGTCGGCATCGGGGTATCGACGACGGGCCGCGACATCGGATCGGGCGGATCGGCGATGACGGGCTGCCACTCGTCGCATTCGAGCGGCCCCTTGCCGTCGATCGGCTCGCCCAGGCTGTCGATCACGCGGCCGAGCAGGCGGGGGCCGATGCGCAGCGAAAGCGGACGCCGGAGTCCCACCACGCGTGTCGCGCGCGACACGCTGCCGAGCCTGCCGAACGGCGAGAGCAGCGCGACGTCGCGCGAGAAGCCGACCACCTCGGCACGCTGCAGCAACGCGCCGTCGGGCGAGCGCAGCTCGCACAGCTCGCCGAGCGTCGCGTCGAGCCCCGATACGCGTACGAGCGTGCCGATCACTTCCTGCACCTTGCCGCATGCCGCGGGTTGTGCGCGGGCGCGCAGTTCGCGCTCCATCGCATCCATCAGCGCCGAAAAGCCGCGTCCGGCCCGTGGCTGCGCGATGCGCACCCCGCTCGCTTCGTCGGTTCCGAAATCGTCCGCGCTGTCGATCATGGCGCTCCCTTCCTTGTCATGTCTTCTTCCATGTGCCGCTCGAAGGCCGGTTCAAATGGACATCGCGTCGGCGTCGGCATACGCGGCATCGGCCCAACGCTCGTCGCGCGGGTCGCCCGCCGTTTGCAGGGCCGCGGCATCGTCTTGCCAACCTGCTTCGTCGCCGATGTCGTCGTCGCCATCGCCGCCGTCGTCCGCGTGCGCATCCGGGTCCGCCAGGCCCTCGCCGGCTGCGACGGCGTACTCGCCGATCGGCACCTCGGCGTTGCCAGCGACACAAGCCTGCGCGTCGACGGCTTGTGCGTCGTCGCCGGGCCGCGCATTCGGCGCCTCGCGCCAGCAGTCCTCATCCACGCTTCGCACCGCGCGCGCCAGGGCGCCGCGCATCGCCGCCAAGTGCAGCGACAAGCTCGCGTCGATCGCGCCCAGGTCGGTTTCGGCGACGCATGCGCCGGGCGCAAGCGTCGCGTCGGTCGCCACGCACAGCCGCACGGAGCGTCCGGCCTCGCGCCACGCCGCGGCCGCTTCGTCGAAGGCCGCCCTCGCCGCGGCCAGATCCGACGGATGAACACGCAGATGAACGGGGCTGCCGTCGGCGACGATCCGCTCGACCGTCGCGGCCGCGCGCGCGAAAAGCGCCTTGGGATCCACCGACGCGACGATCTGCTCGACCGCCAGCGTCACCAGCCCGGCCAGCCGGTCCTGCTGCCCGGGCGCGAGCCGGCAGGCTTCGGCGTGCGCGGCCGCCGCGCGTTCGTGCCAATCGGTCAGCCCCCGCCGCAAACCGTCGTCGTAGCCCTGCTCGGCCGCTTGCGCGAACTCGCGCAGGGCACGCTCGACGAGCTCGTCCGCGCGGGCGCGGGCTTCGTCGAGCAGCATGCGGGCCTGGGCGCGTGCCGCGTCCAGCGCCTCGTCGCATTGCCGGCGCATCTCGGCGTACGCCGCATCGATCTCGACGATCGCCGCGACGCGTTCATGACGCAGGACGTCGCCTTCGACGCCCACGCCGAGGTCCGTGCCTTCGGCCTGCGGATTGCGTAACCAGATCACCATGACCCCTCCGGAAACAAGTCGGGCAGTTGCGAGACGATCGAAAGGCTCGGGCCCGCGCCTTCCGAAGACGGTCGTGACAGCGGCAACGAAGGGGACGGCAACGCACCCCCGTCGTCGCGCGCCGGCATGGCCAACCGCAGGATCGCGAGCGGACTACCCGGCGCCCATCGGCAGTCGCGCTCGAACAGCCGAAAACCCAGCCACGCGAGGGCATCGCCATCGGCCGCGTCGAGCGGCGCTTGCACGACCGATGCCCCGTAGCGTGCGCGCGCGGCGAGCGAGCGCGCATCGCCGGCAAGCTCGCGTCCGCGCGCGAAGAGCAGATTGACGCCGCGCACCCCGATCCAGCCCGTCAACTTCTCGCGACGCGTCCGGTCGATCCAGGCGCGCAATGGCTCCGCCTGCTCCACGAGCGCGCGCAAGCGGAACACGGTCAGACAATCGTGCGCCGGCAGCAAGGCAAGCGCCGTTTCCGGCGCGTTGAACGCGGCAAGCGGCGGCGCGGGCATGCCCCATTCGTCGAGCAGCGCATCGGCAAGCGCCTCGGCCTGCGCGGGGCTGCATGCGCCGAGCCGGTCCGCACAGGGCACGCGTGCGAGGCACGTCGGATGCATCCAGTCGAACAGCGTACGCCGGCGCCGATGGTAGGCGGCCAGTCTCGCCGCCACGGCCGCCGGCGTCTCGCCGTTCGGGGCGGCAACGCTGTCGGCGGCTGCGTCGTATGCATCGGCTGCGTCGTATGCGCTCATCATCTGCTCACCGTGCTTGCCATGCCGGCCTTGCGCTCGTTCGGATCGAAGGTCATGCCGGCGCCTTCGCCGCACGCCCCGCCCGGCGCGCGAGCAGGCCCGCAAGTCCGCCGCCGCCCTTGAGCAGGTTGCCGCGCAAGAACGCGAAGCCGCCGGCGATCATCAACAGCAGCACGCCGAGCGCGCCGCCCGCATAGACCACCCAGCCGTCCTGGCGGTGCGGGTGGGCAGGTGGATCGAGCGCATCGGCCGGCACGCTCGTCACGCTGACCTGATCGTAGGTCAGCCCCTCTATGCTGTGCACGACCAGGTTCTTGATCGCCGGCGTCATCCGCTCGAGATTCGCGTCGGGCCGGTACTTGATGAAGACCGATGCGGACGACGGCTTGACCGACTGTGCGAGCGGGTCGTTGTTCGGCAGCACGATCTGCACGCGCGCCACGACCACGCCGTCGATCTTCGACAACGTGTCGTCGAGTTCCTGCGACAAACCGTAAATGAAGCGCACGCGCTCCTCGGTCGGCGTGGAAACGAGCCCGTCCTTCTTGAACAGCGAGCCGAGGTCGTCGAATTTCTTGCGCGGCAGGCCGCGTGCGCGCAGCACTTCCACGGCATGCACGATCTGCTTTTCGTCGACGCTGACCGACCAGGTCTTGCCGCCATCGGGCGTGCTCTTTTGCGCGTCGACGCCGGACATCAGCAGCGCGGCCGCCATTTCGTTGCAGTCGCTTTCGGTCAATTGCCCGTAGAGCTCCTGCTTGCAGGCTGCAAGCGACAGCACGAGCGCCGCCACCGCGACGAGCCGCCATGCGGAGGGCAGCTTCGAAGGCATGAGGTTCGGTTTCATCAGTTGCTCCGAGAAACCCCGTCCTTCAGAACGGGGAGGAAAGGATTGCTGTTGACAGACAGCTTCTTCCACGGGTTAGGATCACCGACATGATCCTTGTCTACCGCTACCGGGTGAAATCGCTCAACGGACTGCTTAACAAGCAGAGCCGCGCGGTGAACTACGTCTGGAACTTCTGCAACGACACGCAGAAGCATGCGCTCAAATGGGGCAAGAAATGGCCGACGGGTTTCGACCTGAACGTACTGACAACTGGCAGCAGCAAGGAACTTGGCATTCACTCCGGCACAGTCAACGCCACGTGCGAGCAATATGCGAAGTCGCACAGTCAGCGCCGGCGTCCTTATCTGCGTTATCGCGGGAGGAAATCGCTCGGCTGGGTGCCACTGAAAGGGCGGGACCTGAAGCGCGAGGGCGACGCGTTTCGTTTTGCCGGCAACACGTTTCGCGTGTTCAACAGCCGCCCGCTTCCCGAAGGCAAGATCAAGGACGGAACCAGTTTCGCGCAGGATGCGCGGGGCAACTGGTTCCTCAACATCGCGATCGAGGTGTCCGATGTTCAGGCTCGAGCGATCCGTTCTGGTGTTGGCATCGATCTCGGTCTGAAAGACTTCGCCACACTTTCGACCGGCGAGAAGCTGGCGAATGACCAGTTCGGCCGACGTGCGGCCGACAAGCTCGCGAAAGCTCAAAGAGCGCGAAAGCACAAGCGACATATCGCGAAGCTGCACGCCAAGGTCGCGAATGCGCGTGCCGATTTCCAACACAAGCTCGCGCTCGATCTGGTGCGGCGTTTCGATTACATCGCGGTCGGCAACGTGTCGGCCGCAAAGCTCGCCAGAACCAGGATGGCGAAGAGCGTCTACGACGCATCCTGGTCGTCCTTCCGAAACAAGCTCCGCTACAAAGCGATCGCGCACGGAGTCACGTTTGAGGAAGTCGACGAAAGCGGTTCTACCCAGTCCTGTTCGGCGTGCGGATCGAAAGACAGCACGACGCGGCCGAAAGGTATCGCGGGACTGCGAGTAAGAGAATGGGCCTGTAGTGACTGCGGTGTCGAGCATGATCGAGATACCAACGCTGCGTTGAACATTCTCCGATGCGGACGTGCATCGCCAGGTGTGGGAATCCTCTCCCTTTAGGGAGACGAGGACGTCAAGTCACTGGTTCTTCATGAGCGTCTGCACGGCGTCCTTCGACGACTGCACGGTTGCCATCTTCACCTGCAGATCGGCATTCAGGCTTGCGATCTCGAGCTGGATGGTCATGTCGGCGGCGGCAAGGCGCTCCATCGACAGCGCGCTCATGTGCTGAGTCATATAGAGCACGTCGTTCGGCACTTGCCGGTAATAGTCCGCCTGCTCCTCGACTGCTTTCGTCACGAGGTCCGCGCGCTCGGTCGGGTGGACGGCTGCCGCATGCTGGCGCTCCGAAGCCATCATCGCCTGGAATTTGTCGACGAGCGGCTGCGATACCGCGTCCGCATTCGGCGCCGCGGGCGTCGTGCCGGTGACGCGCGCCAGTTCGTACTGGAGTTGCGATGCAGTCGTGATGCTCATTTCGTTTCTCCTGGTAGGGGCAACAGGCTCAGACGCGCATGTACTGCATCGTCAGCAGCATGTCGCTGGATGAGGACGACGGCGTCGCGACCGCTTCGCCGTCTTCGGCATGCGCTCCGTTCTCGAACGCGAGCGCGGAATCCGGCGCAACGAAGCGGCCCGTGCGCTTCGCGGTCGCGACCGCCTGCTTCAGCTCCTCGCTCGCAAGCAGAACCTTCGCGAGCCGCTCGACCTCTTCGTTGCCGCCTTCCTCCAGCAGGTGTCGGGCCTCCTCCTGCCAACCGAACTCCTGGCGGGCCTTCAGGCACTGCAGCAACATTCCCTTGCTGGCCGGCAGGCAGACCGAGCGCTCGACCAGATTGCGAAAGAGCCGTTCGGCCTCGCTCCATTCCTCGCGCACCATATGCAGCCAGCCGTCGAAAAACGCGAATTCGGCGGAATCCGGGCGCAGCAGATGCAGTACTTCGACGAGGTGCTCGAGATCGTCGATATCGACTTGCTCCGGCGTGCCCGCGCGGGCCATTGCCACCCTGACCAGGTCGACGATCGCGCCGACGACTCCCGATGGGCACTGCGGCCGATCCTTCAGAACGTCCATCCTTTCCCCCAAGGAAATCAGATTCGATCCGATGGGCCACACCCGATGAGGCGTGGCCTTCCGTTGACGCTAAGTTACGCAACGCGATGGGCGCGCCACCTGCCGGGCACGAAGTCGCACAACGAATTGCGAAGCGCCGCATGCGATGGGCGCCGGTCGGTGCCGCTGCCGCGAACGTCTGCGCTCGTGCCCGCCGCCACGCGGGTTGCCTTTGCTCATGCGGCCTGCGCCCGAGCGACGCGCCGTCGCGCCGCCTCGCTTCGCAGCCCTCGTCCTTGCTTCGCATCGCCATCGCGCCGGATACCGCGGCGCCGCTAACGTTGCATCGGGCCGCCCCATCCCGGGTGCGCGCCTGAGACAAGCGAAGGACAGCGGTCATGAGCGACGAGAAAACCGAAGAGCCCACAGACAAGAAGCTGGACAAAGTCCGCGAGGAAGGCCAGGTCGCGAAGAGCTCCGACCTCGTCGAAGTCGCGTCGCTCGGCTCGATCGTGCTCGTGCTGACGGCGGGCCAGCATTACCTGGCCGATACGCTGCGCGCGATCGTCAAGGAGGCGGTCGATTTCACCCACGGCGAGCGCGAGTTGCAGGACCTCTGGACCGTCCTCGTTCATATCGGCCTGCAGGCGCTCGGCCTGCTGTGCGGGATCGCGGCCGTTGCGCTCGTCGCCGCCATCATCGCGCTCGCCCCCCAGACGGGGCTCAAGTTTTCGCTGAAAGCCGTCATGCCGAAGCTTGCGTCGGTCAGCCCCGGCTCCGGCTTTCAGCGCATCTTCTCGATGAACTCGGCCATCGACCTCGCGAAGATGGTCGGCAAGGCCGCGGTTCTCGCCGCCGTCATGTGGCAGACGATCAAAAGCGCGATGCCCGTGGTGGCGAGCGCGCTCGATCAGTCGGTACCGCAGTTGATTGGCGTGCTGTGGTCCGTGCTCATGCATGTGGTCGCGGTCGCGCTCGGCGTGTTCGTCGTCATTGGCGCGTTCGACTACAAGCTGCAGAAGTGGCTCTTCATCCGCAAGAACCGGATGTCGAAAGACGAGGTGAAGCGCGAGCACAAGGAGAGCGAAGGCAACCCCGAACTCAAGGGCGAGCGCAAGCGCATGGCCAGGGAGATGTCGCAGGAAGGCCCGAAAGGCGGTGTCGCGCGCGCGAACGTCGTCGTGGTCAACCCGGTTCACTACGCGGTCGCGCTGCGCTACGACCCGGCGGAGTTTCCGCTGCCCGTCGTCCTCGCCAAGGGCCTCGACGAGCAGGCGCTGCGGCTGCGCCAGCAGGCGATGCACGCGCGCGTGCCCATCGTCGCGAACCCGCCCGTCGCGCGCATGCTGCACAAGGTGCCGCTCAATCAGCCGATTCCCGAAGAACTGTTCGAAGTCGTCGCCGCGATTCTTCGCTGGGTGGACGGCCTCGCGCCTCAAACCGCCACCACGGAGTAGTGGACATGTTCAAGACCATGAAACTGCCCGGCATCGGCGAGGCCGGCATCGCCGTCCTGCTGATCGCGATCGTCTCGCTGATGATCCTGCCGCTGCCCCCCGCCATCATCGACGGGCTGCTCGCGATCAACATCATGATCAGCATCACGCTACTCATGGTGACGATGTACGTGGGCCATATCGCCACGCTCTCGGCGTTCCCGTCCGTGCTGCTCTTCACGACGCTTTTCCGGCTCTCGCTGAATATCGCGTCGACGAAGTCGATCCTGCTGCATGCCGATGCCGGCGAAATCATCGAAAGCTTCGGCCAGCTCGTCGTGGGCGGCAATCTCGTCGTCGGCCTCGTCGTGTTCGTCATCATCTCCGTCGTGCAGTTCATCGTGATCGCCAAGGGCTCGGAGCGCGTCGCCGAAGTGGGGGCCCGTTTCACGCTCGATGCGCTGCCCGGCAAACAGATGAGCATCGACGCCGACTTGCGCGCGAACATCCTGACGCCGGACGAGGCCCGCAGGAAACGCGCGAGGCTCGCCATCGAAAGCCAATTGCATGGCGGCATGGACGGCGCGATGAAGTTCGTGAAAGGCGATGCGATCGCCGGCCTCATGATCACGATGATCAACATCGTCGCGGGCATCGCCGTGGGCGTCGCCTATCACGGCATGTCGGCCGGCGAGGCGGCCAACCGCTTCTCGGTCCTCTCGATCGGCGACGCCATGGTCTCGCAGATTCCCTCGCTGCTGATCTCGGTGGCCGCGGGCGTCATGATTACGCGCGTGGACGAAGGCGGCGACCATGGAAATTCCTCCCTCGGCGAAGACATCAGGCGCCAGTTCACGAGCAGCTCGCGCGCGCTGTACTTCGCCGCGCTGCTGCTCCTCGGCTTCGCCGCCGTGCCCGGTTTTCCGGCGGCGCTCTTCGCGCTGCTCGCCGGGCTGCTCGGCTTCGTCGGCTACCGTCTGCAGAAAAAGCAGGACGGTCCGGCCAAAGGCGCCGGCAAGCCCGTAGGGGCACTGCAGCGCGCCGGTGCCAAGGGCGACGCGCCGTCGATCCTGCCACGCCCGCCGCAGTTCACCTGCCCGCTCGGCGTGCGCCTCGCAGCCGATGTCAGCGCGCGTCTCGCGGCCGATGCCCTTGACCGTGCGTTCGACGCACAGCGCCATGCGCTGCAATCGGAAGTCGGCCTGCCGTTCCCCGGCATCATGATGTGGTCCGACGGCACACTGCCCGAAGACAGTTACGAAGTGCTCATCTTCGACGTGCCGCAAGGACGCACCACGCTCGCCGAAACGCGCGCGGTACACGCGGCGGCCGACGGCGGCGCCGCGGACGCGCCTGCCGCCGCCGCGACACCGGAAGCATTGATTGCACGCCACACGATCGACCTGCTGCGGCGCAATGCTCATCTCTTTCTCGGCATTCAGGAAGCACAGTGGATGCTCGATCAGCTCAACGAGGACTACCCTGGACTCGTCGCGGAGGTACAAAAGGCACTGCCGCTGCAGAAGATGGCGGACGTGCTGCGCCGGCTGCTGGAGGAAGGCGTGCCCGTGCGCAATATCCGCAGCATCACCGAAAGCCTGATCGTCTGGGGACCGAAGGAGAAGGACATGCTGATGTTGACCGAATACATCCGCATGGAGCTCGGCCGGCTCATCGCCTATCGCGCGACGGGCGGCGTGCGGGATTTGCCCGTCGTACTCGTCGACGTTCAGGTCGAGCAGCACATCCGGCAGTCGATCAAACAGACCCCCACGGGCAACTTCCTCGCGCTGCCGCCCGACGAAATCGCCCAGCTCGTCGGCAAGATCGCCGACATCGTCGGCGATACGCCGCGCCAGCCGCTGGCGCTCGTCGCCTCGATGGATATCCGGCGCTACATCAAGCGCATGATCGAGGCACCGCTGCCCTGGCTGCCCGTGTATTCGTACCAGGAGCTCGGCGCGTATGTCGATCTCCAGCCCGTCGGCCGCCTGGCGATGTGATCGGGCGAGCCGCGCCATGCACTCCTCCGCCCCTCATCGCGCCCGCGTCATCGCGGCGCCGGCCACGCACACCGATCCCGCACCCGAGATGCCGGCCGCGCAGTTGAGCCGCCAGGCCGCCCTTTTTCAGCGCCTGCGCGAAGGCGTGCGCGCCGGCGCCTCGGAAACGCCCGGCGACGAGCAGCCATGCGCCGCACCGGCCGCGCCTCCCTTCGCCGAGCAAGCCGCCCCGCTCTACCCGGTCGCCGGGTTCGCCGCGGACGAACATCGCGACGATGCCGGCAGCGGCGAGCGCGACGACGACGCACAGGCCGGCTCCGGCGACGAACGCGATGACGCTGCCGCGCACGCTCCATCGGCAGCGCAGGTGCCGGCTCCGGTACCTGCGACGATTCATCCGCCCATGCATTCGACGATGCGCGTACCGGTGCATTCGGCCATGCATGCGCTCATGCATGTGCCGGCCTATTCGACGATGCCTGCGCCGACGCCGATGCCGGCGCGCGGCGCGGCGCCGCTTTCACCGCCGAGGCCGCCCAACGCCCGGCCATCGACGGCTGCGCCGGACACGCCGCGCGTACAAGCCGCGCGCGGGCCGCAGCGCCCCGGAGCAGGCGGCCCGCACGCCGTGGTCGCCGTGCGGGCACCGGCGCGCACGGGCCAGGACATGAACCGGTTCGTCGATTCGATCGTCGCCGAGGTGTCGGACTTCTGCGCCAATCCGATCGTGTTCGAAAGCGGCGACTGGCAGATCACGATTCCCGTCGATCCCGCGCTGCTGCCAGGCTGCACGTTGAGCCTCGCGCTTTCGCATTTCCAATTGACGCTTCGCTTCGACACCACGGACGCACGCTCGCGCGAACTAATCTCACAACATGCAGCGACGTTGCGCGCCAGCCTCGAAGAAGTGATGCAAAACCGCTTCGACGGCGCGCGCAGCGTCGAGATCATCGTCACGTAAAACCAATATGGACACCACACGAACGCTACTGACGGACCACGTTGCGGCGGGCGCCCAAGCGCCGGCGGCGGCCGTCTTGCTCGATCCCGCGCGGCTGCCCGCGCTTGCGGCCGCCACCGCGCGCCAGCATCGGCTCGCCGTCGACGCGCGCCTGAGCGCACTGCTCGCTCACGCACTCGGCGTCTCCGCCTTCAGCGTCGGTGCGCACGATTTCGTCGAGCCGGAGCGCGCCGCCGTCGTGCGCGTGCGCTGGGGCATGGAGACGGCCTCGGTACGCATCGACGTCGGACAGCACACGGGGCTCGCGAGCGTCGTCGCGTCGGACGAGCCCGTCAACGAGCGCTTGCGCCATGCCGTGTGCGCCATCCTGCTCGATCCGCTGCGGCGCGCGCTGCAAGCGCTCGGCTTCGACGGCGTGGAAGTCGTCTCGCTCGAACGTGCCGCGCGTCAGCCGCTGAGCGCGCCTTGCTGCGCGCTCTCGCTGCGCGTCGGCGATACCCGCTTCGATGCGGTTATCGAGCACATCGACAGCGGCTGGCTCGACGCGCTCGAAACGCTCGTGGCCCGGCAATGCACGCCGTTCGCCACCCACGTCAGCGAGATCGCCGTACCGGGCCGGCTGCAGATCGGCGAGAAAACGATGAACGTGACGACGCTCGATTCGCTGCGCGCGGGCGACGTCATCTTGCGTGCCGTACCCGAAGCCACCCGCGCGCTCTTCACGAGCGAGCGGTCGTCCGCCCCGATGCAAGTCGTCTGGGGCCGCTACGGGACGCGGCAGCTGCGCGCCGTGGCAGACGTCACCCACCACCTGATGACCTTGAGCGAGGACCCCACCATGAGCCACGAGACGCAGTTCAACGCGCCGCTTACCGATTCGATCGACACGCCCGTCGAAATCAGCCAGCTGGACCTGCCGCTGAAGCTGGAGATCGACACGGTTTCGATGCCGGTCGCGCAGCTCTCGGCGCTGCGCGCGGGCTATGTGCTCGAGCTTCCCACCGCGCTGCCCGATGCGCGCGTGCGGCTCGTCACCTATGGGCAGACGATCGGCTTCGGCGAACTCGTGAGCGTCGGCGATCATCTCGGTGTGCGTCTCGTTCAGCTGTCGCGCGGCCATGGTTCAGTTTAGCGATCTCACCGGGCTGCTGATCACCGTCGTCGCGATCAGCCTGATCCCGTTCGTCGCCATGGTCGCGACCTCGTACGCGAAGATCGTGGTCGTGCTCGGGCTGTTGCGCAACGCGCTGGGCGTGCAGCAGGTGCCGCCGAACATGGTGCTCAACGGCATCGCGGTCCTCGTCTCCGCTTACGTGATGGCGCCGATCGGCATGCAGGCCATGCAAACCATGCAGACGATGCACCGTACCCCCGGCGGCGACACGTCGCTCGTCGTGCTCGATGCCTTCGATGCGGCAAAGGAGCCGTTTCGCGCCTTTCTGAAGAAGCACGCGCACGAGCGCGAAAAGCGGTTCTTCGTGCGCTCGGCAACCGTGGTATGGCCGAAGGACATGGCGGCGAAGATCCGTGAGGACGACCTCATCGTCCTCGCCCCGGCCTTCACGCTGACCGAGATGGCCGACGCCTTCAAGATCGGCTTTCTGCTGTACATCGCATTCATCGTCGTCGATCTCGTCATCGCCAACGTGCTGATGGCGATGGGCCTGAATCAGGTCCAGCCGACGAACGTCGCGATTCCGTTCAAGCTGCTCTTGTTCGTCGTCATGAGCGGCTGGTCCACATTGATTCACGGTCTTGTCATGACCTATCGCTGAGGCGCACCATGGAAACCGATACGCTCGTTCGCATCACCTCGCAGGGCCTGCTGCTCTGCCTGTCCGTCTCGATGCCGGTGGTGGCCGTCGCCGCGCTCTCCGGCCTCGCGATTTCGTTCGTGCAGGCCATCACGTCGATGCAGGACCAAAGCATCTCGTACGCGGTGAAGCTCGTGGCCGTCGTGGCCACCGTGCTCATGATCGGCGCCTGGGGCGCCGCCGCGATCCTGCGCTTCGCCAATCAGATCATCACGCTCGCGGTGCCGTCGTGAATTCGCCGATCCGCAACAACCACGGCCACCACGCCGCCGATCTCGCGCAGCAGGCGCAGGCCGGCGCCGAGCACACGGGGCAGATGACCCAGGCGCGCGGCTTCACGGGCGCGAAGGTGCAGCACACGAAAATGCAGCGCGTGCGCATGCAGCACAACAAGATGCTCGCCGCCGCTTTCTACCGCGGCAAGCGTTTTGCCGAAGGCATGCACAAGCCGCCGGCCCCTTCCGCGCAAAAGCTGATGCGCCAGCTCGGCCAACGGCCGCGGCCGGGGGGCTCGGCGAAGACGCAAGGCAAAGACGCATCAGCTCACGAACGACCGGACGACCCGCACGCGCTCGAGCCCAGGCACGAGCACGAGCACGAACACCCGCACGAGCGCGAACGCAAGCACGAGCAGGGGCAGCAGCAAAAGCGCGAGCGCGATCGGCAACACGGCGACGGGCAGCAACAGCATCGCAACGGCCATGGGCACGATCGCGGCTCGAATCAGCAAGGCGAAGAGCAGGGGCAGCCGCAGCAGCGTGCGCCGCGCGACGGGCAGCCTGAGCGCGACGGCCGTCAGTCCGGCGAAGGCCGCGACAAACCGCGCAAGTTCGCGATCGGCAAGGCGGGCCGGGCCAAGGCCGCCGCGCGCAGCCAGCCGCTCGCGGCCACGATGCAACTGCTCGCGAGGCAAAGGCTCGGTGCGCCGGACTTGCCGGCCGAGCTCGCGGCGACGTGCGCGAAGGAGGTGCTGCGGCTTGCCGCGCAGATCGAGCTGGGGCCCTTGCTGGCGGTGCCGATGCTGCTCGCCATGCGCTCGCCGATGGCGCTCCGGCGCAATGCCGCCCGGCTTCACGCGCACCGCCATGCGGCACTGATGCAAAGCGCCGCGACCCCGGGCAAGGCCGCCGCGGTGGCGGGGCTTCTCGGCGTATCGCTCGACAACACGCTCGCGCGCCAGAGCGCGGGCATCGAATACTCGTACGACGATCAATCGATCGCGGCAGTGAAGCAACGCATTCTCGACACGCAAGCCGCGCTGCCGGCCAGCGGGGCACCAGCCGGTGCCGCCGTCACGGGCGGCGCGACGGGCGGCGCGATCGGTGGTCAAACCGGCGCCGCGCGGCAAGAGGCGGCCAAGCCCACGGCCGGCGCTTCGGATAAGACGTTCGAAGTTCGCATGGCGCCGGCTGCGCCAACGGCAAAACCCTAAACTGATTTCGACGGTCAAGGCCTGGCGGCCCGATGCGCGAAGCAGCGAAACGCCGGAGCGACGACCAGCAAGAGCAACCGCAACCGCATGACACACGTCGGATACACGGATACCACGATCATGAAAGCGCTTCGAGTACTGACCGGCACCCACGCCGGAGCCCAGGTCCGGCTCACGAGCGGCGCCTACCGGATCGGCGCCACCGAGCACGCGGATGTCTGCATCAGCGACTGGACGGTCGAGGACATCGAGCTTTGCGTGGGCGAGGACGGTGTGGCGCGGATCCGCTCGGCGAACGGCGACGAGGTGCTCGTGGCGGACTTCGTGGCCGTGCCGTTCGGCGATGTCGTGTTGTGCGTGGGCCCCGATGGCGAAGTCTGGCCGCGCGATCTCGATTTGCTGGCGGGCCTCTGGAAGACGGCCGAGCCGCCTGACGCCGACACCGCGACGGGGGCTGACGCGGAAAGAGGCGCGCCGGATCGGGGCCCGGCCCATGCGGACGAAGCCGGCGCCGACCATGCGCCGGCCGCTTCGCCCAAGGTGCGCTGGCGCACGGCCGTGCTGGCGCTCGCCTGCACCGCTGCGATCGGCGGCATCGCCGTGGCCGGTGTGATGTTCGCGGGCACGCAGTCGAGCGAAGCGGCGAGCGTGAGGTTCGACGCCGACGCGCTCGCACGGCAGTTGCAGGAGGCCCTGCACCGCGAAGGCCTCGGCGATCTGCAGGCAATGGCACGCACGAACAGTGTGGCGGTGCGCGGCATCGTGACGAGCACCGACGAAAGCGCGAAGGCGCAGCGGATCATGGACAGCCTCGCGCGCGGCAAGGTGCGGCGCGAATACGACGTCGCGCAACAAGACGTGGACAACATCCAGCAGTCGCTCGCCAGCACGGGCGCGGCAGTGAGTTACCAAGGCCACGGCATCTTCCGCGTGAGCGGCAGCGTGCAGTCGATGACGACCTTCCGCACGCTGATAGCAGGTATCAGGGCTGACCTCGGCGACAACGTCAAGCGCGTCGACGTCGATGTCAAGGAGGCGCAGGCGCTCACGCCCGATGTCGAGTACACGGCGGTGATCGCCACGGGCGGGCTGCGTTACATCGAGACGCCCGACGGCACGAAGCATCTGTTCGCGAGCAGCAGGGACGAAGCAAACAATTGACCTCGACCACCAAAGGAACCGACATGTACGACGCATTGCTTCCCATCGCGCAGGATTTGAACGCGCTCGATGCCACGCTCTCGGCGCCCGACGGCGCGCAACGGGTCGCGCGCATCGCGGCGGCCTTCGATGAAACCGCGCGCCGGATCAGTACGGCCACGCAGTCCGCGGCCGACGAGCGCGAGCGGCTCGATCTGCAAAAGCTCTATCGCGGGATGATCGCGGCGCGCCGCATCGTGCTCACGCTGCAGGAGCGCCACAGCGCCCGTGGCGCGGCGCTTTGACGGCATCCGCGGCGATACGGAAGACGGTTGAACAGTTTGCAGTTGCAGCATCCGGCTGCGCGTCAGCCGGTCCGGACCGGCGGCCACCACGGCCAAGGGCCTTTTACCGAAGCATCAGGCGTCAACCCACAGCAGTGCTTTTTCCATCACTTTCTTGATAAGGGGAATACATCATGTCTTCATCGATCGGAAGCTCGGGCGTCTCGCAAGCCGGTTCGCAAAACGCCGACATGGTCGGCCAGATGCAAGCCATGGCCAACCAGAACAACGCCATGACGATGGCCGCCATGCAGATCAACATGCAGCAGCAGGAAACGTCGGCGCTCGCGTCCGTCGGCAACAACGGCGCGAAGAACATCGCCGACGCCGCGAAGGGCCAGTAAGCCACTCGCGTTGCCGCGGTCCGTTCGCGCGAGGGGCACGAAAGCGGAAAGCCTGGCTTTCCGGCTACGTGCCCCCGCTTTTTTGCAAGCGGGCCGCCCTATTTTCGCCGGAGATTGCCGCCCATGAGCAGGGAACGTTTCGTCGAGTTGATTCACGAGGTTTGCGCGGTGGTCGGGCTGCCCGACGCCGAGTATGTCGTCGAGACGCAAACGCTCGAGATCGAAGGGTTCGACGTCCATCTCGACCACCACGAGACCGACCCCGATTCGGTCTATGTCAGCTTTCATTACGGCGCCGTCACGCCCGGCCGCTCGCTCGTCGTTTTCCGGCTCATGCTCGAGGCCAACCTGCTCGTCTACGCGCAGGATCAGGCGCAACTGTGCCTCGAATCCGATACGGGCAACGTCGTGCTGCTCGTCCATCTGCCGATAGGCCCGACGATCACCGGCGATTATCTCGCCGATCTGTTCTCGCACTACGCCGAACACGGCCGCTACTGGCAAAACAACATCCTCGAATCGCCCGACGAAATGTTCGAGGGCATCGCCTCGGGCAATTTCATGTGGCTGCGGGCGTAAGCCCGGTGAGCGCAAGCGTGCCTCAGCCAAGGGGCGCATCCGCGCGCGCATCGACGCCTGGCCAGCCATCGCATCCGTTCGTACCCGGCACGTCGCTTCACACTCACGCCATTGCGGGCGCTCGCCCGATCGGCGCTAGGGCCTGTTCACGCTAATAACGGGCTTGCGCTGGCCCTAGGCTGCCACGCGTGGCATCAGCAAGACGAGACGGCGACGCGTACCCTCCTCTCCCGCTCTGCCCGAATCGGGATCGTCCGCGCGGCGCTCGACATCGCTCCCGTGCCGCGCCGGTCCCTCGATGACGAGGCACTCGCCCGGCGCCAGGCTCTCGTCGACGGCCCGATAGCGGCGCGCATCGCGGCGGCGCCCCAGTTCCACGCGCAAGCCGATACGCGGCATCGACGCGGCGCCTTCGACCGTCGGTGCAATTGAGAGCCACAGATCGCGGGCATCGTCATCGGGCAGGTCATCCTCATCGCGGCGGGCGAGACGTGCCTCGTGGCGGTCGATGACGGCCGGCGAGCGGTCGTGCGTGAGCGCCGTTTGCGACACCTCGATTTCGGCGCGGCCGCTCCTGGCCAATGCCTTGAGCTGCGCGAGCAGCGCGCGGCCGCCGTCGGGCGCGATACCTGCACGGTGCTCGCGCGCGGCCGCCGTTGCCTGCTCCGCGCCTGCCCCGTCGGCCATGGCCGGCGGCAGCGCGGATCGCAACGTGTCGAGCGCGTCGCCATCGACATCCACCACCCACGTCTGGACCGATACGAGCTGTGCACGCACGTCCAGGCTGGCGACGAGCGCGCCGTCGGCGTCGATGCGCTCGGCCCGATCGCGTACCAGGATGGAGTTCGTGGTCGCATCCGCTTCGATCGCCGGCAACGCTGCATCGAACTCGACGATCCGCGGTGCATCGGAAACGGCGGCCCCGCTCGCAACGGCCGGGCGCTCGAAACGGCGCCGCAAGAGCGTGGCCACACCGGGCACGACGAGCGTGCGGCCATCGACCACGCGCGTTTCGTCGGCGGCATTCGCGGCACTCAGGCGAAACACCCGCACGGACAAACGCACGCGCTTTCGCGCGTCGCGCTCGAAGCGCTCGGCCGCGGCACGAATACGTTCCACGTAGGTCGCCGGCCCGCGCACGTTCACCGTTTGCGCGGCGGCATCCACCGTCAACGGGAAGTGGGTATCGGCAAGACCTGCCTGCTCGAGCGACGCACGCAGCGCATTCGCCAAAAGGAAGTGAGGCCGGATGGCGACATGCGCCTGCTCGTTCGCGGGCGACACATGCAGGACCGCACCGTCGTAGTACCAGACGAATCCGTACGACCGGCTCATGACATCGAGAAAGCGCTGCGGCGGCATCGCGAAACGGCCGCTCACGGCGCCCTCCACTTGACCGTCGATGCGCAGGGCAACGTGCTGCCCCGCGGCGAAGGCATTCAGGACCTCCGCGAGGCTCGCACCGTTCGTCACGTAGACGAAGCGGGCGCCGGCGCCCCCGGCCCACTCCATGCTCGCCGCCTGCGCATGCACGGTGACCGTGCAGACGAAGGCAGCGACGGCGCCGCGCGCGAGCGCTCGCATTCGTGCCGCGCTCATGCGGCGCCTTCCGGCGACGCACCGGCGCCGGACGCATCGGCGCCCGACGCACCGGCGCCCGTCTGCTCCATATCCGGCTTGAGGGTCAGGCGGTAACCCGTCGCATAGACCGATTGCACGGTCCAGCCGACGCCGGCGGCCTTCAGGCTCGCACGCAGCCGGCTCACGTACATGTCGACGGAGCGGCTTTGCACGGCCGCATCCCAGCCCCAGACCACGCTCATCAGATCCTGCCTCAGCACGACGGCGCCCGTGTGCCGAGCGAGATGCCAGAGAATGTCGAACTCCTTGGTGCCGAGCTTGTGCGCCACGCCCGCCACCACGAGCGAGCGCGCCTGCTGATCGAGCGCGCATTCGCCGTCGACGAACATCTTGCGGCCCTGCACGTTCATCGGCGCGAAGCGCCGCAGCAGCGCGCGCATGCGCGCGAGCAGCACCTGCCTGTCGTAGGGCTTCACGAGATAGTCGTCGGCACCCGCATCGAGTATGCGCACGATGTCGGACTCCGCCGAGTGCACGGTCTGAAAAATCACGGGCATGATCGATTGCGAACGACTGCGGATCTTTTGCAGCAGCTTGTCGCCGGAAACGCCCGGCAGGTCCCAGTCGAGAATCGCGAGATCGGCCCACTGCTCCGACAGAAATTGCTGCGCGTCGAGCCCGCTGTGAAAAGCGTCGACGTGGTAGCCCTCGCTCTTGAGCCAGGAATGGATGAGCGCGTGGTGCGCGACGTCGTCCTCGACGAACAGAATGCGTACGGGTTTGCCTGCAAGCGATTTCATGTGAACCCTTGGTTCCGACGGCCGCGCGGGAGCCGGTGCCCGGTCCGCGCAACGCGTGTCAAACGAATACGGGCCACGCCCTGGCGCCTCACTCGCCGCGCGCCGCGCGCAACGCGCGGTCGGCATCGACAAGCGATGTCGCGTGCGGCTTCGCGGCGACAGGATTCAGGCACGGCAGACGCAGCACGAACATGGTACCGCCTTGTCCGTTGAGCTCGGCGTAAAGTGCGCCGCCGTGCATGCCGACGATCTGCACGGCGAGCTTGAGCCCGAGACCGAAGCCCGTTGCCGTCCGCTTGCCGAGCTTCTCGAAGTCGGTCAGCCGATCGCCGTCGACGAGCCCCGGCAGCCCGCCCGCGCGATCGTCGACGACCACCTCGGCGAAACCGTCGGCCTGCCGGATCGACACCGTCACCGCCTCGCCGCGCGGCGACGCACGAACGGCATTGTCGATGACGTTCTGGACGGCGCGCGCCACGAAGTTGCGCATGCCGCTCACCCACAGCGGCGCGCTGTCGGGCAGCCACAAGTGTAGCGCGACGCCGCAATAGACGGCGGTGACCTCCAGTTGCGAGATGATCTGGCGCAGCGTCGCGCGCAGATCGAACCGTTTGAAGTCGCGCGCCTGCAAATGCTCGGTCACCGACGAGAAGATGAACTGCTCGCCGAGCGAGAGCACGTACTGCGCGAGCGCGGTGATCTGCTGCATGCCGCCGCAACGCTCGAACGCCTCGGGGTCGCTCGCATCGAGCTGCGTGAGCGCGCTGATCGAATTGAGCGGCGAGCGCAGATCGTGCAGCAAAAAGCGCAGCGACATGGCTCGCTCGTCGAGCGAGCGTGCGAACGGCGTCACGTCCGTCACGGCGATGACGGATTCGCCCACCCCCGCACCGGCGCACGCACCGGCGGGACCCGCCTGAATCCAGAAGGTCGAATCGTCCACGCGTACCTCGCGGCCCGCTTCGAGATCGCGCAGCCGCGGCACGTCCGTCATCTCGAAGCGCTCGCTCAGCGCCACGCTGAAATCGACGCCCGCGGGCAGCGTCATCGCCAGCATCTCGAGCGCGCGCGCGTTCGCGTGCACGACCGCACCCGCGCGATCGAGCACGATCACCCCGCACGGCAGCCCGCGCAGCGTGCCGCGCAGGCGGCGCGCCTCGTCGTCGGACAGGCCGCGATCGGCAGCGCCCCCGCCGCATGCGTCGGCGGGCAAGCCCGGTTGGGTGGGCCGCGGCTCGGACTGCTGCCCAGGCTGCACGTCGGGCCGCGAATGCGGCTGAGTATGGGATTCGTTCACATGGCCTCCTGCATTCTCCGGTGCGGGCGGTTGCGGTGAATCACGGCGAGATGACGCGCGGCGACAACAGGAAGAGCCGCTCCATGTGGCTCTTCTGGCGGTTGTCGGTCCTGAAGAGCGCGCCGATCAACGGAATCTTCGAGAGCCCGGGCACCCCGGTCACGCCCATCGTCGCGCTGTCCGCGCGATAGCCGGCGATGAGCAGCGCCTGCCCCTCCTCGATGAACGCCTGCGTGTTGATCGTGCTGTTCTGGATCACCGGCAGGTTGCTGACCGTCTGATCGGTGAGCTGGCCGTCCTGAATCGCCACGTCGAGCTTGATGCGCGTGCGCCCGTCCTCCTCCACGACCATCGGCAGCACACGCAGCGAGATGCCGGTCGACACGCTGTAGAGATCGCCCGAGGTGTATCCCGACACCGGCACGAAAAACTGCGTCTGGTTGTCCATCACGGCCTCGATGTTGTTGAGCGTGACGACCTTCGGACTCGCGTCGATCTTGGCGGCCTTCGTCTGCTGCAGCGCCGAGATGCGTGCCATCAGATAGCGGCCGGCGTCGCCGAGCACGGCGGCCACCGATGCGCCCACGGGCGTCGCCGCCGCGAGCAGGTTGCCCGGCAGCGCCGTCTGGCCGAAGGTCTGCGAGAGCGTGCCGTTGTAGGTGCTCTGTGCGAGCGTGCCGGTACCGGTCTGCACGTCGACGTGGCTGTTGTGCGCGGTCCAGTCGACGCCGAGCTGATGCAGCGCGTCGTCGTCGATCTCGATGATGTGCGCCTCGATCTCGATCAGTTGCGGTTTGACGTCGAGGCGATCGATCAGCTTGCCGTACTGATCCATCCGGTCGGCCGTATCGCGAATCACGACGGAGTTGGTGCGCTGGTCCGCGACGATGACGGGCAGTTGATCGTCGCTCGCGGGCGCCGTGCTCGTGTTCTGCGGCGGCGGCGGCTCGCCCACCGCCGCCGCCACGGCCGGCGATGGCTGTCCGGTGAGCCCGGCGAACATGCCCTTGCCGGCCGCGCCCGACGGCACCGGCGGCGGAACGTACGGGCCGTTGTAGGCATTGCCGTTCACGTCGTTGATCGGCGTGTTGCGCTTCACGCCGCTCGCCGCGCGACCGCCCTCGCCGCGTTTGTCGGCGGCCTTGGCCGTGCCCGGGTGGTAGATCCCGTTGAGCACGGCCACCACGCCCTGCAGCGTGACCTGCTGGCCGTCGATGGGCACCGTGCGGTCGTGCGCCCACGCGTGATAGAGCGGAAAGACGCGTACCTGCGTGCCGCTTCGATGCGCGGCGTTGTTGTCGAGCCGCGAGGCCACGTTCGTCACCATCTGCACGTAGCGAGGCGGCCCGCTCACGAGCGCCGTGCCCTGCGCGCTGTCGTAGACGATCGGAAAACGCTCGTCGGCGATGCGCAGGCGGTCGAGCGCATCGCGCAGCGCGCCCGTATCGGCCGAATCGAGCTTCACGAGCGTGCTCTGCAGTTCGGCAGCCGTCGTGACGTCGAGCACTTCGCCGTCGTAGTACCACACGAAGCCGAACGACGCCGCGAGCGTATCGAGAAAGCGCCGCGGCGGCAGATGGAACTTGCCGCTCACGGTGCCGCTCACATCGGCCGCGATGCGCGTGGGGACGCCCTGGCTCGCGCCGAAGTCGCGCAGCACATCCTTGATGTCCTTGCCCTGCGCTTCGTAATCGACGATCGACGACTTCCAGCGCACGGCTGCCGCCTCGGCAACGGGGGCGGTCGCCCCGAATGCGAGCGCGGCGGCGAGGGCCACGGTGCCCAGTCGGCGAGCCCAGTTCATGACGCGCCGCCCGCGATGAAACGTACGCACCGCCGCCCGGTGCTTCTCCGACACATCGACAAAATTTTCATGTAAGTTCCGACTATCTTTCATAGGAAGGGCACTGACGATGAACGCTCCGAGTCACGAACGTCGCGACCTGACGCGCGAGATTCTCGAATTGATCGACCTGCGGCAGACTTTCACCGACATCCATATCGAGCAGGACCGGCCGATCATGATCAAGGCGCCGCGCGGCTGGCTCGCCGTCGGCGAGGAGCCCGTGCTCCACGACGAAATGCTGCCCACACTGGCCTCGATCGAACCGGACTGGGAGGCGCAGCTTCAGCACGGCGCGATCGATCGCCCGTTCGTGCTCACGCGCTGCCGCCTTCGCTGCAACATCTACCGCACCAATGGCGGCCGCAAGCTCGTCATCTCGATCCGGCGCCTGCCGCTGCAGCCGCTCGCGCTCGACAAGCTCGGCCTGCCCGCCTACGTGCGCTCGATGATCGACAGCGCCAAGGGGCTGATCCTCGTGACGGGCCCGACCGGCTCGGGAAAGACGACGACGATCGCCTCGCTGCTCGAGCACATCAACCGCACGCGCAACAGCCACATCGTCACGATCGAAGAGCCGATCGAATACGAACTCGAGGGCCGCACGTCGATCGTCTCGCAGCGGCAAGTGCCCACCGACACGCCGAGCTTCTCGGCCGGCCTGCGCGAGGCGCTGCGGCAAAAACCCGACGTCATCATGGTGGGCGAGGTGCGCGACCCCGAGACGGCGGAGACGGCGCTCCAGGCCGGCGAATCGGGCCACCTCGTGCTCGCGACGATGCACACGGGCAGCGCGATCGGCACGCTCACGCGGCTGTTGTCGTTTTTTCCGGCCGAGCAGCGCGAGCGCTATGCGGCCGCGCTCGCGAACTGCCTCATCGGCGTGATCTGCCAATGCCTCGTGCCGACGGAGGATGGCGAGAACTTCGTGCTCGCGAGCGAACTGCTCTTCAACAATAATCAGCAGATCAGCGGCCTGCTGACCGATCCGGGCAAGCTGCCGTACCTTGCCGAGTTCATGAAGCGCAAGGAAGACAACATGTCCCGCATGCTCAACGATCACCTCTTCAGCCTCGTATCGAAGCAGCAATGCCTGCCGCGCGACGTGCTGCGCGCGACCTACAACCGGCTCGAGCTGCACGAAATGCTGCAGACGCTCGCGCCGCACTGAGCCCGCGCGAAGGCGGTGCCGGCGCAATGGCGTCGCTTTCGCCGGTCGCGCCGTGCGTGGCGGTGCTGCGAAGGTGTGCGGTGTCGATCGGTTCACGGTTGGGCGCTCAGTAGTAGGAGTTGATCGTCCAGCCTGCCGCGACGGGCGTGTTCCAGACCGTCTGGCCGGACTCCCCGCAAAAGCTGCTGACCCACGGCGTCGTGATGCCGGCGTACGTCGCCCAGTTCGTCGTCACGATGATCGTGTAGGTGCCAGGCGTGCCGGCCTGGGACAGCGCGTTGTTGATCCCGCCCGAATCGTCCTGAAGCGTCGGCGTCTGGCTCTCCGTATGCCCGAGGTTGCGGTTGCCGCCGTCGGTGATGTCGATGCTCTGCGAGAGCTGCCCCCGGTTGCCGGAGGGGCCGTTGCACATGCCGTCGTTCAAGTGCGCCCAGGTGGACGCGACGATGATCCCCGGCTTGGTGAGGTTGACGGTCGTCCTGAACGTATACGAGTACGTACCGTTGCTGCCGTTGTACGAATAGGCGCCCGATTGGAAGTTCGTCGCCGGCTGGCCCGTGCAGGCGGAGTAATCGCCCGCGCCGTTCGGGTTGGCCATCACGAGCTGACAGCCGGTGAGCGACGACGCCGGCTCGATTTCGCTTTGCGTTTGCCACCGGCCGCCGCGGCACGACAGCACGCGCCCGTTCGCATCGGTGGAGACGAGCGTCGTGCTCGCCGACGCCGGTGCGATGGCCGAATTCTGCGGCGCGGGCGGGCATGGGTCGCCGACGTTGTGCGCGTTGCCGAGCGCGAGATTGCCCGCTTCGTCCACCGCCAGCGCCTGCCATGTGGCGCCGTCGTACGCATAGGCCCGATTCGTCGCGGCGGTGAGCCGCACGTCGCCCTGATGCGCGGCAACGCCCCCGAGCGCCGCTTCGTTGGCCACCGGTTCGCGCCAGTGATAGGCCGCCTGCGGCACCCAGAGGTTCTGCGTTCCATCGCAATTCAGGACGTTGCCCGAAGCGTCGGCCGCGATGGCGCCGGGCTGCGTGCAGGCGGCATAGTCGATCTGACGCGCGAGCACGATCGGCACTTGCATCGTGTTCGCCTGCGGATTGCCCGGCACGGCCACGCGGTACAGATAGTCGACGTTCTGCGCCTGCGTGCCGTCGTAGAAAATGAGGCTCGCCAGATGTCCCGTGCCCGTTTTCGTGTTTGTGCAGGATGTGTTCGCCGGGTTCGGCGTATCGACCTTCCAGGTGCCGAAGGCGCCGGTGGCCGCGCCGGTCGAATTGTTCGTCGCCTGGATCGAACCGCCGCCCGGGCCGGCGTTCGCCGCGATGTAGCCGAGTTCGGGATCGGGAATGGTCCGGCCGCCCTCCGTGACGAGCAGCGCCTGCAACGCCACCGGATTGGCGCCGCCCGGGGCCGCGTAGACGAGCAGGCACGGCGCCTGACCATAGGGGTTGGTGCCGCTCAACGCATTCGGAAGGTAGGTCGACAGCTGATACGTCGAGCCGGTCATTTTCGCGATCACCGGCGAGGTGGTCGTGGCCTGGGCCGCGAGCGCCGTGTAGTTTTGCCGAATGAGCCGCGTGGCAGCCGCCGTCAGCTGCGACTGATAAAGCGCGGCCTGCTGCGCGCGCGTATCGTCGAGCGACGAGTTCGTGAGCGCGACGAGGCCCGCCATCATCAATGCGGCGAGCGCAAGCACGGCCAGCATCTCCACCATCGTGAAGCCGGCCATACGGCGAGCCGGCCACGCGCGGGGGCCGGGACGACGCATGCCGGTGCGGGCAACGGTATGGGTGCGCTCAGTCATACGCTTGCGCCATCCATACTGGCATGCCGTTCGGGATCGCGTTCGCCAGGGCGGCCGGCAGCGGCACCGCCGGATTGCCGGGGGACACGAGGTTGGCGCCGAGCGCCACGCCGGCCAGCGCCGAGCCCTGCGCAATCTGCTCGATGCCGTCGACCGCCGCCGCGGCCGCTGCCGACGCCGCATAGACCACGACGAGGCTGCCCGCATAGCCAGTATTGGGCTGGACGTAGTTCCGCCACATCGGATCGGGAACGGTCGCCCCGAGGTAAGGCGCGAGGCTCGCCGCCGGCACGCTGCCCGCGAACGACGGGTTGGCGCGCGCGAAGGCCGCCACGGCCTGCCGGTAGGCGCTCATGTTCGCCGCGAGCACCATCGCCGACGGCGCGAGCGGTGCCGGCGCCGCCTCGGCGCCGAGCAGCGCGTAGGCACCGGTAAGCATCGCGAAGGCGGCGACGATCCAGATCAGGAACATGGCGGGCGGCGCGTGGCGTCAATCGGAGCGAAGGCCGATACTCGGGCCGCGATCAGGCGGAGGTCCAGATGATGTTCTTCGCACCACCGGTACAAGCCGCCTGAGCGGCGGCGGGCGTTACCGGCACGGTTTGCGCCGTACCGCCGATAGAGACGGCCGTCCACGTTCCGCCCGCAGATGCCGCGTTGATGCATACGTCCGTCGGCACGGAATCGAATTCGATCGTGAATGTACCGGTGCCGGTGCCCGTAACGGTTACCGCGCCACCCCAGGCATCGGTGACGGTATTTGCCGCGGTGTCGATGACGAGCGTCGTCGGGATGATGCCGGCCGAAATGGCGACGGTCGTCGCCAGCCCGGTGTAGCCGTTGGTCTGCCCCATATACAGCTTCTTGACGCCGGTCTGGATGGCCGTCACCTGCTCGGCCGTCTGATTCGACGAAGCACTGCCGAATGCGCCGCGCAGCAGCGCAATGGCGCCGATGACGACGATTGCGGCGATCCCGAGATAGGCGATCGCCTCGAGCAGGGTGGCGCCACGCTGCGTGCGCCGCGACCCACGGCTGCCCACCCTGGCGCGAATCGATGCGACGGTCTTGACCTTCATGTTGCTCTCCTTGGTTTCCTCAATCGGCACTCGAGAAAGACGTGCCCTCTCCTTTCAACACCCGTTCGTTTGCGCTGCGCCTGCACGTCATTACACGGCAGGCTCAATGCAGACTCCGAGCCAAAGCCGCAATTTCCTGCTGAATTCCGAAGAAGCCGCTGATGAGCCACGACAGCACGAGCGCGAGCACGACGATCGCCGCGCCGTTGACCACGCGCATCTGCGCCTCGATCGTCTCCACGCCGTCGGTCATCCATTCGTTGGCGATCGCGTGCAGCGCCTCGGCGAAGCCCTTGTATTCGGCATACACGCACAGATCGTCGACGATCTCCTCCGAAGGAAACCGGTAGCCGGCATTCTTCATCGCCTCGCCGACGTTGAGCCCCGACTTCACGCCGAACAGCATGTCGTCGATTCGCTGCCTGAGCCACGGCTTCGCATCGGTGGCCAGCCGCGCGAGCGAGCGCTCGACCGTGAAGCCCGCCGCCTGCAGCGACGAAAACGCGACGAGAAAACCGCAGCCCGTAATGAGCCGATAGATCGAGTAAGGCGGGTAGCGGTCGAGCCAGACCCGCACGTTGCCGGACCAGCGCGGCATCGAGTAAAAGAGCGCCGCGACGAGGATCGCGAGCACCACGAGGCAGTAGATCATGCCGCCCTGCACGAACCGGGACAGCTCGTAGAGCGACTTCGCCACGCCGTGCCAGCGCTCCGGGCTCACGATCGACGCGAAGCGCGGAATCATGAGCTTGCCGAAGAGGTACACGTACCCGATCGTCATCGCCACGATCACGCACGGGTAGGTCAACCCGCCGACGATGGCCGTGCGGATCCGGCGGCTGTACTGCACGACGTTGCACACGTTCAGCAGCGCGGCCTCGAGGCGCCCCGACTGCTCGCCGGCCATGACGATCATCTGCTCGGTATGCGGCACCCACCACGCCATTGCCTCGGCCAGCATGCCGCCGTTTTGCACGACGCTGCGCCAGTCCGCGAGCGTCAATGCCAGCGGCTCGTTCGGCTTGCGGCCCTCGTGCGACGCACGCAACTCGAGCTCCTCGAGAATCTTGAGCAACGGCAAGCCGTTCGCGAGCATTTTCGCGATCTTGCGATAGAGCCGCAGGCGCGCCTGCGTCGTGAGTTGCAGGCGCGCCCAGCGCCGGTTGAGCTCAAGTGCCATAGCCGCTTCCGAGCGGCTGCGGCCGCCCCCCGCTGCCCGGCATGAACGGGCCGACCACCCGCTCCGCCATGCGCGGATCGACGAGACCCGCCGCCACTTTTTCGAGCGCGTGCTGCGCGACCGTCTGCCCCGCGAGCTCGCCGAGCCAGTACGCCTGCGCATCGGGCTTGCGCCCGGCGCGCAGCAATTCGCAAAACGTCGCGTCGGTGCGCACGACCTCGGCCACCACGGTCCGGCCGACCGTGCCGTTCTTGCAATGCGGGCAACCGGGCCCGGCCACGCGCACCGCGTCGAACCGCGCGCCGACGGCCCGCTTCACGCGCGCGACGAGCCCCATGTCGAGCTGCGCCATCGCCTCGGCCAACGGGCGCGAGCAGTGCGGACACAGCAGCTTGACGAGCCGCTGGCTGATGAGCCCCGTGACGAGCGATTCGTCCGTCACCATCGCGATCGGCAAGCCGAGATCGACGAGACGATCCACGATCGCGAGCGCGCCGTTCGCGTGCACCGTCGTCCAGACCTGATGGCCCGTCATCGCGGCGCGCAACGCGCTTTGCGCCGATGCGCGGTCGCGCACCTCGCCGATCATGATCGTATCGGGATCGAGCCGCATCGCATTCGCGATCGCGGCGGCGAACGCGAGCGAGCGCGCCTCTTCCGTCGGCGCGTTGACAACGGGCGTCTGCACGGCGCCCTCGATCGGGTACTCAACCGGATCTTCCACGGTAATGACGTGAATCGAGCCGGCCATCTCGCGCAGTTGCTTCGTCAGCACGCGCTGCAACGTCGTGGATTTGCCCGAGCCGGTCGGGCCGCTGATGATGTTCATGCCGTGCGGCTGCTGCGCGAGCAGCTCGAACGCGTTCGCCTGCGCCACCGTGAAGCCGAGCTCGGTCAGGGCAGTCGCCTCGCCCGCATCGTTGTAGAGCAGCCGCAGCACCATGACGCTGCCGACGCTCGTGGGCGCCGTCGCGATCCGCACGCCGAAAAGCCGGTCCGGCAGCTTGTCGCGATCGCCGATGGCCGCGTCCTGGCGTTCGTTCGGCTTGTAGGTGTTGTCCGATACGCTCGACATCGCCGCATAAAGCGTGGCGAGCAGCCGCTCGCCGTACTCGCGCGTCTGCTCCGACATGCGCACGAGTTCGTTGTGGATGCGAAAAAGAATCTCCGTGCTGAAGCGGTTCACGCGGATATGGATATCCGAGGCACGCGCGTCGCACGCCCGCGTGATCAGGTTCTTCGCGACGACCTGCATCTGCGTGTGATCGATGCGCTCGGCACTGCCGTCGCGGCGCGGGCCCTGATAGCTGCGCCTGATCGCGTCGAGTGTCACGAGCCGCGTCGTATAGCGGCAATTGAGCCGTTCGAGTCTCGCGCAGTACGACAGCACGAACGGATTCATTTCGTGCCCTTCGGCAACGAGCAGCGTGCCGTCGTCGAGCAGACAGAGAAACTTGCGCTCCTCGTCGCTCGCGGCGAATTCGCCGCTGTCGGAAAGCGGGCGCGCCACCGCGGCGAGCGGCAGCGCCTGCCCCGGCGGCGCGTTTTGCGACGCCGTGTGCGCGGGCAGCACCGAAGCGGCGGCAGCAGCGGCCACGGCGCTCAGCGCCGGCTCGCGTGGCCGCGCAACGGGCGCGAGCGCCGGCGCGGCGGGAGCCGCGGGCTGAACCTGCGCAAGAGACGGATCGGTTTCGATCGGCTTCACGGCGCGCGAGAGAATCAGCGGCGTCACGCTTGCAGGCGTCTTGCCCGGCGGTGTCGGAGACGAACTCATCGCATCACCTCGCAGGCATCGGCAAAGCAGGCAGCGGCGGCACGCCGGGCGAGCCTGTCGACGCCAGGTTGCGCGCGGGCTGCTGCCGCGCGCTCGCGGAGACGGTCAGCGTCGTGCGCCGTCCGTCTTGCGATGCGAGGACGATCGCACCCGGGCGAATGGCCGCCACGCGCATGCCGTTGGGCAGCGTATCGCCGGGCCCGACGTCGAACTCCGCTCCGTCGCTCGTCGCCACCGTTGCGCCGAGCCTCTTGCCGAGCCCTTGTGTCGCCACGAGCGACACGTCCGAATACGAGGAGACGGTACTGCCCATCCGGTGCAGCGCTTCTTGCCGCTCCGCCACCTGCGCCTGCGCATCGAGCTTTTTCAGCTGTGCCTTGAGGATCATCGTTTCCTCCTGTAGCCGCATCAGTTCGTTGGCGGCCTGCACGGCGGCCGGTGTCGGAACGACGTTCATGCGCGGCGCCGCTTCAGCGGGCGCGGCGGCCGCGGCAGCTGCGGCGCTGGCCTCGCCGAACGCGGCCAACGGCCACGCGCAGCAGCAGGCGAGCACCAGCACAGTCCATGCTTCGTCATTTCTCATAAAGCACTCCGTCGAGCGTCCACTGCCCGGATTTGTATGAAAGCGTCTCGACGCGCACGCCCGGCTCGTCGAGGTACCTGATGAGGCTGTCGGGCCGCACGTCGCCCAGTTGCGCGGACATGCGCCAGGTCTGCCAGCTCGGCGCCGGGGGCGGGCCGCCGCCCGGATGCAGCCGGTCCAGCGTTTGCGAAGCGAGGCTGCGCTGCGGCGCGCTTGCCGGCTGCAGCGTGAACGTCAGACCGATGCCAAGCAACTGGAAGGCGGAAAGCATGCGCAAGCGCACGCCGTGCACGCCATCGAGCACTTCGTCTCCCCCCACGGGCAATGCCAGCGGCTCCACGTAGCTCGCATGCTCGCCGTTGCCGTCGATCGTCGCGCGCGGCTCCGCCGCCATCAACATCGCCACGTTCGATCCGCCCCGCGACCAGCTGTAGCTGACGTTCGAGGCGCGGCAAACGTAGTCGTCGAGTTCCCAGCCGCCCGGCGCGATGCGCGTGAAGTGATCGAGGCACGCGCGAACGAACGCATCGGGCCGCGGCTCGCCGGCCCACGGGTGCGCGGCTTCGGGCGGTGCCGCGGGCTTGGGCGGATGCAGCGCGAGCTCCGCGCGCATCCGCTCGAACGCCTGCTGCCGCTCGAGTTCCATACGGTGGCGCCGGTACGCGACGATGCCGGCCACGACCGCGGCCACCACCACGATCGCAACGGCGACCAGCAGCACCTCGCGCCGCGGTGCGCGCCGCGAGACACGCGACAGGTTGAGCCAGCGCGGCAAATTCGGCTTGCCGCCCCGGCGCGGGATCATGTCCTCGATACGCCGCGCGTAGAAGTTGTGGAACCCCTGCACTTCCAGCTGCGGATCGCCGATGACGACGTTCCAGCCGCCGAGGCTGTAATCGCTGTGCAGCCGCTCGAACACTTCTTCGCTGGAACCGATCCAATCGCCGTTCGGCAGGAACGCGCCGTCGCGCACGGCGAAGTAGGCCCAGCGCCCGTCGGGCAGATGAAACGCGCCGAGCCAGTTCGGCGCCGGCTGCTGGCGCCCGTCGTAGAACGCGCCTTCGGCCGCGATCGTCTTCGACACGAGCGCGCCCAGCGACGGCAAGCCCGGTTGCGCGCCCTCGCGCGTGCTCGCGAAACCCGCGCCCGCGAAGGTGCGGTCGATACGCAGCACCATCGCATCGAAATTCAGGCGCGCGGCAAGTTCCACCGCCTCCGCGCGCAGCGCGTGCCGGCGCGACAGCGATTGCCAGAAAAGGCCGCATATGAAACGCTGGCGGCCGATCTCGATGATTTGCGTCGCCATGACGGATCCTGTGCCCGAGCGCGCGTCAAGCGCCGTTGATCGCGATCGGCGAAAGCAGGATGACGATCACCTCGCGCGTGCCGGAGGCGTTGAACCCGCCCATCGCATAGTTCGACGGATGGCCGACGCCTTGCCGGTTATCCAGATCGGTGATGCCCTCGTAGCCGCTGATGACGAGCGTCTGCCCCGACTTCACGGCGATGCGCTGCAGGAAGTTGCGCGTATCGACGGTCGGCAGCTGGATCTGCTGGTTCGTCGGGCCGAACGGCACAAGGTTCACGAGCGACGAAATGTTGCTGTAGAACTGCATCATGATCGTGCCGTCGTCGAGGATGTGCGGCAGCACCGTGAGGTTGAAGCCGGTCGTGATCGTGCCCGGCGTGAGCGACGTCTGGCTGCCGACGTTGACGGTGTTGGTCGTCGAGATCTGCGCGAGATAGCCTTGCTGCTCGGCCACCTGCACGGGAACGGGCTGATCGTTGAGCGTCGTGATCGAGGCCGAGGTCTTGCGGTGCACCGTGCCCTGCGTCGAAAGCGCATCGATGATGGCCGTCGTGCTCGACGCGCGGCTCGACGGCGTGATCACCGTGGCCGAGAGCTCGCTCGGGTTCTGGATCATGCTCGTGAACGCGGTGGTGATGCCGAACTGCGTGCCGAGCGCCTGATAGACCGCGTGCCAGTTGATGCCGTAGCTGTCCTGTGCGGAAAGCGTGACCGAGAGCACCGTCACGTTCACGAGCACCTGCCGCGCGAGCACGCGGTTTTGCTGCTCCATGAACTCGCCCACGCGCTCGAGCACATCGGGCGTATCGGTGACCGAGATCGAGCCCGTGGCCGGCGAGGTGATGACCGAGCCTACCGGAGAGAGCATCGCCTTGATCGCAGTCTGCAAGCCGTTGTACACCGAGAGCTGCGCGTTCATCGTGATGTTCGCGGTGTTGTCCGACGACACGGACGGCGAACCGGACGTCCCGCCGCCTCCGCCGCCGATGCCCGCGCCACCGGCGCCCGATCCGCCCGCGCCCCCCGCGCTGTTGCTCGACGCGCCGCCGCTGTTGCTCGCACCGCTCACGACGTTCGTATCCAGCTTCGAGTCGCCCGGAATGGCGACAACCTGATAGACGCGCGTGGCCGTGTAGAAGAAGACGATCGCGCCGTCCTCGTACTTCCAGTAGACGCCGAAGCGCGCCGACGCCGTGTCGAGCAGCCCGCGCAGCGTGCCGCCCGAATACGCGATACGCACGGGCGAGGATACGCTCGGCACGCGCGCGGCCACCGTCGCGGCGCTCGTGCTCGGCGCGGGCCCCTGCAGCAGGCCGGCGGGCAGCGGCGGCACGCCGGGATACGCGCCGGCGCCCCCCGTATCGACCGCGGTCTGCGTGGCGCGCGCGGCCGCTTCGCTCGTGCCCGGCGCAACCTTGGCCGGCAGGTGCGCGAGGCGCGAAATGCGATCGGCGAACATGCGCAGCGAATCGACCGTGCCGTCGAAGCTCGCCGGCTCGTCGAAGAGCTTCGGCAGCGTCGATTTCGTCGCGATCTTGATCGTCTTGCCCGAAAGCCAGAGTTCGTCTTTGACGATGACGCCGTCACTGCCCGGCACCGCGCGGTTGTCGCCGTTCGAGAGCTTGCCGAGCAGTTGCCCCGCACGCGCGGTATCGGCCTGCGAGTTGCGCTCGATCTTGTCCAGCAGACCGGTGCACCCCGCGAGCAGCGAGAGGCATGCGGCAAGGATGACGAAAGGACGACGGAGGACGCTCATCAACTTGCTCCTTTGGGAACGACGCGCATGACGCGGTTGCGCTGGTACAAGACCACCTGAATCGGCACCTGCGAGCCGGCGAGCGCATTGGTCACCTGACGCAGCGCTTCGGCGAGCGTGCCGTGTATCGTGGCCGTCGCGTCGACCTGAAAATCGGTCGGCACGTCCCAAATGAATTGCCAGCCGGCTTCGCTCGCCCAGCGCGAGAGCGCATTGCGCACGGAGCCGTCCGACAGGCGCATCTGCCACTCCGTGCGCTCGGGCGGCGCGGCGGGTACGAACGCTGGCGTCGCGGCGGGCGCCGACGACGGCGCCGGCGAGTCCGGGCCGGACGCCGGTTGCGTGGCGGCGAGCAGCGGGGGCGCCATGGCGTCACGCTTGGCGGGCGCGGGTACCTGCGCTCGCGGCGGTGCTGAAACAAGTGCCGGTACCGATGCCGGCATGGCCGGCCCGGCTGCCGGTGCGGGCGACATCACCGGAGCGGGCGCCGGTGCCGGTGCCGGCACGGGCGGGACCGCCGGTGTGCGAGCCGATGCCGGTGTTGCAGGCGTCGACGTCGAAACGCGCGCCTGCGCCACGGTCTGCGCCTGTGCAATGGCAAGTCCCGCCGCGGGAGCCATCGGCGCCGCGCCCGTGGGCAAGGTGGAAGACGCATTCGTCGCGGCACCGTTCATGCGCGAGGCCGCGCCGGGCGCAGGCGAGGAAGGCTGCGGCGCGTCAACGTTTGCACGCCGCGCATGCGCCGTCACCGTGAGCAAACGCATATCCGTATCGATGCGCGCCTGCAGCGCAGGATCGCCCGACAGCACCTCGCCGAGCGCGTGCACGACCGACGAGCCGGCGCGCCAGCTCACGGGCGCGTCGGCCCATGCGCCCGCGTTCGGCACATTGATGCTGTAGCTCGTCGGCATGATCTGCTCGAGCGCGCGCAGCAGCGGAACATCGTGGCCGCCCGAGCGCACGACGCCGCCCAGGCGCTGCCCGCCGTCGACGATGACTTGCTGATCGGAAGCGTGCGCGACCGTGCAGGCGAACCAGACGCCGCACAGCAGCGCCCGAATTGCCAACGGCATCACCGCTCTCCAGACATTCGCCCTCGCCCGGTTCCACCTCTTGTCGCTCACGCACCTCGGACGCACCGGAAGCTCTATTTTTTTTGTTGCCACGTTCTTTTCAATCTGCTTGAACCATGTCAATAGCTGCCCTGAAAGCAGTACCGAAAGGCGTCAGGAATTCGAAAGAAATTCTGTAAGAAAACAGTAACGACGCGTAAGGATAGCACTACAGCTCAATGAATGTTTACGACAAAGTAAACCGCACCTTTAAGTAAAAAAATACTCGCGGAAAATCATTCATTCTCGGCCGGCATGGATGATACAGGCACTGACGCGAGCGTGTCGTCCTCGCGACACAATCCCCGCCCAGCAAGGCGCTGCGGCATCCGACACGCTTTTTGGAACGTTTCGACGCGAATCGCGGAATCGCGGCCCGTGGAAATATGCCAGATACAATAATGTGCTACGGCACCGTTCGCGGGCGAGTCGCCAATTGGGTGCCGTGCAGGAGATATCCGAATTTCCGTGTGTGAGTCGAATTGGGATTAAGACTCCAATGTTTAATCGTTCTTGATAAACAAGCGCGAACCGATTCATGGCGCTCTTCCAATCGTGACGGGAGCGCACGACGCCTTCGTCGCGCAGACAGGCTCGCCGTGCACCGCGCCAAACAGTGCACGGCGGCGGCAAACGTAACAAATCATCAAACAACCGCGACGCAGGCCTCCCGCTCGTGCGTGAAAGTCCACCGCGGCACCGCCCTCTCCGACAAATGCCGATGCCGAGCCGAAGGTAACAAACCATCACAAACACGCGACTGAATCGGCCCGCGATGAAAACATGCGCTCACTGCTTCACGAATCGTTTCACGCCGCGTAACGCATCGCTCATTGAGTCAGGAGCACGACATGTTCTCAACGATCTACTTCGCCGCCGCCTCGGCCCTCGCTTTCGACGACACCCCTGCGGACGTCGCCTCGAAAATGCTCCAAGGCCAGTTTCTCGACGCTGTCCGCCACGCCGCACGCCATGCCGATACCGACACGGCGCAAGCTCAGCCCGGCTACGCACTGCTGCAAGTCTGCGCCGACCTCGAGCTGATGCTCGGCCGCCATGAAGAAGCGGAGGAAACGTATCGCCGCGCGCAAAAAGCCATTCGCGCCCATCGCGACGATCTGCGGATCGCGTCGTGCCGCAATACCGGCTGGCAAGCCTTGTTCCGCAACCAGTTCAACGTCGCGCTCAGTTGCTTCAAACGTGTCGGCGAGGAAAAGGCAGCCACGCCGCGCCAGCGTCTCGACAGCCTCGTCGGTGCGACACTCGTTTCGTTTCATCTGGGCTTGATCCAGGCGGCGTGCCATCGCCTCGGTGAGCTGGCCGCGCTGGCGGCAACGCATGACGATCGCCGCTGGAGCTACCTCGTGGAGGCGCTGCGGCGGGACCTCTTCGCGCAGCACGAACTGCACGGTGCCGAGCGACTCGCCGACCACATCTACTGGCGCTCGGCTATCGCGGAGTTCGAGCCGAGCGAGGCACCGGTACCCGGCTCGCAGCCCGCCGGGACCGCGCTGCCGCTGCTGGCCGAACGACTCTCGCACCTGAACCGGCTCGTTTCGCTGGCCGACGGCCGGACGAGCGCGGGCGAAACGCTCAAGCAATACGTGAGCTGGAGCCGCCAGGCAGGCCTCAACGATTATCACCGCAGCCTGTGCCTCGAAATCACGCTGGCCGCGATCGCCGGCCACGCGACGTCGTTGGCCGAAGCGATGCTCGATGCGTCCGGCGCGGCGAATTCGCAAGGCAGCCAGCATGCGCGCTGGTACCTCGACTACCTCTACTGCCGCGCGAAGATCATGCAGCAGCAGATGCGCACGCAGGAATTCGCGCAGTTCTACGGCCGCTACGCGCTCGCCTCGATTCAGCATGTGCGCGCGGACAGCATGTCGATGCCCGCCGCCGCGGCCGATCACATGCAGGCATCGCGCACGGCGCAGCGCTCCGACGACGTGAGCGCCCGCCTGCCGGCGAAATACCGCCGCGCCTATCGCTACCTGATGGACAACCTCGACCAGAAGGACCTTTCGGTGCGCGAAGTGGCATCGCATGTGGGCGTGACCGAGCGCGCGATGCAGGCAGCGTTCAAGAACCACCTCGGGCTGTCGCCGAGCGAGCTGATCCGGCGCCAGCGGATGGAGCGCATTCGCGACGATCTGCTCGACGACGGCGCACCGGCCACGCGCGTGCTCGACGTCGCGAACAAGTGGGGCGTGCGCCATCGTTCGACGCTGGTCAACGGCTACCGGCGCGTGTTCCAGGAAGCGCCCTCGGAGACGATGGGCCGCTGAGGGCAGCGGTGTGCGGCGCCAAAGCGCCTGCACCACCGATCCGTAACACGGCCGGCCCGCGGCATTTTTCCGCCCACGCCGTCCGACGAAACGCAAACGCGTGGGTCGGACGGCGTTTTCATTCGCACGTCGGTGCGAAGCGATTCCCGCACCGCTGCTCTTACCGGATGATCCATGATGCGACTATTCACACCCAAGCCGGCGCTCGCGCTGGCGCTTGCCGTTCTGTCCGCGCGGCCCGCCGACGTGCGCGCGCAGACCCCCGACTGCTTTGCGGCGGCCGCGGCCTATCAACATGTGAGCCCCGTCGTGCTGCGCGCGATCGCGTGGCAGGAATCGCATGCCAATGCGAACGCGCTCCATCGCAACCGGAACGGTTCGACCGATTACGGCATGATGCAGATCAACTCGATTCACCTTCCGCTGCTGTCGCGCTACGGCGTCTCGGCGGACGACCTCATGAACCCATGCTCGAGCGTCTACGTGGCTGCGTGGCACCTGCACAAGATGATGGTCAAGTACGGGAATACCTGGGCGGCGATCGGCGCCTACCATTCGGAGACACCTGCCGAGCGCGACCGCTACGCGCGTTCGGTGGAACGCATCGTCGAGCGCATGAAGCTGGCGGATGACGGGCAGTAGGTCGAGCAGGGGCAGCCGGGGAGACCCGGCTGCCCGCGAACGTCATCGAGAGAGAAAGCGACGTTGCATGAGGAAGTCGTCCCGTATCGCGAGCGCCAAGGCAAGCGCCAAGCGGGGACGAAGCAGGAACAAAGCGTGGACGATCGGACCGGGGCGTTCGCGAGCCGCGCGCGAAAACGCCGCGGCCCGCCGCAGCCGTTACTGCCCCTTGGCGGCGTTCGAAATGTTGCTGGCGCCCTTGTTGCCCACCGACGCCAGCGCCGACGTGAGCTCCTGCGACTGCTGGTTGACCGCGGCCGCCATCGTGTTCGCGTTGTTGAGCCGCGTCATCTCGTTTTGCTGCTTCATGAAGTCGTGTTGCATCGCAGCCATTTGCGTCACGGGGTCCCCTGCGCCAAGGGCCGATGGACGCACGATGTCACCCGCCGCATGCATGGCGGTGGACGCGACGCCGGGCGGCAGAAAGTGACTTCCGGCATGAAGCGCCGAACTCAGCACCTGTGCGCCGACGTTCCCCGCGCGCCCCGGCAGGCTGGCAAAGTTGCGGGGCGGCGGAGGCGGAGGTGGCGGCGCGCCATCGGCCCCCTTGAAGCTGGATAGCCCGTCCAGTTGGCCTTTGCTGCGCGCGGGCGATTGCTTTTGTGCGCCGTCGGCCGCACCGTTCTTCGTCCCTTTCTCGAACTCCGCGACACGGGACTGGACGAGCCCCGGCCGAATGCCTAAGTTGTTCATGGCGAACTCCTTGAGTGACATGACGATTTCCGTCGCCAGCAACATCGCTCGATGTCGGTGCGGCACGGTCCCCGCATCCCACTCACGCGGAGCGATATCGAGGAATGCAAGCGCAAGCTTATGCGCCACGGCATTGCGCAACGCAAGCGACGCGACGCGGCGAGCGAAATTGCGAAGCGCGCATGCGGCACATGCGATGAAGTGCACAAAGGGATCCGCAGTCGTCGCACCGGCGCCGGCATCGACGTGCGTTTTTTTGCACGCCACTTCGGAATCGGCAGGCTGCCACCGTCATGTCGTTTTACCTTTCCAACACGAGAACCCACGTTCGCAAAGCGCGAAGACGGAATCGACGGGAGAAGGCACGTCGCGACCGCCTGGACGCGATGAGCAGCGCGAAAGTCCATCAAGGCCTTTGTCGCGAGGCGACGTCGAACGATCGAAATCAACCGAAAGGAAACGTCATGACGATCAGCAACAGCACGCAAGTACGGTCTTCATCGCTCGACCTCCCGCGCAACGACACGCAGCCCGCGCCGGCCCCGCGCCAACGAAGCGCATCGATGCCCGGCCCGCGCCCCTCCGGCGGCGCATTGCTCGGTGCGCTGAGCAATGCACCCGCCTTTCCGGCGCATACCGGCACCCATGCACCGGCGCAGGCGGGCCCGCTTTCGACAACATCGCAACCGGCTGGGACGGCGCAGCCCCCATCGCCGGCGCTGCCGGCACCGTTGCCCGTCAGGCGCAACTCGCTGCCTCCGCGCGCATCATCGTCGTCAGGCTCCGCGATCGGCCGCCACGGTGGAGGCTCACGGTCGCTGCCCGGTTCGGGCAAGCTGGACGCTCAACGTGCAGCCCTGGGAGACGAGACGGCGTCGGTGCTCGACTTGTCGGCGGGCGGGCAGTCGAGCGAAGCATTGCCCGTACACGAGGAACTGCAGCCACACACGCCGGCATCGCAGCACGACAGTGCGGCGCCCGTTCGACCTCAGGAGCCGGTGGAAACGAAAACTGCCGGCAAGCAACCGGCCACGTCGCCTTCGGCCAGCCCGCTGCCGCACGAGAAGGACGCCACGGGGCTGACAACCGCGACGACGAGCGAGGCCGAATCGAAACCCGAAACGTCCCGCGCGGCCGGCACGCTGTCGCTCGACAAGGGGGCGAACCCGGCCTTGCTCCACCGCGCCGCATCGGACGCCTCCTCATCCGCTCCGTCCAGCCCCGTCTTCGATCAACATAAACCTGCGCTGGGAAAAGCTGTTTCCGAGCCCCCCGAAGACAAACCCGTGTCGGCAAAAAATACTTTCACGATGCCTTCCCACGCGGAGGCGTCATCGTCGCGCCTACCCGAGACACCTTCGTTGCCCGAGGAGCACGACACGACGTCCCGGAGCCCGCTCTCCCCGAATCCGGCCAGCTTCTCGGCGCCTCACCTCGTCGCGCACGATACCGACATTCAGGATCCCGAAATCCAGCCCGAGACAACCGTTCCGAGTTCGTCGTCCCGGATAGCCCTGGAAACCCGCACGCTGGCCCCCGCCGGGACATCGGCGATCGCGGAACCCGAAGACACACGTCCGGCATCGGCCGCCGCGATCAGCGACCACCTGTCGGCGGCGCTGTCCCGGCCGGGGCAAATCCGGTCGTTCATCTCGAACGTCGGCGACATGCTGACTCGGAACCCCTACGGCGCCGCGCAACCGCTCAAAGGGTGGACGGCCAACCTCGTCAACGCGTTCAGTCATGAATTCGTCGCGACCGGCGGCGCCACGCTCTTCCGGGAGCTGTGCTCGATGGCGACCGAAGCCGTCCTCGACAAGACCGGCGCCGGGCCCGAAACACGCGGCGTCATCACGGCCTCGCTGTTCACGGCGGCGGCGATGGGCAACCTGGTCGCGATGTTGCACAAGTATCACACCGGCACCGCGGACAAGAAGACCTACGCGGGCCACGGTGCGCAGCTCATCGCACTGGTAATGACGGTGGGGCTCGCCGCCCATGCCGGCAAGAACGACGAGGGCAACGGGCATCTTGGGCAGCTCGCCGGCATGCTGCCTAGCGCGATCAAATCGTACGCATATCTGGCGCGCGACGTGATCAACGTGTTCCGCCCGCTCGAAGGCAATCACGACGCAGGCTACGAGCGCCCCGTCAGAGGCCAGGCGCTCAACGGCGCTCCGTATTTCGTGAACCAGCTCGCCGTGAACACCGCGCAGGCCAGCTCGCAATGGTCGGCCACGTCCTACGTCGACAGCCTCATTCACCACACGAAGACCAACGCATCGATCAAAGGCCTGTTCGGCTATTCGGCAGCGAATGCCGCCGGCGAGGGGCTGGATGCGATCGGGGGACGCGTGGCCTCGGAAATCTCGACGCACGGCTTCACGGGCAAGGCGCTCGATGAACTGAAGACGCTGCGCCTGAGCTGGGGCAAGATCGATACCTCCGAAACCAGCACGGCCAGGCAGCTCGGGGACAAGGCGGCCGGCGCGGGAATCGCGCGTCTCAGCCTGTTCCTCTCCCTTTATGCGGCCACCGCCGTGGTCAATCACGCGGTGGGGGGTAGAAGCGATTGGTCCGCCGGCGATAAGAACTTCACGGAGAACGCGTTGGGCGCACTGCTCATCATCGCGGGATGCCTGCCGTTTGCCGCGAGCACGTCGAGCCCGTCGAACCGGTCGAACGAGCGGCGAACGGTCGACGCCGACAACGCGATGGAACTCGGCGTGATGCATCGCACGACCGCCTGATCACACGGGCCGTGCCGAGCTAGCGAAACGAAAGGTTCGTGCGGGTGGCCGCATCCGTGGCGCGGCGGCTCGCCTGCCGCAAGCCGCTTGCATCGGCATCGCGGCCGCCACCCGGTTCGGCGGTTCGGCGGTTCGGCGGTTCGGCGGTTCGGCAATCCGGCGACGGCTTCGCATCCGTCAAGGCGCTGTAAGCGCCGGGCAATAAATTAGGTTTCGCAGGCGGCCGCTATCGGCCCTCCATCGGCAGCTGATGAATAACGTCATTCTCACGCGGAGAAAATCATGTCCACCACGGCAGTGCAAGGCTATAACGCCGGCTATCTGAACGGCATCGACGATGTCGGCGGCATCGGCGGCACGAACGAATCGCAGCTCGCACAACTGCTCGAGTTGCTCATCGAAGAAATCAAGCAGATTCTCGACCCCTCCAGCCAGAATTCAGGCGATGCGGGTGGTGTGGGCGGCATCGGCGGCGGTACGCCTTCGTACTCCGCGCCGCCCGCCTATGCCGGCGGTGGCGGAGGCGCCCCCGCGGGCATGAGTGGCGGCGGTGGCGGCCAGGGCGGTGGCGGCGCGACGCCGGGAATAGGCGGCGGTGGAAGCGGTGGCGGCGGCAACGGCAACACGCTGCCCAATGTATCGGGCGGCGACGCCGCGCACGCCATCGCACAGGATCTCAAATCGCGCTACGGCCTGACCGACGCGCAGGTCGCTGGCGTGCTCGGCAACCTGCAGCAGGAAAGCGGGCTGCAAGGCAACGTCAATCAAGGCGGAGCGACAGGCGCGCCCTCCGGCAACTTCGCGGACGACAACGCCAACGGTTGGGGTCTTGCACAATGGGGCGGCACGCGCAAACAAGGCGAAATCAACTATGCGAAGCAGCACGGGCTCGACCCGGGCAGCCTCGAAGCCAACATCGGCTTCATGAATCAGGAACTCGACACGACGTACAGCAAGACGATCACGGACATCAAGCAGACGACGACGGCGGAACAAGCGGCACTGGTCTGGGACAAGGACTACGAACAAGCCACCGATCCGCAAATGGAAAACCGCAACAAGTACGCCGAGCAATTCCTCGCGCAAGGTCTCTGAACGCGAACGCGTCCGCCCCCGGGGCGTTTGAAGCTCGCACGATCCCGCCCGATGTCCGGGCGGGATTTTCTTTGCACGGCATTTTCCGCCGCGCGAAAACGCCGCTCGTGGGCAATACATGGACTACCCGGATTCGACGTAAACGACTCGATGGGGTTCGCCGAGCGGGGCCGAAGGCCCCGGGAGCGGTCATCAGTCTCTTTCGAGCAGGCGCCGCATGGCAAGGCGCACGTAGGGATCGGTACTGTCCTCGTGTGCCGTCGCATAGCCATGCCACGACGGATCGTCGAGGAGTTTCAGGCAGATCGCCTTCAGTTCGGGCGCGCGATCGTCGGGCAATCCGTTCACGATCTGCCACGCTTCGTGCGGACGCCCGCGCACCAATGCAATCGTCACGGCAAACACGTGCACCTCGCGCGTTTCGGGGTAGACATCGTGCATGCGCGCCAGCAGCGCCTCGGCCTCGTCCAGCTCGTTGGCCTCGATATGCTCGATGATCGCCTGCGCCATGGCCGGCGCATCGGCCGGCCGTTCGGTAAGAAGCTCCATCATGCTCGTCACCGTCCGTGTATCAGGCGGCGCCCGTGCCTGAGGTCAGCGTTCGCACCGCCTCCTTGCCGCCCGCCAATGCGAGCGCGGTAGCGGCGCCCTCCGGCGTCAGGTTTTCCGCGAGCGCCGTGCCGCCCTCGAGCGCCTCGAGCCCACCCTTCGCAATGGCCCCTGCCCCCGCAAGGGCTTCCTTCGGGTTGCCGCTCAGCAGCCCCTTGCCGAACGTCGCCGCGCCGTGCAGCGCGTTGCCGACACCATGGAGAACATCCCCTGCAGCCTTGGTGACATCCCCGACTACGCTCTTCACAATATTGCCGATGAAGCTCATTCGTTTTCTCCTTGATCGTGAACGAAACGCGCGTTCGATGAAACGCGCGACACCGAACCGCATGAACGCGGCCCTCGTTCCAATCTAATGAATGCGGATGCGAAAGCGTTCGCGCGCGCGAAGCCGCACCGCGAAAACCGAATGAGCAACACCCGCGAGACGGCTCGGCGGTATGCCGCCGCGAACCTGCTTCGCCAATCCGAACGATGCTTCGCGCGGTTCACGGGAGTGTCATGACCGGCTCGCACAGTGCAGTCCATCTTGTCTCCTGGTCCGAAAACATCATGGCGCCCCCACCCAAGATCGCGTTCCCGTCGCATGCAATCGAATCCGCGTCCCTCACCCGCACGCCGAGCGACCCCGGCCCCTCCACCGGAGCGAAACCCGCGCCGATGCCGACGCGGCGCGCGAGTGCCGGCGCGCTCATCGAGGAACTCGGCAGCCTCGGCAAGCGCCCGTGCGCGGAAGGTCCGCCCGCCGCACCCGCTGCTCCGAAGCCCGCAGCGGCTATCGCGCCGCAAAAGCCCGGCGTGGACGACATCGGCGCATTCGTGCCGGGCGCCGGCGGCAAGGGCCGGCTCTTCGCCGATTTCGCGCACGCGATGGGCGTCAACCGCAAAGGCATGACGTTGACGGCCTTCGCCGCCAAGCGGCCCGCGAAAGACGGCCTGAACGGTGCATCGACGGCGGCGCACGGACAGTTCGGCTACGACGCGGCGCCCGCCACCGACCTCGTAAACGCGCTGGCCTCGGGCTCGAACGCCGCCGCCGCGCATTCGATCCATAGCCGTTACGAAACCAAGGTCAAGGCGATGCTCGCCGCCGACGTCGAACGCTTCGAGCACCCCGAAAAACGCCCGCCGGGCGCGCCGATGCCGAACCAGGTCGACAACCTGCTGCTGACGAAAAACAGCAAGGGAGAATGGCAATACGACAAAGGCAAGCTCTCGCGCATTGCGCGAGACGACGCGCATCCACTCACGCAGCATGCCCGCGACGTATTGACCGCCATGAGCATCGCGGAGAACAAGGGCAAACAACGTAACGGCGCGTTCTACCAGTCGGTCACGTCAGCCATCGGTCTGACGGCAAGCGGGCTGCTCATTGGCGGCTCGCACGGCGCGCTGGCACCGCTCGCGGCATCCGGGCACCTGACCAACGCGGTCAAGGAAGCGCTCGATTTGAAGAAGCCGTTTGTCGAAGGACGGCAAAACCTGCGCAATGCGAAGGCCGCCACGATTCAACGCTACGTCGACACGGTATTGGCCCCGCACGACTACACGGGCCAGACGCAGGACGAGCGCCTGCGCGCGGCGCTGCAAACGAGCCGCGCGAAGATCGACGATCTGCGCGCGATGGAGGCTCGGCCGGAGGACGAAGGCCTGCCTGCGGACTTGCGTAGCCCGCAGGCGCAGGCGGGTATCTATGCGTCGCTCTATGACGATGCACGCCGCTACGCCAACAGCGCGACGTCGTTCAGCAAGCGCTTGATCTCGGGCATGCATGCTGAAGACAAGGCGAAGGTACACAAGGATGCCGAGCGCGACATCGTGGTCAAACATATTCTGTCGATGGTCACCAAGAGCATCGGGCGCCTCGATCCAGCCTCGCTTGCGGCGCTCGCGGGTGCCGACATGGCAGTCGATGCATCAGGCGCACAGCGCGCGAGGCAGGCGCTCGCGATCGTGGGCAACCATCCGCGCGCGAGCCGCAATCAGGATCTGATCGCCGCGCACACGCTGCTGACAGACAGCGGCATTCCGAAGGGCGAAGCGGCACTGCTGCTTTCGCAGCTGGCACGCGCGCGGCGCGAAAAACCGCAAGCGGCGACGGCGCCGCGCGATACATCGGCTTCCAGCCGGAGCGCCGCACCGCTGACCGACAGCGAGCGGCTCAAGCAGATCGCCAACATCATCGGGCAGCCCGGCCTCACGGCAACCGCCGCCAAGACGGCCGAGGACGCCATCAAGAAGAACCTCGGGCTGAGGTCTTGACGCGCGGCGCGGCGTAAGGCGCAATAGCGACGTCCTCGCCGCGGCGCGCAATCGGCGATTCATTTGCCGGTTCGCGGCACTCGACGAAACTTCGGAATGCACAGGCTGTCCTCCACCGTGCGCGCTTACCGTGAAGCGGGGTGTGGCCGTCGGCCGTCATAGCCGTCCATGCCGCCATGACCTTCATTGTGAAAGGGAGAACCGACCCATGCGATTCGCGTTCGCCGGCTTCGATCGCTGGCGTGTCGTCTTCGACGCGTTCGTGGCCGCCGGCTGGGAGCCTGTGGCGCTCTACTCGATTCCGGTCGACAACCGGCTCGACTTCAATAGCGAACTCGTCGAGCGCGCGGACAAGCTGCGCATTCCGGTGCAGCTGTCACGCATCGACGAAGACGATCTGCGCTGGCTCGCCGAACGGCAATGCGAGGCACTGATCGTGGCCGGCTACAACTGGAAGATTCCGGCGTGGCAGCCCTATCTGCGCCATGCGGCGAACTTTCATCCGTCACCGCTGCCCGACGGGCGCGGCCCGTACCCGGCCATGCGCGCCATCCTCGAGGGGCGGCGCGAGTGGGGCGTCAGTTGCCATCGAATCGATGCCGATTTCGATACCGGCGAGATCGTCGATTCCGAATGCTTTCCACTCGATGCCGACGAATGGCACGAGACGCTGCAGCTGAAGCTGCAGATGGCTGCCCGTCGGCTGGCCACGCGCGTGGCCCGCGACTTCGATCGGCTTTGGAACGAACGGCGTCCGCAAGGTGCGGGCAGCTACTGGCCGCGCGTTGCCGATGCCGAGCGCACGATCGATTTCGCGCAGCCCGTGGCCGAGGTGATGCGCGTCGTGCGGGCCTGCGGGAACGTCGAATCGATCGCGCCGCTCTTCGGCACGACCGTCCACGTGCGGCGCGCCACCGCCTGGCAGGAAGCACACACGTACGAGTCCGGGCAGATCGTGCATCAGTACCGGCGCTGGGTCGTGGTCGCCGCGCAGGACGGCTTCGTCGCCTTGCTCGAATGGAGCCCGCTGAACGCGTCCCTTCGTCAGCAGATGGCGGGCTGAATCGGGACGTCGGTTGCGCCGGTAAACAACGAAGCGGCCGCGCTGCGGTGTTTCGCAGCGCGGCCGCCGATTGTCGCCGATCATCGCTTCCTGCAGCCCCCGATCGGCGGCCGCTCGGGTCGCCGATCGGGATGATCGCCGGAACTGCCGGCGACGTTACTTCGTGCTGACGCCGGCGATCGTACCCGTGTGAATGCCGGTGATGTTCTCGAAGGCGACCGCGGCGCGCGTCTTGCCCGGCGTCAGCACGTTCGCGCCGCCCAGCGCATCCGAAAGCGCCTTGCTCGCGTCGTGGCTGATCTTGCCACCGCCATGCGCGTTCGCCGTCTGCTGCAGTTGTGCGCCGATCGCCGCCGCATCCGACTGGCTCAACTTGCCCGACTTCACCGCGTTGGCGAGCGTCTTCGCCGCGGCATTGCCGTCGCCGTGCGACAACGCGCTTTCCATGGCCTGGAAGTCGGCACCATCCTGCGCGTTGAAGTTGGCCAGCGCCTTGCCTTCGTCGGCCATCTGCAGCGGCTTGCCGTCCTTCAACAGGTCGCCCGTACCGGGTGTGAAGCCTGCCGTCGCGCCCGTTGCCGGCAAGCCACCCGTCGTCGGCAGCGTACTGGTGTTCGCCGGAAAACCGCCCGTGCCAGGCAAGCCGCCGGTCGTCCCCGGCTGCCCCGCCACGCCGCCCGCGCCGCCCGTTGCGTTGCCCGCCGCACCGAGTCCGCCTTGAGCCGCCCATTGGAAATTGCCGACCCCGGACTTGCCGTCGGTGCCCGCCACGTCGTGCGTCTCGATCTGCTGGTAGGCACCCGGGTTCGCGAGCATCGTCTGCGCCGCTTGCTGCACCGTGGGCGGCGTGCCGCCGTCGGCGTTCGACGCGAGTTTGTACATCGCGTTCGGGTCCGACGCACTGATGCCATGCTGCCCCATGTACGAGGCCAGCACGCCCGCCGCGTTTTGCACCGTCATTCCCCCGGTGCCGCCCGGCATGGCGCCCGCGCCCCCCATGCCGCCGGCCTGCCCGTTCTGCCCGGTCTGCATCTGCTGGAGCAACTGGCTGATGAGGCCGATGAGATCCTTGAGCACGTCCTGCGTCGAGCTCGCCGAGGCACCGCTGGTCAGCCGTTGCAGGTAGCTCGCCGGATCGGTGGGGTAGGTGGTCATACTCGGAACGTTCAGATTCATGATGTCTTCTTCCTGTCGGGTAAGTGTTTGCGTGACCGTCGGTACTACGAGGCAAAGTCAGTCTAGGTTGCTGCCGCTGCTACAAGCGCACCGATGCGAAGGCCGCAATTGAAATGCGAATCGCCCGGCGCGCGGAAAAGGTGAAAACGGCTGCTCATGCGCGGACCCACGTCATCGACGCGGAGAATCCGCTGTTGTCGGCCGGCACGCCGTGCGTGCTCGCCGGTGCGTCGGTGGACGCAGGCGCTCGAACGCTGGCGTCGAGCTTTGCGGCACGCTCGAGCAGACGCGCGCCGATCTTCGCGCCCTCGATGCTTTCGCGCTGCTCGGCCGCGCTGAGCGCATAGCTGTGCCACAGCGGGTCTTCGAGGCCGAACAGACACACCGCCATCAGTGCGGCATGAAGCCCCGAGCGCTTCGCTTCGGTGTCGTCGTCTTCGAGCACGCGGCGCGCGTCGCCCCATGCCTGGCGCCGGACGTAGCGCCACGCGGCGACCGTCCCCGCCCCGGGCCACCTGGGCCAAAGCACGCGGATCGCTTCGAGGAGATCCTCGAAGTCGGCTTCGTCGTCGAGCTGCGAAGCCGTCCACAGCACCTTGGTTAGGCCGCCGGCAATCTCATCCCTGCATCCTGTGTAAGTCACGATGTCCTCGTCTGCTGGAGTGCTGCAATCAAAAAGCGCACGGCGGCGCTGCGCACAGCCGTGCCGCGCTTGCTGTCGGCTCGTGCGTCGTGGGCGTCCCCTGGCGGTTAGTCTCTTGTATCGGGTCGGCTTTCGCCGACGCGATGCGAACGGAACGATCGGGATGCGAAGAGAGCACGGAGAAGAAAACCGACCGCGACGGGATCGATCGGTGCGATAGGCCGGATCGCTCGCCGTGTATCGAAAGGCGGGGATTTGCTCGATGCCCGGCGTCGAAGACGCCCCGCCATCGGTCGATGCGCGCCGGCCATCGGCCACGCTGTGCCCGTCGAATCGCCCCCGGCGACCGACGCAGCGTCCGCACGCAACCGGCTCATAAAATGGAGCGGTCACCACGGACACGAGGCGCTGTCCATGGAATGATGCTCGACGTGCGAACGCTTCTTCGAGCGTGGCAACACAAGTTGTCGGTGATCGACGTACCGGGCCGGATTCGCGCCGGTAGTAAGCAGGTGCAATCTTTAGTTGCACTACTTCCAGTCAATTGCCGCTTTCAGATTGAAGCGTTCTCTGGTTCGCGTTTCATGCTTTTATTGCGCGTGAGCGAGGCTTCCGGGTCGGCCTACATCATTAATATCGGTAGTACACCTTGTGTTAACCGGAGAAACCCACATGACGGGCAACAACAGCTTTCCTCGAGTGACGTACGGCAACCAGGCTTACACGACTGATTTTCATGAACCGTACCCAGCGCCCGGCTCGGGGGCAGGGTCGGGGACTTGGCCCGCCTCTCTCACGCAGCCTCCTATCCATGGGATGCCGCCGGCATTCCACGGGCGTCCATCTTCTGCGCCAACGACGACTGATCCCGCGTTTGCCGCCTCCTATAGCAGCGTAAGGCGAAACGGTGTCCTTTCTCAAAACCAGATGCGAGATCGGAACATTGCATTTAATCAATCACACGACGGCCGAGTGGAGCGGGACGATATTGATGTTACCCGGATACGGGGTAGCTCGGATCCTCAACAGCGGGCGCGCGCCGCGCGCATGGCTCTGGAAAATCCTGCGCATGGGGCGCTGTCCGTCGCGCTCGAGCGCCATGGATACGGCCGGCTGCATACTGAAACACATGCGCCATCAACGGAAGAGGTGCTTCGCTCGTTGAGTCCCGAACAACGTAAGGATTTTGAAGAATTGGTGAATGGCGGTATGGAGCCTGAGCAGCTTCTCGCGATGATGGCGAGGAATCAACAAACAACAGGTTTGTCACCTCACGGGCAATCGCAGGCCTACCATCGGATGCAGAATACTTTTATGGTGACAGCGCACGCAAGTGCCCCAGCGGCATATGCATCCCCGTACGAAGAAACCCGTCAAGGTATGCCGCCGTCAGAGTTTCGTAGTGTTTACGTCCCGCAATCGCATGCGCACACCGCTCGTCAAGTTGATCGGGAATTAGCCGCACGTCAGTCGGTATATCCGCAGGCCGTCGTCGTGCCAGATCGGCCCGGAATGAACCCGTATTATCAGGCGCCGAATGGGAGCGAACATCAGATCCATGGTGTTCAAGCTCCTGACTATTACAATGCCCTCAGAGCCCAGCTCAGTTCCGAGGAAGACTATGACGCGCACATCGTGAAGACCGGTATTCAGCGCGGATGGTAAGAACGCCTTTAGCCGATCGGCAAGGAACGTTGGGAGCGTAAGACATGACCTTGACGTCCTCCCTGTCTGAAGGCAGGGAGGACGTCAAGCCCATTGCACATCTGATCGGAATCAGATTGCCCGTGTCGCACGCTCATGAACAGACGGTGTGCATCGAGCGCTCACCGCCAGTACGATGGCCCATGACTGTTTCAGCGTCGAATATTGCCTTGATACGGCCGCGTACGCGACGTGCGGTCGCTGGCTTCGTCCATATCGGTTGGAGGAGCCGCCGAAGCCACCGAAATGCGCACGAAGCCATGATTGGCGGAAGGCAGCCAGAGTCGAACTGACCCGGGAGTGTCTGACACCCCCAACCGGGTTTGAAGCCCGGCCGTACCACCGGATACGAATGCCTTCCGCGGAGAAAAAACACAAGAACGACGAGCGCCTACGCCTGAATACCCACCCAACCGCTGTCAGGCCGCAGGTAGTGAAGATCGCGGCGGAAGCGAGTATACCCAACCCGATCGAAGAACTCGAGAATCTGGATCGCGCGCTTGCGACCGAGGCCCGTCGCATCGCGGAACGTCGCCGCATCGAGCCCGCCGCCGCGCGACGGCGCGAGATGCGCGACCAGTTCCGCCAGTTCGCGTGCGACGTTCGCATGATAGAACAGGTCGCGCACGACCTGATGCACGTCGCCGCGCCGTGCGAGCTTGCGCAGCAGCGCGCGCACCGCGTCCTCGGCCGTGCCCGTATCGCGGGCCAGGTCGCGCACCCACGGCGGATCGAAGCGCCCCGCGTGGATCAACGGCAGCAGTTGCCGCGCCAGCGCTTCCTCGCGCGGCTCGAGGCTCACCGAATGCGACGGCAGATGCAGCCACGGCCCGCTGCGCGCGACTTCGCCGCCGGACACCAGCGCATCGACGAGCGCCCGCCACAGCGCATCCCCGACGAGCGGCGCAGCCATTCGCCGCAGGCGTGCGGCGTCGAGCCCTTGTTCGTCGGGCATGCGTTCGTGATACACGCGCAGCGTATCGACCGCCCGCGTCTGCAACGCACGCCAGTGCGCATGCGCAATCACCGCGCCTTCGTTCGACGCGGCATCGCGTTGCCCGATCGCCAGCGCATCGCCCGGCAACGCCAGCGCATCGGGTGCGAATCCCGTCAGATGCGTGAGCGTCGCGCGCGCAATGCCGAGCGGCGCCTGCGCGAGCAGCGCATCGAGGCGCCCTTCGTCGAGCCACGTCGCGAGCGCATCGAGCCATGCGCGGCGCGCAGGCGTGCGGCGCTTGCGCGCCGGCCCGAACGGATCGAGCACCCGGCCGCCGCCGACGGTGCGCGTCGCCTGCGGATTGCGGACGATGAAGCGGTCGCCCGGCAGTGCGAACACCGGCTCGTCGAACACCAGTTGCACACGCATCCGCTGGCCGGCCGCGAGCGTGTCGCCGTCGAGCAGCGCGACATGGGCCATGCGATGCAGCGTGCCGAGATGCACGTGCAGCGGCGCCCAGTGGGTCAGCGTCAGCCCCGCGTCCGCGAGCAGCGTCAGCTCGACGTCCAGACGCGGCGACGTCGCGACGAGCCGCGCATCGGCGACGGTGTCGCCGCGCTCGACGTCGGCCTTGTCGACGCCGGCCAGGTTCAGCGCGCAACGCTCGCCCGCATGGCCGGCCTCGACCGGCCGGTTCTGCGCATGGATGCTGCGCACGCGGGCCGCGCCGCCCGTGCGCACGATCGCGAGCGTGTCGCCCGTCGCGACGCGGCCCGCGAACGCGGTACCCGTCACGACGGTGCCTTGCCCGGCGAGCGTAAACACGCGATCGACCGCGAGCCGGAACAGCCCGTCGTCGCGACGCGCGCGCCATGCGATCGCCGCGTCGGCCAGATGCTGCTTCAACGTGGTGACGCCCGGATCGCCGGCCACCGTCGCACGCGTTTCGAAGATCGGCACGCCGGCCAGTGTCGAGTCGTGCAGCCACGCGGCGATCTCGTCGCGCACCTCGGCAACGCGTGCGGCATCGACGCGATCGCATTTCGTCAGCGCGACGGCGCCATGCGTGACGCCGAGCAGTTGCAGGATCGCGAGATGCTCGCGCGTCTGCGGCATCACGCCGTCATCCGCGGCAATCACGATGAGCGCGAAGTCGATGCCGCACGCACCGGCCGCCATCGTATGAATCAGCTTCTCGTGGCCCGGCACGTCGATCAGGCCGAGCACGTCGCCGTTGTCGAGCGGCGTATAGGCATAGCCAAGCTCGATCGAGATGCCGCGCGCCTTCTCTTCCTTCAGGCGATCGGTGTCGACGCCCGTGAGCGCGCGCACGAGCGTGGTCTTGCCGTGGTCGATGTGTCCCGCGGTCCCGACGATCATGCAGCGGGCCCCGCGAGCGGCACGCATTGCGCGACGAACGTCGCTTCGTCGGCCGCTTCGAGGCAGCGCAGGTCGAACCGCAGCGCGTTGTCGGCCACGCGGCCGAGCACCGGGCGCGGCCATTCGCGCAGGCGTTTTTCCAGCTGCATGAGCGCGCGGCCGCCGCGCTTGCCGTCCGCTGAGCGCACGACGAGCCCGGCGCTCGGCAACTGGTCGACCGGCAGCGCACCGCTGCCGATCTGGCTGAACATCGGCTCGACCGTCACGTCGAAACCGCTGCCGAGCGCGGCCTGCAGCGCCGGGCGCATGCGTTCGGCGGTTTCGGCGATCTCGCGCTGCGGGCGCGTCAGCAGGCGCAGCGTCGTGAGCCGGTCGCGCAGGAATTCGGGCGACTGATAGAGGCGCAACACGGGTTCGAGCGCCGCGAGCGTCAGCTTGCCGACGCGCAGCGCACGCTTGAGCGGATGCTTCTTGATCTTCGCGATGAGCGCACGATCGCCGACGATCAGGCCGGCCTGCGGGCCGCCGAGCAGCTTGTCGCCGCTGAACGTGACGACGTTTGCGCCGGCCGCGACGGTTTCCTGCACGGTCGTCTCGTGCGGCAAGCCCCATTGCGACAGGTCGGCCAGCGTGCCGCTGCCGAGATCGACGGCGATCGGCACCCCGTGCTCGCGCGCGAGCGGCGCGAGTTCGGCGAGCGTCGTCTCCTTCGTGAAGCCGCTGATCGCGTAGTTGCTGCAGTGCACCTTCATCAGCAGCGCCGTGCGCGGGCCGATCGCGTCCGCGTAGTCGCGCAGATGTGTGCGATTGGTCGTGCCGATCTCGTGCAGCTTCGCGCCGGCACGGCTCATGATGTCGGGAATGCGGAACGCCCCGCCGATCTCGACCAGCTCGCCGCGCGACACGACCACTTCCCGCTTCGTCGCAAGCGCCGACAGCGTCAGCAGCACGGCCGCCGCATTGTTGTTGACGACGGTCGCGGCTTCCGCGCCCGTCAGTTCGCACAGCAGATCGTCGATCAGGTGGTCGCGGTCGCCGCGGCGGCCGGTGGCGAGATCGAACTCGAGGTTGACGGGCCGCGTGAGTGCGTCGACCACGGCGCGCACCGCGTCGTCGGGCAGCAGCGCGCGCCCGAGGTTCGTGTGCAGCACGGTGCCGGTCAGGTTGAACACGGTGCGCATGGCGCTCGCGCTCTGTGCGGCCAACGTGTGCGCGACGGCCGCGGCGATGCGCGGCTCGTCGAGCGGCTCGGCCGCCGCGGGATCGTGCTGCGCCGCCGTGCGCCAGCGTTCCAGTTCGGCGCGTACGGCATTGAGCACGCGCGTGCGGCCATAGTCCGCGACGAGCGGCTGCAGCGGCGCCGACGACAGCACGCGTTCGACCGACGGCACGCGCGCCAGCACGGCATTCAGTTCATTCACTCCTGGTTCGGTCACGTCGTGGTGGCTCCAGTCTCATGCTTCGCAGTCGGCCGGGGCCGGCGCTCGCGCCCCGCCCCGGCCCCGTGCCGTCAGTCCGCTTCGCGCGACACGTCGGGCCACAACAGCGGGTTCGGCGAACTGCGCTGGTAGCCGGCCTCGTTCATCAGCAGGTCGAGCGTGAGGCTCGCGAGATCGTCCGCGAGCGGCTCGAACTCGTAGTCCTTCTCCTGATAGCCGATCTTGCGATAGGTCTTGCACTCGTCGCACGATTCGGCCTTGACGGCTTCGCTGCCGCCTTCGATCCCGTGATACGCGATGCCCTTCGTCGAATCGCAGTGCGAGCACTTGGTGCGCACCATGTGCCACTCGGTCGTGCACAGCCCGCACTGCAGGAAACGGTAGCCCTGATACTGGCCGCCGACGCGCACCACGCTCGCGACCGGATGCGTGCCGCACACCGGGCACAGCCCCGGCTGGTCGAGATACGGGACATCGGCCGGCGTCACGCGGCTGGCGAGATCCGTCCACGCGACCTGCAGCGCGGCCATCAGGAATGGCGCGGTGGCCGGGTCGACCTCGGCGAAGCGCAGCGCGAGGACCGCATCGGCCTGCGCGTCGAGTTCGGCGGGCGCCATCAGGCGCAGCCGGTCGAGCAGCTTCGCGAGCGGTGGATTGACGAGCCCGGCGCTTTCGACGCGATCGAGCAGTTCATACAGCACGGCGCGCCAGCGCGAATCGCGCTCGCCGTCGAGCGCCGGCACGAGCGGCATCGAATGTTCCTGCGCGCGTGCGATCGATTCCTTCGACGGCAGCGGCAGCTCCAGCGTCTGCAGCGTCGCATGCTGCGCGTCGGCGACGGTGGCCATCAGCCGCAGGTAGCCGCTGATCGGGTTCAGGTCGGCAAGCTTGCGCAGCCGCGCGGCGCGCGCGGCGAACGCGGTCGCACGCTCCGGCAGGCGAAAGCGTGGAATGGCCGAATGATCGAGTGCCGAGATCTCGGTCGGCTCCAGAATGCGTTGTGTCACGAAAATGTCTTCCAAAAAACTAAGCGCCGACGAATCGGCGCTTTCGGGCGATTCCGGCGGTGGGCGGAACGATACGCCGCAATCGGCTTACCGCCCCGCTCCGCTGCGTTACTTCACGCTTTCACGGAACCACTTCGGGTGATGCTTGCGGGCCCAGCCCAGCGTGACGGTGCCGCGCACCATCGCGCCGATCGAACCCTTCACCCACAACGCCGCGTAAATGTGCACGATGATGCTCGCGATCAGCACGAAGGCCGCCACGGCATGCACGACAGCGGCCGCGCGGATCACCCCGATCGGGAAATAGAACGAGAAGTAGCGCCGCCAGATCACGATTCCCGACAGCAGGAGCAGCAGCAGGCACGCCACCAGCGTGAAGAATAGCAGCTTCTGCCCGGCGTTATAGCGCCCGACCGGCGGCAGCTTGTCTTCCTGGTTGGTCAGCACGTCGTCGATCTGCCTCAGCCACTGCCGGTCGTCCGCGTCGAGCACATTGTGGTGCCAGAAGCGCACGACGAGGATCGCGAACGACACGAACATCACGAGACCGACGAACGGGTGCAGGATCCGCGTCCACTGGCCGCCGCCGAACAGCGCGGTGAGCCAGAACATCGACGGATGAAACAGCGCGAGCCCGGACAATGCGAGCAGCACGAACGTGATCGCGGTGATCCAGTGGTTCGTGCGCTCGTTCGGCGTGTAGCGGACGATCAGGTTGGGGTCGTCGTGGTTCATTTCGCGTCCTCCTTGATGCGTCGCGCTTCGTCGCGCGCGGCCGATTCCTCTTCGTCGCTCACCTCGTTCGGACCGACGCGGACGTAGTGGAAGAATCCGGCCAGCGCGGTCAGCGCGAGGCCCGCGACCGCGAGCGGTTTCGCGATGCCCTTCCACAGCTTCACCATCGGGCTGATCGACGGATTGTCGGGCAGCCCGTGGTACAGCGACGGTTTGTCCGCGTGATGCAGCACGTACATCACGTGCGTGCCGCCGACGCCCTGCGGGTCGTACAGCCCCGCATGCTCGAAGCCGCGCTCCTTCAGGTCCTCGATGCGCTCGGCCGCGTGCTGCTTCATGTCCTCCTTGGTGCCGAACACGATCGCGCCCGTCGGGCAGGTCTTCACGCAGGCCGGTTCCTGGCCAACCGCGACGCGGTCGGAACAGAGCGTGCACTTGTACGCGCGATGATCCTTCTTCGAGATCCGCGGCACGTTGAACGGGCAACCGGTCACGCAGTAGCCGCAACCGATGCAGTTCTCCTCGTGAAAATCGACGATCCCGTTGTTGTACTGCACGATCGCGCCCGGCGACGGACACGCCTTCAGACAGCCCGGATCCTCGCAGTGCATGCAGCCGTCCTTGCGGATCAGCCACTCGAGGTCGCCCGCCGGGTTCTCGTATTCGGAGAACCGCATGACCGTCCACGAATGCTCGGTCAGGTCGGCCGGGTTGTCGTACACGCCGACGTTGGTGCCGACCTCGTCGCGCAGGTCGTTCCACTCCATGCATGCCGTCTGGCATGCCTTGCAGCCGATGCACTTCGATACGTCGATCAGCTTCGCGACGCTCCCGGTCACCGGCTCGCGCACCGTGGGCGGTGGCGTCGTGGTGGCCGAGACCCGCTTGATATCCAGCGATTGCAATGCCATCTCTTCCCCCTTACGCCTTTTCGACCTTCACCAGGAACGACTTGAATTCCGGTGTATAGGAGTTGCCGTCGCCCACGGACGGAGTCAGGGTATTGGCGAGATAGCCGGGCTTCGTCAGGCCCTTGAAGCCCCAGTGCAACGGGACGCCGACCGTCTGGACCTTCTTGCCGTCGACCGTCAGCGGCTTGATCCGCTTCGTGACGAGGGCGACCGCGATGATGTAGCCGCGCTTGGACGACACCTTCACGTGTTCGCCATGCGCGATGCCGACTTCCTTCGCGAGGTCTTCGCCGATCTCGACGAATTGCTCGGGCTGGATGATCGAGTTCAGCCGTGCATGCTTGGTCCAGTAGTGGAAATGCTCGGTCAGCCGGTACGTCGTCGCGACATGCGGGAACTCGGACACCTTGCCGAACGACGCACGATCGTCCGGGAACACGCGGGCGGCCGGGTTGTTCAGCGCCAGCGGGTTGTTCGGGTGCAGCGGATTCGCGGCGAGCGGCGTCTCGAACGGCTCGTAGTGCTCGGGGAACGGACCTTCGTTCATCGCCGCGCGGGCGAAGAAGCGCGCGACGCCTTCCGGGTTCATGATGAACGGCCCCATCCCGTTTTCGGGCGGTTCGTCCACCTTGAAGTCCGGCACGTCGACGCCCTTCCACGCGCTGCCGTTCCAGCCGACCAGCTTGCGGGTCGGGTCGAACGGCTTGCCGGCGACGTCGCACGAGGCGCGGTTGTACAGGATCCGCCGGTTCGCCGGCCACGCCCACGCCCAGTTCAGCGTCTGGCCGATGCCGGTCGGGTCGGAGTTGTCGCGCCGCCCCATCTGGTTGCCGGCCTGCGTCCACGCGCCGCAGAAGATCCAGCAGCCGCTCGCGGTCGTGCCGTCGTCCTTCAGTTGCGCGAACGCGGCAAGCTGCTCGCCCTTCTTCACGAGCGGCTTCGCCGGATCCTTCGGATCGGGCAGATCGGCGAGCGCTTTCCCGTTGAACTCCATCGCCAGTTCTTCGGGCGTCGGGCTTTCCGGGTTCGCGTACGGCCAGGTCAGGTTCACGATCGGGTCCGGGTACTTGCCGCCGTCCTTCTGGTACAGCTTGCGCATGCGCAGGAACAGCCCCGACATGATCTCGAGGTCGCTCTTCGCTTCGCCCGGCGGCTCGGCGCCCTTCCAGTGCCACTGCAGCACGCGGCTCGAACTCACGAGCGAGCCGTTTTCCTCCGCGAAGCAGGTGGTCGGCAGGCGGAACACCTCGGTCTGGATCTTCGACGCATCCACGTCGTTGTAGTCGCCGTGATGCTTCCAGAACTCGGACGTCTCGGTCGCGAGCGGATCCATGATCACGAGCCACTTCAACTTCGCGAGACCTGCCGCCGTCTTCACCTTCGACGGCGCCGCCGCGAGCGGATTGAAGCCCTGACAGATGTAGCCGTTCATCTTGCCGGCATTCATCAGCTCGATCGCCTGCAGCAGGTCGTACTGCTTGTCCAGCTTCGGCAGGTAGTCGTAGGCCCAGTTGTTCTCGGCGGTGGCCGCGTCGCCCCACCACGACTTCATGAAGCTGACGTGGAACGCCTTGTAGTTCTTCCAGTAACTCAACTGGTTCGGCCGCAGCGGCAGCTGCACGCGCTTCTTGATGTACGCGTCGAAGTCCTGCTCGGCCTGCATCGGCAGCGTCATGTAGCCCGGCAGCAGGTTCGACATCAGCCCGAGGTCGGTCAGCCCCTGGATGTTCGAGTGACCGCGCAGCGCGTTCATCCCGCCGCCGGCGATGCCGATGTTGCCGAGCAGCAACTGCACCATCGCGCCGGTGCGGATGATCTGCGCGCCGATCGAGTGGTGGGTCCAGCCGAGCGCGTACAGCACCGTGCCGGCACGGCCCGGAACGGCCGTGGTCGCGAGCATCTCGCACACCTTCAGGAACTTGTCCTTCGGCGTGCCGCAGACCTGCTGGACCATGTCCGCCGTATAGCGCGCGTAGTGCTGCTTCAGCAGGTTGTAGACGCAGCGCGGATGCTGCAGCGTCGGGTCGACCTTCACGAAACCGTCGTCGCCGCGCTCGTAGTCCCAGCTCGACTTGTCCGGGTACGCGTGCTTGTCGGCGTCGTAGCCGGAATAGATGCCGTCGTTGAACGCGTAATCCTCGCGCACGATGAACGAGAAGTCCGTGTAGTTCTTCACGTACTCATGCTGGATCTTGTCGTTCGTCAGCAGATAATTGATGACGCCGCCCAGGAAGACGATGTCGGTGCCGGTGCGGATCGGCGCGTAGTAATCGGCCACCGAGGCCGTACGCGTGAAGCGCGGGTCGACGACGATCAGCCGCGCCTTGCGGTGCGCCTTCGCCTCCGTCACCCACTTGAAACCGCACGGATGGGCCTCGGCTGCATTGCCGCCCATCACGAGAATCACGTCCGCGTTCTTGATGTCGACCCAATGGTTCGTCATCGCTCCACGGCCAAACGTCGGGGCAAGACCTGCCACCGTCGGGCCATGTCAGACACGCGCCTGATTGTCGAATGCGAGCATCCCGAGACTGCGGATGGTCTTGTGCGTCAGGTAGCCGACCTCGTTGCTGCCCGCGGATGCGGCCAGCATGCCGGTCGTGAGCCAGCGGTTGACCTTTGCGCCGTCCTCGGCCGTCTCGACGAAGTTCTCGTCACGGTCGGCCTTCATCAGCTTCGCGATGCGGTCGAGCGCGTCGTTCCACGAGATGGGTTCCCACTTGTCCGAGCCGGGCGCACGATACTCGGGATGCGTCAGGCGGTTCGGGCTGTGGATGAAGTCGATCAGGCTCGCGCCCTTCGGGCACAGCGTGCCGCGATTGACGGGGTGGTCGGGATCGCCTTCGATGTGGATGATGCTCGGTTGCGCATTCTTCGCGCCGTCGCCGAGGCTGTACATCAGGATGCCGCAACCCACTGAACAGTAAGGACAGGTGTTGCGCGTTTCGACTGTGCGCGCCAGTTTGTACTGTCGGACCTCGGCCAGCGCTTCGGACGGAGAAAAGCCCATCAGGGCAAGACTCGATCCGGCAAGCGACGTGGCCGTCACCTTCAGGAACTGGCGCCGGGACATTTGTAGCATGGCGGTCTCGGCGTTATTGTGGGGTGGGGGGAAACTGAAAGGAATTATAGACAGTTCAGGCAACTATGATCGAATCCTCGGATCAATACCGATTTGTCCGATTAACCTGCGATCAAACTCCGATGATCCGCGTTCCGCGCGCAACCGAACCGTCATGAAACGACAGATCACTTCCGAAGCCACCCGTCTCGCCCAGCAGCAGGCCAACTGGGCCCTCACCGCGTTCAAGCGCTTCTCGTCCGATCGCTGCTCCGCGATGGCCGCGGGCATCGCGTTTTTCTCCGCGTTCTCGCTCGCGCCGACCCTCGTGATGGTCATCGCGGTGGCCGGCTGGTTCTACGGCGACGACGCCGCGCGCGGCCAGGTGTTCGAACAGGCGCACCAGTTGATCGGCGACGACGCGGCGGCCAGTATCCAGACGATCGTGCAGAACGCGCACCGCGCGGGCGAGCGCGGCGGCCTCGCCACGCTGATCTCGTTCGCCGCGCTCGCGGTCGGCGCATCGGCCACGTTCGCGTCGCTCAGCGCGGCGCTCAGCGTGATCTGGCCGGCCACCGAAAGCCGCTGGTCGAGCATGCTCGGGCTGGTGCGGGTGAGGCTGATCTCGTTCGGGCTCGTGCTCGGCGTCGCGTTCCTGCTGATCGTGTCGCTCGTGCTCGACACCGCGATCACCTTCATCGGCACCTGGCTGCTGGGCAATTCGCCGTACGTGGTCGTCACGAACCTCGTGCAGTTCTTCGTCGGCATCGCGGTGCTCGCGGCCGCGTTCGCGTCGTTGATGAAGTTCCTGCCCGATGCGCGCGTCGCGTGGCGCGACGCCGCGATCGGCGGCATCGTGTCGGCGATTCTGTTCTCCGGCGGCAAGAAGCTGTTCGCGCTGTACCTCGCGCGTGCGGGCACGGCGAGCGCGTTCGGCGCGGCCGGATCGTTCGCGGTCCTGCTGATGTGGCTGTACTTCTCCGCGGTCGTGCTGCTGCTCGGCGCGGAGTTCGCGGCGGCCCGCGGCAACGCGCATCGGGCGGCAGAGAATTCGGCGCCGGGAGCGTCCGCTCAAGCTGCCGATCAAGCGGAGAATCGCCCGCGCGACGACTGATTCACCCGTCCGCTGAAAACGGCCGCACATCGATCTCTCTCGCGCCCCCGGCACACTCGCTCGCGCCTTCACAACCCCGACGTCCGCCGCGCATTCACGCGGCGTCGGCGCTTCTTGCCACGTCGACGCGCACGTACCTGCAACCGCAAACGTTTGCATACCCTCATTTTCCTGCTGCAACGGGCCCAAATAGGGGGTCTGCCGACATGCGCGTCAACTATTGAAACAATCGCGGCGCAGCAATTGTCAACTATTTCATAAATAGGAACAGTTGCTGATGTGCTTGATATATATAGACTTTTTCCCGCTGTTACCTTTTCGAGACACTTTATTTTTTAAGCTTTCTTGCGTGTATGGCACTGAGCTATTCTCCAATCCGCAACAAATAACGATGAATCACTTGCGTGGAGAAACTCAACGATGAAGAAACTTGCTCTCTCGACCCTCTCGCTCGCCCTGCTGGGCGCTGCCGGCGCTGCTCAAGCTCAGTCGAGCGTGACGCTCTACGGCGTGATCGACACGTCGATCACCTACGTTCACGGTAACGATGGTCAAGGTAACAATTCGTGGTCGATGGGTAGCGGCAACCTGCAAGGCAGCCGCTTCGGCCTGAAGGGTTCGGAAGACCTCGGTGGCGGCCTGAAGGCGATCTTCCAGTTGGAAAACGGCTTCAACTCGGCATCGGGCGCACTGGGCCAAGGCCAGCGCATGTTCGGCCGCCAGGCTTTCGTCGGCCTGCAAAGCGACCAGTACGGTACGCTGACGCTGGGTCGCCAGTACGATCCGCTCGTCGACCTGGTTCAGGCAGTCACGGCTGACAACTACTTCGGCAGCGTGTTCGCCACGCCGGGTGACGTCGACAACAACGACAACAGCCTGCGCGTCAGCAACGCGATCAAGTACACGTCGCCGGTCTGGGCAGGCCTGCAAGTCGAAGCGATGTACGCACTCGGCGGCGTCGCCGGCGCAACCGGCAAGGGTCAGACGTGGGCGGCAGCGGCAGCGTACAACAACGGCCCGCTCGGCCTGGCTGCCGGCTACTTCCACGCGAACAACTCGGCTCCGCTGAGCGCAACGGGCCAGCGCACTGGCTGGGCCGGCACGTCGGACGCGATCTTCGACGGCTCGGGCACCTTCATCAACAACGCGTACTCGTCGGCATCGTCGATCGGCATCGCACAAGTCGCTGGCCAGTATGCATTCGGCCCGGTGACGTTCGGCCTCGGCTACAGCAACGCGCAGTACAAGGCTGATGCGAACTCCGGCTTCGGTACGAACCAGAAGTACAACACGGGCCGCGCATTCGTCACGTACCAGGCATCGGCACCGCTGCTGCTGGGCGTCGGCTACATCTACACGAAGGGTAGCGGCCAGACGGACGCCAAGTACCACCAGGTTTCGCTCGGTGCGGACTACTCGCTGTCGAAGCGTACGGACATCTACCTGGTTGGCGCGTACCAGCACGCAAGCGGCCACAACGCCGATGGCAGCGATGCGCAAGCGTCGGTCGGCTCGTACGGCATCGCCGGCAAGAGCTCGCAGGAAATCGTCGCACTCGGCCTGCGCCACAAGTTCTAAAAACGAAGTATCCGGCGTGCACGGTGTCTCCGACGCCTTGCGCACCGACCTGGAAAGCCAGCCCCGGTTTCGGCCGCGGCTGGCTTTTTTTCGTCTGGCTCCGGCCGGCGGAGGGCCGATATCGCCTACAGGGCCTTCGCGCGAAAGCCGACGCCCCGACATGGGTCGGCGAACCGGCAGCGGCACATGGCGGCTGCAATGCACCCGCAACACCGTTTTCCATGTCCAAAGAGGTCGCCGTTTCTCCGTAGGACGACTACCATCCGCACAGCCGGCGTCGCCCGGCTCGATCGATGCGGGATTTGTTTGCGCCGCGTGTCGATTCCGGCAGGCGTCGTCCGTCGTATCGATGGCGGCATACGGTTTGCCCCGAACCCATACAGACAGGAGATTCGTCATGACGATTCAGAAGATCACGCCTTTTCTCTGGTATTCGACTGAAGCCGAAGAAGCAGCGGCCTTCTATGCCGGCATCTTTCCGGATTCGCGCATCGTGCGCGTCACGGCGGTGCCTGGCACCGACGGCACGCGGATGGTCGAATTCGAGCTGTTCGGACAGCCATTCCTTGCGATGAGCCACCCGCGCACGGAGGCGTTCAACCATTCGATCTCGCTGCTCGTCAGTTGCGCGGACCAGGCGGAACTCGACCGCTACTGGAGCGCCCTGCTCGACAACGGCGGCACGGCCGACGGCTGCGGCTGGCTGAGGGATCGTTATGGCGTGTCGTGGCAGATCGTTCCGGAAGCGCTCATCCCGATGATGGCTGACCGCGACGCGGTCAAGGCGGGGCGCGTGGCCGCCGCGATGATGCAGATGACCAAGTTCGACGACGCCGCGCTGAAGGCCGCCTTTGCGGGCACGGCGGGCTGACGACCGGCGGTGGGCAACGCTTATGTGACGCCGCGCCGGGCCGGGCCGCCCGCGTGCACGCGGCTCGATGGTTTGCGCATGGAGCCGGCTCGCAGGCGTTCGCTATCCGTCGCCGGCCGCTGAACCGGTAGCGTGCATCGTGGGCGCCCATTGCTCCGCCGACAGCATCGACTCGACCGTCCGCCGCGCGTAGCCGATGAATTCGGCCAGCGGCTCGCCCGACAGGATCGTCGCGCCCGCTTCGCCATCGAGATAGGCAGCACGTGCAGCCGCTACAACCGGCCGGTGCGCGTCCGGCAAGCGCTCCAGCACCCACGTCGCGGCGACGTCCTTCGGCGCGATCCTGCCGGTCGCGGCGCTGTACCAGATGCGTGCGAGCGCGAGCACGACGTTGCATTCGTCGCCGCGCCAGGCCGGCTCGGCCTTCCACTGTGCAACGGTCGCAAGCAGCGCGGCGACGAAGTCGCGCGCGGGCACCGGCTCGAACAGCACGTTCGCGGGCGGCCCGACCAGCGCGACACCGTGCTCTCGCACCTTCGTCAACAGAATGGCCAGATCGTGATCGACCAGCGGCGGCTCGACGATGCCGGCTTCCAGATCGCTGCGCAGCCATTCGCCGAACTGCAGCTCGCGTCGCGCCGGATGGCGCCACGGCACCACGTCGCCGTGTGCGATGACGGTGACCTCCAGCGCACGCATGTCGCCGCCACAACCGGGCGGTGCCGACGCGCCGAGCAGGTCCGACATCAGCGCGCGCCGCACCGCTTCGTCCGGGCGCACCGCTACCGTCACCAGCAAATCGATGTCGCTGCGCGGTTTCAGGCAGCCGTCGAGCGCCGATCCGAACAGATGGATCGCTTGCAGCGTCGCACCGAGCTGCCGTTCGATCGCGGCGCGGGCGGCGGCGACCTGTCCGGCGATGTCGTGCGGGATGAGGTCAGTCACGATGGCGAACATGGCGATGCGCTCGCAACGGAACGCGACGAAACAACGCGGCGCGCGAACGAAAGTTGCCGCTCGGCGATGCGGATGCGAATGCGAATGCGCGGCATGCGATCCGCCGCCCATCCTGCGTCGGGCAAACCCGTCATCGCCGGGCCGGCTATTCGCCGCCGCGCGATTTGCGCAGCGCAATAAAAATCCCCGCACGCTGTCGCGTACGGGGATCTCGGGACATCGCAACGGCTGCCGACTTGCATTCGGCAGTCGTTGCGCGGCATTACGCTGCCGCGTCCTTCAGCTTCTTCAGCGCACGTGCCTTCACGCGCACGCTGGCCGGCTTCGCCGGGAACCAACGCTCTTCGCCCGTGAACGGATCCTTGCCGAAGCGCTTCTTCTTCGCCGGCACGACTTGTGCCGTGATCTTCAGCAGACCCGGCAGCGTGAACTCGCCTGCGCCCTTCTTGTGAACCGAGCCCAGCACGACGTTCTCGAGTGCGACGAGCACTGCCTTGACCGCCTTCACTTCGACAGCTGCGCGCTCAGCGATGTGCGTTGCGAGCGATGCCTTCGTGAACTTGTCCTTCAGCGGCGTCGGAGCAGCCGGTGCTGCCTTCGCGGCAGCCTTCTTGGCCACTACTTTCTTCGCGGGCGCAGCCTTTTTGGCAGCCACTTTCTTGGTGGCCGGTGCGGCAGCCTTCTTGGCCACCTTTTTTGCGGAAGTCGCCATGTTTCTCCTACCAGGTGTGGTCGTTGGATACACGAAGCGTGCAACGCGCGCGCTTCAACGCCGGATTCTACAAGCGCCTTGACGCTTCGTGCAGTACTTTTATGCGTTTTCACGGGGTTTCCCGCAGGTTTTGTTGCGCGCGACCGACTTCATCGACGCTCGAGCGTAAAAAAACACCTTCACGTATACGTCCGAACGCGAATTACGTTCGATATTTGCGCACCTATACTGGGCTCGCTCAATGCCCGGATGCCTCCATGCGCGAAGTCAGATACGTCAAAGGACTCGACGGCCTGCGAGCCCTCGCCGTCATCCTCGTTTTCCTGTCCCACAAGGGCCATGTCCTTGCCGTCGACGTCGGCAAGCTTGGCGTGTGGACGTTTTTCCTCATCAGCGGATTCCTGATCGTCGGCGAGCTGCATCGCAACCGCCAGGCGATCGAGCGCGGCACCATGACGCGCCGCCACGCGCTGGCGCTGTTCCTCGCGAAGCGCGCGCTGCGGATCTTTCCCGTGTATTACCTGCTGCTCGCGGCGCTCGCGATCGCGCACGCGCTGTTCTACCAGCGCGGCGTCAACCTCGGGCTCGCATGGCACGCGGCGTTCCTGTCGAATTACTGGATCGGCGTCGTCAAGGACGGCTGGCCGGGTTCCACGTCGCACTTCTGGAGCCTCGCCGTTGAACAGCAGTTCTATCTGATCGCCCCGCTCGCGCTGCTCGCGGTGCCCGCCGCGCGACACGTCGCGCTCGGCGTCGCGGCCGTCGCGCTGTGTGCGCTCGCGCATCTCGCGCTCTACCTGTCGGACGCGTCGCCGGTGCTCATCTACGCGTTTTCCCCGTGGAATTTCGCGTTGATCGCGCTCGGCGGCGTCGGCGCGATGGCGCTCGCCGATCGCGGCGCGGCCGCCGCGCGCCGCGTGCCGCCCGGCTGGCTCGGCGCGGCCGGCGTCGCCTTCTTCCTGGTGCTGCCCGCCTGCACGGCGTTGCCCGATGCGGTCGCGGGGCTCGCGGATCTCGGCCTGTCCGTGTCGCTCGGCGCACTGATGCTGTGGATCGTCAGCGAACCGGAGCATCCCGTCGTCGCGCTGCTCGATTGGGCGCCGCTCGCCTATCTCGGCACGATCAGCTACGGCTTCTATCTGTTCCACAACCTGATTCCGGCGCGCTTCGGCGTGCTGCCTGCGTCGTTCGCGCACGTGCCGATGCCGGACATCGTCCGCGACGCGCTGCCGGAAATGCTGCAATTCGCGCTCGCCGTGCTGCTCGCGCACCTGTCCTGGCGCTATCTCGAGAAGCGTCTGCTCGACTTCAAGAAGCCGATCGCCGCGATGCTGGCCCGGTACTTCGCCGCGCAGCCGAGCGCGTCGCCGCGCTGAGCGGCACACGGGCGCGGCGCGCGGCGGAGGCCGGATCGCAACGTGTCGATACTAGTGACGACGCCCGGCGGCCGACGGCATGGCAGCCGATGCCGCGTCATCGGGCAACACCGGCGCGAGCGTCGTGCAGACCGCGCACCCCATCCACCAATCCACTCGCCCGGCGAATGCTTCGGCACCGGTTTCACGCGCGACGTCCCGCGTCATCGGCACGCTTCGCGTGCCGCGTGCCGCCGCCTTCCGGACATTCCCCGCACCACATGCAGACGTCGCGCACCATGCTCGTGCGCCCGCAAAAACAAAAAAGCCCCGGCGCGCGAGCGGCCGGGGCCAACGGAACAACCACCACCTGAAACGACGGAGCGCGCGGCCGCTTAAGCGACGGCAGCCAGCGCGGGCAAACAGGTACGCAGGTACGCCTCGAATTCGCGACTCACTTCCGGATGCTGGAGCGCGAGCTCGACGGTTGCCTTCAGATAGCCGATCTTGCTGCCGCAGTCGAAACGCGTGCCGTAGTAGCGATACGCGAGCACCTGCTCGTTCGCGAGCAGCGACTGGACGGCGTCGGTGAGCTGCAGTTCGCCGCCCGCGCCCGGCTTGAGCTTGCGCAGGTGATCGAAGATCGTCGGCATGAACACGTAGCGGCCGACCACGCCGAGGTTCGACGGTGCATCCTCGGGCGCCGGCTTCTCGATGATGCCCGACAGCTTGATGATGTCCTCTTCCCACTCCCGGCCTTCGACGACGCCGTACGAGCGGCTGTCCTCGCGCGGGATCGTCTCGACCCCGATCACCGAGCTGTGATAGTGGTCGAACACGTCGACGAGCTGCTTGAGCACCGGCTGTTCGCCGTGCAGCAGGTCGTCGGCGAGGATCACCGCGAACGGCTCGCCGTGCACGAGCTTCTCCGCGCACAGCACCGCGTGGCCGAGGCCGAGCGCTTCCGGCTGGCGCACGTAGAAGCAGTTGACGTGGCTCGGCTTGATGCCGCGCACGAGCTCGAGCAGCTTTTCCTTGCCGCGCGCCTCGAGCTCGGCCTCGATTTCGTACGACTTGTCGAAATGATCCTCGATCGCGCGCTTGCTGCGCCCGGTCACGAAGATCATCTCGGTGATACCGGCGTTGATCGCTTCCTCGACCGCGTACTGGATCAGCGGCTTGTCGACGACGGGCAACATTTCCTTCGGGCTCGCCTTCGTTGCCGGGAGGAACCGCGTGCCGAGACCGGCAACGGGAAACACGGCCCTGGTGACTTTCAACATGTTCGCATCCTGATAGCGTTGACTGCACCGCGTCGACCCACGACCCGGCGCGATTGTGTTCCGAACGGCATATCGAGAATCGACGGCACCGCCAATTCCACTCCGCTCATTTTCGATATGAACTGGTTGCCCAATTATTTCTGAAAAAATATAATCGTTTCAAGCCGGTCGATATTGCCGAACCGATTGCCGAAGCAGAAACAAATTACCGATTTTCCAGATACAAATTCTTACGATTCGAATTCCTCGATATAGGGCACGCCGCCCCGCTCGAAGCCCGGGCGAATCGGTTCGTTCTTCAGCGCCTCGCGGTACGCCGACAGCACGACCATGACCAGCAGTACTGCAGCGCTCGCGATCCAATGCATGTCCATCTTGCCGCTCCTTGCATCAATCAACTGGAGCTTCAAATTATCAGAAAAAAATCGGCAAATAATTTGAGCTCGTCGAGAGCTGCTTTCAGACCGTGATAAATCCATGATGTGGAATACCGGGATTTCCGGGGCGAGATTTTTTTATTCATTGACCGAATTCTTGCGCATTACGATTGGATGAAACTTCCCGTCCATCCGTCGCAAGGAATCGAATCGCATGCAAGCTTTCAGCGGATCGTCTCTGGCCGCGCCGCCCGTCGCCGATCACAAGGAACACGTGATCGACGCGATGCGCGGCTTCGCGGCGCTGCTCGTCGCCTATTTCCACTGCCGCCAGGTCGTCTGGGTCGGCATGCAGAGCTTCCATCATGCTTACGGTCATGCGCTGAGCCCGGGCGTGATCGCCGGCTACCTGACCTTCCCGTTCGCGTGGGGCTCCGCCGGCGTCCCGATCTTCTTCGTGATCAGCGGCTACTGCATCCACCGCAACGCGGCGCTCAAGCTCGCGGCCAATCCCGCGTACCGGCTCGACGCGCCGAACTTCTGGGTGCGCCGCTTCGCGCGCATCTATCCGGTGCTGCTCGCCGCGCTGCTGTTCACGCTCGCGCTCGATGCGGTCAGCCTGCAGATCGAGCCCGTCAGCCACAAGATCCGCGACGTCGGCCTCGTCGCGTTCCTCGTGAACCTGTTCTCGCTGCAGGGCGTCGCCGGCTACACGTACGGGTCGAACGGCGCCCTGTGGACGCTGTCGCTCGAAGTGCAGTTCTACGCGATCTACCCGCTGCTGTTCGCGCTGCGCCGGCGCATCGGCATGCCGGCCGTCGTGGCCGCGGTCGCGCTCGTCAACGTCGCGTCGGCGTGGCTGCTCGAACGGCACGACCTGCAGTTCTTCACGTCGTACTGGCTGTCCTGGACGATCGGCGCATGGATCGCGGACGTGCGCGCGCAGCAGTCTCGCGGCACGTCCGTCGTGCCGTCGCGCGCGTGGTACGTCGCGGCCGCCGTGCTGCTGGCCGCCGGCTGCGGCGCATTCCATTTCGGCCAGTACGGCGCGTTCCAGCTGTGGTCGGCCGGCTTCGCGTGCTTCCTGTACCGCGCGCTCGCCCGCCCGCCGCGACCGACGCCGCCGCTGCGCGTGCTGAGCTGGTTCGGCGACTTCAGCTACTCGCTGTACCTGGTCCACCTGCCGCTGTTCGTCTGCCTCGGCTCGGTGCTGTTCCACTCCGAACTGCAACTGTCGATCTGGCCGTCGTTCGCGTTCATGGCCGTCGCGATTCCGGTGGCGTACCTGTTCTACCGGATGTTCGAACGGCCGGCGATGATGTGGTCGGCCAGCTTCAAGCCGACCCGCACCGCCCGCGTCGTCGCGTCGGCGCCCGAACAGGCCGTCTGACGCGGGACCGGCCGGGTCGGTCGGCCCGTCCGGGTCGAAGCCCCCGCGCGGTGTCTCGCCGCGCGGGGGCTTTTTCATGGCCGGCACGCGGTTGCCGGCCGGGTCGGGAGGGACCGGCAGACTGCTGCTGTCCGACCGCGCCACGGCCCGTGTGGCGACCCCTGGCGATATCCACGGCGCCGGATCGCCTCACGTTCCCGACGGCCCGATCCCGTTCCAGATGACGACCGGCCACGCTCGCGCCCGACTCGGACCCGGGCGCGCAAACCCGCCCGTCCGTCACGACCGGACGCTCCACCCGCTGAAAAGCAAAGCCCCCACGCAGCGCAACGCCGCATGGGGGCCCGTTTCCCGCCGGCTCGCGCCGACCGCTGCCGCTACTTCTTCGCCTTCGCAGCCTTGGCGGCCTTGGCGGTATCCGAGAGGATCTTCTCGACCCGCTCCACGTAGGTTTCGGTCCCGAACCGGCGCACCGCGGTCGCACGCCCGCTCGCGACGAGCCGCTCGCGCAGCGCGCCGTCGCGCTTGAGCGCGGCCAGCGCATCGGCCAGCGCGGCCGCGTTGCCCGGCTCGCAGAGCAGCCCGTTGTCGCCGTCCTCGATGATCTCGACGACGCCGCCCGCGCGGGCCGCGACGACCGGCCGGCGCGCGAGCATCCCCTCGACGATCACGCGCCCGAACGGCTCCGGCGTGATCGACGTATGCGCGACGACGTCGACCGCCGTCATGCATGCGGCCACGTCGCGCTGGAACCCGAGGAAATGCACGCGTTCGTCCATCCCGTGCTGCGCGACGTATTCGTGCAGTTGCGCCGCATACTCGTCCTCGCCGAACAGCGGCGCGCCGACCAGCACCACGTGCATGTCGGGATGCCGCTCGGCGGCCTCCAGCAGCACGTGCTGACCCTTCCAGCGCGCGAGACGGCTGAACGAGCCGACCAGCCAGGCGTCCGTGGGCAGGCCGAGGCGCGCGCGCAGCGCGGCCTGGCTCACGCCTTCCAGTGCATCGAACGGTTCGGCCGAAATGCCGTTGAACACGACGTCGACGTGCTGCGGCGTGAAACCCGTCAGCGCGCGGAACGCCTGCGCGGAGGCGTCGGAGTTCGCGATCACGCGCGTGATGCCGAACCGCGCGCAGTACTTGATCGCCCGTAGCTGCTTGCTGCCGAAATGGTCGGTGCTGACGATGTCGCGCAGGTGCCAGACCACCGGCTTGCGCGCGAGCCGCCCGGCGAGCGCGGCGACCACCATCGCGCGTTGCGTGTTCGCGTAGATCACCTCGGCCCGGCGCGCGCGCCGGGCGACGTCGCGCACCAGCCGCACGAGCTGCTTCACCGCGCCGAACGACACGCCGCCCTGCTTGCGCACGCCCGCGAGCGCGCCCTGCTCGACCACGTCGACGCGCGCGCCGATCTCGTCGAGCGCCGCGCGGAACGGGCCGTCGTCGAACAGCAGCACGTCGGCGTTCGCGCGCATGTGCTTCATGATCTCGAGCAGCGACAGCTCGGCGCCGCCGAGCACGCCGCTCTGGTCGAGCACGAGCGTTGCCGGGCCGCGCGCGGCCGGCATCGGGGCGGCGGTGCCGCGCTGCGCGGTCGAGCCGGGCAGCGCCTGCTCCACGTAGTCGAGGAAGCGCTGCCGGAACGTATCGGCGGAAAACCGCTCCGCGTTCGCGCGGCAGGCGTTCGGCGTGAAGCGCTGCGGTGCGCGCTCGAAGTCGTCGACGGCCGCGACGACGGCGTGCGGCGTCTGTTCGTCGAAGAAGAGACCGGTCGGATTCGGGCTCGATTGCGGGTCGAGCACCGTTTCGAGCGCACCGCCCTTGCCGTACGCGATGACCGGCGTGCCGCACGCCTGCGCCTCGACGACCGAGATCCCGAAATCCTCCTCGGCCGCGAACACGAACGCCTTCGCGCGCCGCATCCGGTCGTGCAGCACAGCGAACGGCTGGTAGCCCATGATCTCGACGTTCGGGCCGGCCTTCGCGCGGATCTTCTGCATCTCGGGGCCGTCGCCGATCACGACGAGCTTGCGCTCGGGCGTGCGCGAAAACGCTTCGACGATCAGGTCGATCTTCTTGTACGGCACCATCCGCGACGCGGTCAGGTAGAAGTCCTCCTTCACCGCGTTCAGCGAGAACGCGTCGACGTCGACCGGCGGGAAGATCACCGCCGCGTCGCGGTGATAGACCTTCTTGATGCGCCGCGCGATGAACGCGGAGTTCGCGACGAAGCCGTCCACCGCGTTCGCGGTACGCGTATCCCAGTTGCGGATGTAGTGCAGGATCATCCGCGCGAGCAGCGATTTCGGCCCGTGCGTGAGGTTCGACTGTTCCAGATACTGGTGCTGCAAATCCCACGCATAGCGGATCGGCGAATGCACGTAGCTGATGTGCACCTGGTCCGGCCCGGTCAGGACGCCCTTCGCGACCGCGTGGCTGCTCGAGATCACGAGATCGTACTCGGACACGTCGAGCTGCTCGATCGCGAGCGGCATCAGCGGCAGGTAGCTGCGGTACTTGGTACGTGCGAACGGCAGCTTCTGGATGAACGACGTCGTCACCCGCTTGCCGCGCACGAACGCGCGGTCGTCGAGGAAATCGACGAGGCTGAACAGGTCCGCGTCGGGAAAGCACGCGACGATCTGTTCGAGCACGCGCTCGGCGCCCGCATAGGTGACGAGCCAGTCGTGGACGATCGCCACGCGCAGCGAGCGCGCCGGCTGCCGCGCGCCGGCGCGCTCGGCCGGCACCGCGCGGTGCAGCGCGGCGGCATCGCCCGCGTGGGCCACGGCGGCATCGGCCGTGGCGAGATTCAATACGGCGTGTTCCGCCAGATCGCGATTCATACGGTTTTCCTCGCATTGAGACGGACAAACAGGTCGCGCACGAGCGCGCGCAGCCCCGGCGTCATCGTGAGCGACCACGCGACGTTCAGCACCAGCACGACCGCGCACATGCCGATCGACTCGCCGAGCCCCGACCACGCCTGCGCCAGAAACAGGCTAGCGAGCAGGAAGGCGAGATGGGCGAGCATGTCGAGCACGATCGCGCGCATCCGGATCGCCGACAGGTACAGCAGCACGCCGTAGTCGACGAGCGCGCGCGCCGCGACGACCACCGCCGCGCCGATCAGCCCGAAGTGATGAATGCCGAACCACAGGCCGCCGACGAAGAACGGCATCTCGACGAGCCCGGCGAATGCCGCGCGGGCCGGGTTGACCTGCGACTGGATCAGGATGCGCGTGACGCTCGCCTGGCCGACGAGCCACACGCTGATCACCAGCATGCGGCCCACCGGCGCCGAATGCGCGGCGAGATCGGCGCCCACCCACAGCGTGAGGAACGGCGCGAGCGCGAAGATCGCGACGATGCCGACCGGCGTGAACACGCCGTTCAGGAATTCGAGCGACTGGCGCGCGAGCGTGTCGGCATGGTCGCGGCCGACTGCCGACAGGCGCGGGAACAGCGTGCGCACCAGCGCGTTCGGCAGCATGTTCAGGCGCGTGACGAGGTTCTGCGGCACCGTGTAGTAGGTGACGAACTTCGCGCCCATGCCGGCGCCGAGCATCACGCGATCGAGCGTGTCGGCGATCATGCTCGTCATGCTCGCGATCAGCATCCAGCCGCCGAAGTTGAACAGCCCTTTCGCGGTGCCCCACTGCGGCGGGTCGATGCGCCGGATCCCGAGCACCTTGATGCTTGCGTGGCCGAGCATCACCGCGGCGATCAGCCGAGCGACGACGGCCGCGGCGAGCACCGTCTGCAGGTTCGGCGCGATCCACCACGCGGCGCCGAGCGGCAGCAACTGGAACAGGAACGTACCGATCGTCTGGTTCGTATTGAACACGCCGAACCGTTCGGCGCCGTTGATCGCGCCGGCGAACACCCACGACACGTTCGCGAGCGGAATCGCGAGCGCGAGCCACGGCAGCGCCAGATACACCTCGTGCTGCATCGCGGCCGACACCTTCGTGAAATACGCGGTGTAGACGAACGCGCCGAAGTAGATCAGCAGCCCGCCCGCGATCCCGGTGCCGAGATTCAGCCAGAACGCGCTCCAGAACACGCGCGCGCTTTCGTCGGCGTTGCCGCTCGCGAGCGCCTTCGAGATGTGGTTCTGCGCGGCCATGCTCATCCCGAGATCGAGGATCCCGAAATAGCCGATCAGCGTCCACACGAGGCTGACGACGCCGTAGCGTTCGACGCCGAGCGCATGGATATAGGCGGGCACCGTCACCAGCGACACGAAGGTCGGCAGGATCAGCCCGATGAAGTTGATCGAAACGTTCTTGAGTATGCCTTTGTCCATGCTTGTGCCTTGTGTGACGGCGACGATGTCGTGAGCCGCGCGCCGCCCGTCACGGTTTCCAGCGATACATCAGCACCTTGCCGCGCGCGTCTTCCTCGACGAACACGAGGTATTCGCCGTTCTCGCGCCGGAATGCGCTGATGCCGAAGGGCACGTCGACCCAGCCGGAGGCCTTGCCGACCTCGGCGCCCGGGCTCATCACGCCCACTTCCTTGCCGGTGTCCTTGTCGTACACGTGGATCTTGCCGACCGGCTCCACGGTGAAGATGTAGCGGCCCTCGACCGTGATCCCGATCAGGTCGAAGATCGGCTTCGCATCGAGCTTCCACGGCAGCGCCACCTGGTAGCGCACGACCGGCGAGCCCGTCGACCACTTGTCGAAGCGGATCAGCACCCGCCCCACTTCCTTGTTGATGCCCGGCTGCGGCGGCGCGTCGGCCGTATAGCCGGTCACGTACAGCGTGTCGGTCTGCGGCTCGTAGATCGCCCGGCGCAGCTGCGTGAACGGCTGCGGCATCGGGTAGGTCGTGACCTTGTCGTACGAGTAGATCGGGTTGCCGGCCTTGTCGACGCCGCCGTACTGGAAGCGGTGGATGCCGCGCACGTCGCTCGTGCGCCAGATGTCGCCCTTCGTGTCGACCCACCAGCCCCAGCCGCCCGCCTTCGCCTTGCCGGTCGTGTTGATCTCGGACTCGTCGGCATCGATCCGGCCGTTGCCGTTCGCGTCGCGCCACAGCCAGTCGCCGCCCGGCGGCTTGTTCGGCACCTTGTCGACCGGCCGCGCACGGCCCGCGATCAGGCCGGACGGAATCGCGACCTCACCGTCGCGCTTCGCGTCGAAGCGGTAGATCTTCAGGTGATCGGCGTACATGTCGGTCAGGTACAGGAACGTACGACCGTCGACGTGCCGCGCGATCGGCATGCCCGGATACTGGTCCGTGTGGAACACCGGATCGTCCGGATACTTGAAGCGGTTCGACAGGAAGCCGACGTATTTCCAGTCCTGGCCCGGCGGCTTCGACAGGTCAAGCTCGAAGCGCTTGTTGCCCGTGTACACGCTGTTCGGCCGCACCGGGTCGAGCCACGCGCCATCGACGAACAGCAGCCCCTGCACCTGCCAGCGCAGCTTGCCGTCCGGCGTGTAGCTTTCCAGCACCGCGCCGAGCCCCGCACCGATCGTGTCGTGGCGCGGCCCGATCCCGTTCATCGACACATAGATGTTGCCGGCACGATCGACGCCGACGCCCGTCAGCCCGTTGAAGCGCTGCGGCCCGGGCCGGCCCGGCACCGGGCCCGCGAAGATGCCGCCGCGCTCGCCGAGCGTGCCCGACTGCGCATAGCCCTTGCCGCCTTTCGAGAAGATCAGGATCTGCTGGCGCGGCCCGTTGTCCGCGACCAGCACGCGCCCTTTCGCATCGACCGCCACGTCCACCGCGTCGGTGCCTTCCGGCAGCGCCGGCGCGTCCTCGAGCTTGCGGCCGTCGGCCCGCACGTGCACGAGATGCGCGGGACCGCCCAGCGTATCGGTCAGCAGCCACAGCGTGCCGTCGCCCGCGAGCGCGATGCGACCCGGCTCGTGCGCGCTCCACGTGCCCTTCTGCTGCATCGTCTCCGCGTCGTACACATCCACCACGTCGCGCGACGGATTGGTCGCGAACAGCGTCTTGTCGTCGGCCGCGAGGCCGCCCACTTCCGCCTTCGCGTCGCCCACTTCCGAACGTGCGGGCGCCGGCACCTCGTTCATCATCATGAAGCTCGCGGCCATCCGCGCGCGGCCGGCATCGGCGCGGCCGCCCGGCGCGACCTGCGGCGACGCGCGAAACGGCGCGGGCTGCTTCATGTCGCCGATCGTGCGCCGCGAGATGCCGAACCATTGCTTGCCCTTGTCCGGCCAGATGCCGGGCGACTGCAGGTGGCCGCGCTCGTTGCCCACGCCGATCGCGACATACGCGTACTTGCCGTTCACCGCGATCGCGTTGCCGCCGAGATTGCCCCAGCCGTGCGTGCCACCCGCGAAGCCGAGCATCTTCCCGTCCTGGTAGACGCTCGCCTCGGCGCCGCTCTCGTCCCACGGCGCATTCGTATACACCTTGCCCTCGGGCGTCACCGCGATCGCGCGGATGTCGATCTGCGTCCATGTACCGTCGCCATAGCCGAACGTGTTGCCGATCCACGACGTCGTCGCGGGCAACACCGTTTCGGCCGGCACGGCGCTCGTCAGCAGCGCCGCGCATACCGTCATGCCAACCAGAATCAGACGTCGCAATGCGCTTCTCCAGACTCGATGCAACAGCGGCCGGCGCCGCCACGGATCGCCCGCGGCCGCGCCCTGTCGCTAAATGGGTTTCAAACGTCGCGATGCAGGTTACAAGCAAAAATAATCACAAGAAATTTGGAAATATTTGGGGATGTTTCCGCCTGAAATATCGAACCGGAACAGCGTGTAAATGACGCCCGGAAACGGCAATAACGACCGCCTTTCAGCCACTGTCATGTAGAAAATTCCGCCCCGCGCCGCCTGTCGTGGCCGCCCGGGCGCCAACCTTTCATCACGCGACCGTAATAAACGGCATTTGGATATTCGTCGGCGGATAAATGTCGCGCGTTTTTTTACCGATTTATTTTCCCTAGAATCGATTTCGATTCCATATTCCATTTAAAGGCATGCAATACGTACACGCATCGGATGCGGGTCGTGAAGGAGCCGCGCGATGACGGCCCTGTCGCGCCCCGCCGACCTCGCCCCGCCGCAACACGGCCGCATCGTCCAGCTCGACGGGCTGCGCGCGATCGCAGTGGGCGCCGTGTTCCTGCAGCACGCACTGAAGGCGCCGCTATGGATGGGCGTCGATCTGTTCTTCGTGCTGAGCGGCCTGCTGATCACCGGCATCCTGCTCGATCGCAAGGCGCGCGGGCAGTCGTACTTCAGCCACTTCTATGCGCGGCGCGTGCGCCGCATCCTGCCGCCGTACGTACTGCTGCTGGTGGTGTCGACGCTGCTGTTCGGCGCGAGCTGGCTGCCGCACTGGCCGTGGTTCGCGTTCTTCTCGACCAATATCGGGCTGTCGCTCGGCAGCATCGGCCATGACAGCCTGAACGTGCTGTGGTCGCTCGCGGTCGAGGAGCAGTTCTACATCTTCTGGCCGTTCGTCGTGCTGTGGTGCTCGGAGCGCGCGCTGCTGTGGGTCGCGGCCGCGCTGATCGTCGCGGCACCGGTGCTGCGCGCGATCGCGACGCCGTGGTTCGATTCGTTCTGGCCGATCTACTACCTGACGCCGTTCCGGATGGACCTGCTCGCGGCCGGCGCCTTGCTCGCGATCGTGCTGCGCCGCGACCGGCGCGCGCTGGAGCCGTTCTATCCGCTCGCGATCGTCGGCGCGCTCGTGTCGCTGGCGATTCTCGGCTGGCTGCACCTGTCGTTCCCGCGCTTTCGCGCCGCGAACACGCCGATGTCGAATGCGGCGCTCTACAGCATCTCGCTGCTGCTGTGCACGTCGATCGTCGTGATCGCGCTGCGCGGCCGCGGCCTCGTGCAGCGCGTGCTGACGAACCCGCTGCTCGTCTACGTCGGCACCGTCAGCTACACCGTCTACCTGATCCACCTGAGCGTGCTGTACGCGCTGTGGCCGCTGCACCTGAACCGCTTCGTCACGGCCGCGCTCGCGCTGGCGATCACGCTCGCTTACGCGACCTTGAGCTGGTACGGCTTCGAACGGCGCCTGACGCGCGGGCCTGCGCGCCGCGCGGTGCCGGCTGCCGCCGGCACGACCGCCTGAATTTCATCATCCATCGCTTCTACCAGGACAACGCCATGAGCCAAACTCGTAAAAAGGCCATCATCACCGGAATTTCGGGGCAAGACGGTGCGTACCTGACCAAACTGCTGCTCGACAAGGGCTACGAGGTCACCGGCACCTATCGCCGCACCAGCTCGGTGAATTTCTGGCGTATCGCCGAACTGGGCGTCGACACGCACCCGAACCTGACGCTCGTCGAACACGATCTCACCGACGCCGGTTCGAGCCTGCGCTTGCTCGAACGCACGCAGCCGGACGAGCTCTACAACCTCGCCGCGCAAAGCTTCGTCGGCGTGTCGTTCGACCAGCCGGCGACGACCGCCGAAGTGACCGGCATCGGCCCGCTGAACCTGCTCGAGGCGATTCGCGTCGTGAGCCCGAAGACGCGCTTCTACCAGGCGTCGACGTCCGAGATGTTCGGCAAGGTCCAGGCCATTCCGCAAACGGAAACCACGGCGTTCTATCCGCGCAGCCCGTACGGCGTCGCGAAACTGTACGCGCACTGGATGACCGTGAACTACCGCGAGTCGTACGGCCTGTTCGGCAGCAGCGGGATCCTGTTCAACCACGAATCGCCGCTGCGCGGCCGCGAATTCGTCACGCGCAAGATCACCGACACGATCGCGAAGATCAAGCTGGGCAAGGCGACGCGCCTCGAACTCGGCAATCTCGACGCGAAACGCGACTGGGGCTTCGCGCTCGAATACGTCGAAGGAATGTGGCGGATGCTGCAGGCCGACGAGCCCGACACCTACGTGCTCGCAACCAACCGGACCGAAACCGTGCGCGACTTCGTGCGGATGGCGTTCGCGGCGGCCGGCTACCAGATCGAATGGACCGGCAAGGGCGAGCAGGAGCGTGGCCTCGACGCATCGACCGGCAACGTGCTCGTCGAAGTGAACCCGAAGTTCTACCGCCCGGCCGAAGTCGACCTGCTGATCGGCTGCGCGGACAAGGCGAAAAGCAAACTTGGCTGGGCACCCAAGACGACGCTCGAACAACTTTGCCAGATGATGGTCGAAGCGGATTTGACGCGGAACCAACACCATGACACGTTCTGAAACCGGGGGGCCGTCGCGCCGTGCATTCGTCACGGGCCTGACGGGCTTCACCGGTCGCTACATGGCCGAACGCCTGCAGGCGGCCGGCTATGACGTCTGGGGCACGGTCGCGCCCGGCATGCCCCGCCCGGCCGATCCGGCATTCGCACACTGCACGCTGCAGCCCGTCGACCTGCTCGACGCGGAGGCAATGCGCGCAGCCGCGGCCGACGCACGACCCGACGCGGTCGTGCATCTCGCCGCGCGCGCGCATGTCGCTCAGGACGAGCCGTCGCAGACCTACGCGGTCAACATCGTCGGCACGCGCAACCTGCTGGCGGCGCTCGCCGGCCTCGACCGCCGCCCGTCGGCCGTGCTGCTGGCGAGCAGCGCGAACGTCTACGGCAACTCGGCGGCCGGCGTGCTCGACGAAGCCGTCGTGCCTGCCCCGGCGAACGACTACGCGGTCAGCAAGCTCGCGATGGAATATGCGGCGAAGCTATGGGCCGACCGGCTCCCGATCGTGATCGCGCGGCCGTTCAACTACACGGGCGTCGGCCAGAGCGATGCTTATCTGCTACCGAAGCTCGTCGCGCACTACGCGTCCAACGCACCGCGGATCTCGCTCGGCAACCTCGACGTGAGCCGCGATTTCTCCGACGTGCGCGACGTGACGGCCGCCTATCTGAAGCTGGTCGAAGCCGCGCCGGCCGGCGAGACGTTCAACGTCTGCTCGGAGCGCGCGTATTCGCTGAAGGAAGTGCTGGCGATGCTGTCGCGCATCGCCGGCTACGTGATCGACGTGACGATCGATCCGCGCTTCGTGCGACACAATGAAGTGAAAAGCCTGAGTGGGTCGCGCGACAAGCTGCGGCGCGCGGTGGGCGAATTGCCTGTCACGCCGCTCGACGAAACGCTGCGATGGATGGTGGACGCGATGCGTGCCGAACCGCACGGGCACGCCGCTGGCTGAACGGGAAACACGCGCGACGGCATGCGCCAAAACGACGACGGGCCGCTCTCTCGAGCGGCCCGTTTCATTGATGCCGAGCGACGAGCATCGGCTGTATCGATCAGCCGCCCAGACCGCGCGCAAGATCGTTGCGAATGTCGGCTGCGTGCTCGAGGCCGACCGCGAGGCGGATCAGCCCCTCGGTGATCCCCGCCGCCGCGCGCGCTTCCGGCGTGATGCGGCCGTGCGTCGTGGTGGCCGGATGCGTGATCGTCGTGCGCGTGTCGCCCAGGTTGCCGGTGATCGACACCAGCTGGGTGCCGTCGATCACGCGCCATGCGTTCGCGCGCTGCTGCTCGGGCGTGTCGCCCTTCAGCTCGAACGACACGATCGCGCCGCCCGCCTTCTGCTGGCGCGTCGCGAGTTCATGCTGCGGATGCGAGTCGAGCCCGGGATAGAACACGCGCGCCACCGCCGGATGCGAGTCGAGCCAGCGCGCGATCTCCAGCGCGTTCGCCGATTGCTTCTCGACGCGCAGCGACAGCGTCTCCATTCCCTTCAGCAGCACCCACGCGTTGAAGGCCGACAACGTCGGGCCCGCGCTGCGCACGAACGGGAACACCTTGCCCATGATGAATTCCTTCGAGCCGACCAGCGCGCCGCCGAGCACGCGGCCCTGCCCGTCGAGGAATTTCGTCGCCGAGTGCATCACGACGTCCGCACCGAGCTTCAGCGGCTGCTGCAGCACCGGGCTGCAGAAACAGTTGTCGACGACGAACAATGCGTTCGCGGCCTTCGCGATCTTGCCGATCGCTTCGATGTCGGCGAGCTCGGTCAGCGGGTTCGACGGCGTCTCGAGGAAGAACATCTTCGTTTCCGGCCGCACGGCTTCCTGCCACGCGTTCAGGTCGGTCGGATCGACGAAGGTCGTCGTGATCCCGAACTTGCCGAAGATTTGCGAGAACATCCCGAGCGTCGAGCCGAACAGGCTGCGCGAGCTGACGAGGTGGTCGCCCGCCTGCAGCGCGGACATCACGACCGACATGATCGCGGCCATGCCCGACGCCGTCGCGATGCACGCCTCGCCGCCCTCGAGCGCGGCGAGACGCTCCTGGAACATGGTGACGGTCGGATTCGTGAAGCGCGAGTAGGTGAAATAGTCTTCCGAATTCGCGAAGCGCTCGGCAGCTTCAGCCGCGCTCGAGAAACAGAAGCTCGACGTGAGGAACAGCGCTTCCGAATGTTCGTTGAAGTCGCTGCGCAGCGTGCCCGCGCGCACGGCAAGCGTGTCGAAGTTGAGGGAGTCGTCCATGTTCCGTTTTCCGTATTCGATGGCCGCGCCGACGGTCATGCATGAGGCGCGGACCCGGTCAAAACCCAGGCCAAAAACAAAAAGCCCGCTATGCGTCGGCATCAGCGGGCTTCGGTGCGGTACGACAGCGATCGACTCGGGCCGGCTGCCGCCGGCCTTCGCTTTAGCTGTTTTGGGAAGTTGCCCCGCGTCCGCAAGCTGATATCAAATCGACGCAAGACCACATCCTATCACGCCTCGATAAAAGCGTGCGCCGGCGTTACTCCACCGACAGTTGCAGGTTCATCTGCGAACGCTCGGTTTCGCCGGCCGTGTCGCGATCGGCCTGCGACGCCGGCGTGAGGCGCGCGCGCTCGATCGCATCGAGATACTCGGGCGTCACGGCGCCTGTGATGTAGTTGCCGTCGAAGCACGACGCCTCGAAGTGCTCGAGCTTCGGGTTGATGTCGCGCACCGCGCGGCGCAGATCGTCGACGTCCTGGTAGATCAGGTGGTCGGCGCCGATGATCTTCGCGACTTCCTCGTCGGTGCGTCCGTGCGCGACGAGCTCGCCGCGCGTCGGCATGTCGATGCCGTACACGTTCGGGAATTTCACGGGCGGCGCCGCCGACGCGAAGATCACCGACTTCGCGCCCGCATCGCGCGCCATCTGCACGATTTCGTGCGAGGTCGTGCCACGCACGATCGAATCGTCGACGATCAGCACGTGCTTGTCCTTGAACTCGATGCTCATCGCGTTGAGCTTCTGGCGCACCGACTTCTTGCGCACGGCCTGCCCCGGCATGATGAACGTCCGGCCGACGTAGCGGTTCTTGAAGAAGCCTTCGCGATACTCGACGCCAAGCTTCGCGGCGACCTGCATCGCGGCCGGGCGCGACGAATCGGGAATCGGCATCACGACGTCGATCGGCACGTTCGGCAGTTCGCGCTTGATCTTCTCGGCGAGATAGTCGCCCATGCGCAGGCGCACGTTGTAGACCGGCACGCCGTCGAGGCACGAATCCGGACGAGCGAGATACACGTATTCGAACATGCACGGATTCAGCGTCGGGTTCTCCGCGCACTGCTGGCTGTGGAAGTTGCCGGCCTTGTCGATGAAGATCGCTTCGCCCGGCTCCAGGTCACGCACGAATTCGAAACCGATGCCTTCGACCGCCACCGACTCCGACGCGACCATCCATTCGGTGCCGTTTTCGGTCTCGAGCTTGCCGATGCACAGCGGACGGATGCCGAACGGATCGCGGAACGCGAGCAGGCCGTAGCCGGCGATCAGCGACACGATCGCGTACGAACCCTGCAGGCGGCGATGCACGCCCGAAACCGCCTTGAACACGGACGCCGGATCGAGCTCGAGGCCCGTGGTCGACAGTTGCAGCTCGTGCGCGAACACGTTGAGCAGCACTTCGCTGTCGGAATTGGTGTTGATGTGCCGGCGGTCGATCCGGAACATCTCGTCCTTCAATTGCTGCCAGTTCGTCAGGTTGCCGTTGTGCGCGAGGATGATCCCGAACGGTGCGTTCACGTAGAACGGCTGCGCCTCGGCCTCGCTCGACGCCGAGCCGGCCGTCGGGTAGCGCACCTGGCCGATGCCGTAGGTGCCGGGCAGACTGCGCATGTTGCGCGTGCGGAACACGTCGCGCACCATGCCGTTCGCCTTGTACATGTGGAAATTGCTGCCGTCCGCCGTCGCAATGCCCGCCGCGTCCTGACCGCGATGCTGCAGCAGCAGCAGGCTGTCATAGATCAGCTGATTGACCGGGGATTGGGAGATAACGCCTACGATGCCGCACATGGCATGTCCTTCAAGATGACAAAATCGGTTCCGTCCTGCCCGGCCGCGTCGTCACACGCGTACGTACTGGGCCATGCCGTCGGGCAGGAGCTGCTTCAGCTCGTGCACGCCCTGTTCGGCAAAAGGACGCAATAGCGCATTGCGCCAGAAATCCTGTTTGGGCAGTTCGGTCAGCCCGGCCGCCGCGACCAGCAGCACCACCAGCACGCAGCCGCGCACCAGCCCGAACATCATGCCCAGCGAGCGGTCGACGCCGCCCAGGCCACTCGCCTGCGCGATCCGCGACAGCAGCGCATTCGCCACGCCGGCGACCAGCACGACGCCGATCACGAGCAACGCGAAGGCGATCACCCACTGCGTCAGCGCGCCGCCCGGCCAGTTCGCCGGAATGTACGGCACGACCAGCCCGACGTAGCGGCCCGCGATCACGATCGCCGCGATCCAGCCGATCAGCCCGAAAATCTCGGACACGAAGCCGCGCCACGCGCCGCGCAGCGCCGACAACACGATCACCGCCAATACAGCGTAGTCGAAAGCCGTCAGCATCGTGGCTTTACTGCGTCAGACCGGCTTCGCGCACCTTCGCGATCGCGGCGGAGGCCGCCGAGCGATCCGCGAACGGGCCGGCACGCAACAGTGTAGCCGTGCTGCCGTCTGCCTGCTTGCGATGCTCGACATATGCGGGCACACCCGCCGATTTCAACTTGGTCGCCCACGAACGGGCCGTCGCGTCGTCCTTGAACGAACCGAGCTGCACCGCGAAGCGCGCACCGGCCGGCGATGCCGGCGACGATGCGTCGCCGCTGTCCGGGCTGGCGGCGTCGGCATTCGCGACGGTTGCGGGCGCAGGCTTCGGCGCGGCCGGTTTCGCCGCGGGAGCAGCCGGCTTCGGCGCGGGCTTCGGCGGCGTCACGTTCGCCGTGGCGGTCGTATCGGGTTTCGCGGCCGGCTTGGCGGCATCCTTCGGCGCGGGCGCCGGTGCGGCCGCAACGGTCGTGTCGGAGGCCGGCGGTTCGTCGTGCGCGACGCCCGCCTGCACGTCGGACACATCGTCGTCGCGCGGCGCGACCGCCTGGTGGGCGGGCCGGTTCGGGATGTCGATCGCGATGTCGTCGGTGACCGGCTTCGGGTGCGAATCGAGCACCATCGGCAGCACGATCACCGCGGCCACGACGAGCGCGATCGCGCCGACGAGGCGACGGCGCGCGCGTTGCTTTTCTGGAAGGGTCGGATCGAGGAGCAGTGCGTCCGATTCCGGACGCTCGGTGCGGCGCGAGCGTCGCTCGACGCGTTCAGTGCGCTCCGTGCGCACGTTCCGGGAGGCCCCGGTGCGACCGCCGCGCCGCGGAGGCGCGTCGTCGTCTTTTTTGCCGAACGAGAAAATTCCCATGAATGGCTGAATCCGAAACTGCCCGTCAGTCAGTGTTGCTGCGATTTACGGTAGGCCAGCACGCCGGCAACCGTATGGAAACTGCCGAAAACCACGATTCTATCATTCTCGGATGCTCTTTTTAGTGCATCGCGAAACGCTTCCGCGGGCGACGCGTAACGCGTCACGCTCGAATCGGGCCCCTCCTCCACGCCGGCCTTGCGCAGCGCGGCTTCGAGCTGCTCCGCGGAAGCCGCGCGCGGCAGCGGCAGGTCGGTCACGCACCAGCGGTCGATCTCGCCCTTCAGGTGCTGCAGCACGCCGTCGATGTCCTTGTCGTGCATCGCGCCGAACACCGCGTACGTGTAAGGGAAGAAGCCCATGTTGCCGAGGTTCTGCTCGAGCACGGCCGACGCATGCGGATTGTGCGCGACGTCGAGCACGATCGCCGGCTTGCCGGGCAGCACCTGGAAGCGCCCGGGCAGCTCGACGTTCGCCAGCCCGAGCCGGATGTCCTGCGCGGACACCGGCAGCACTGGGCGCAGCGCCTCGAGCGCGGCGAGCGCGGCCGACGCGTTGATCAGCTGATTCGCGCCGCGCAGCGCCGGATACGCGAGCGCCGGATAGCGCTTCTCGCGGCCGAGGTAGCTCCATTGCTGGCGCTCGGCGCCCGCCTGCGCCTCGTAGCGGAAATCGCGGCCGACGAGCCACAGATCGGCGCCGATCGCTTCGGCGTGGTCGATCAGCGTCTGCGGCGCGGCCGGATCGCCGCAGATCGCCGGCTTGCCCGCGCGGAAGATCCCGGCCTTCTCGAACGCGATCTTCTCGCGCGTGTCGCCGAGGTATTCGGTGTGGTCGATGTCGATGCTCGTGACGATCGCGCAATCGGTATCGATGATGTTGACTGCATCGAGCCGGCCGCCGAGGCCGACTTCGAGAATCACCGCGTCAAGCCCGCGCGCCGCGAACAGGTGGAGGATCGCGAGCGTCGTGAATTCGAAATACGTGAGCGACACGGGCTCGGGCAGCGACGTGCGCGCGGCTTCGACGGCCTCGAAGTGCGGCAGCAGTTCGTCGTCGGTCACGTTCTGCCCGTTCACGCGTGCGCGCTCGTTGAATTCGAGCAGGTGCGGCGACGTGTGGCAGCCGACCTTGTAGCCCGCGCGCACGAGAATCGTCTCGAGGAAGGCGCAGGTCGAGCCCTTGCCGTTCGTGCCGCCGACGGTGATCACGGGGCACGCGAATTCAAGCTGCAGCGCCGCCTTGACCTGCCCGATGCGGGTCAGGCCCATGTCGATGCCGACCGGGTGCGCGCGTTCGAGATGCGAAAGCCACGCTTCGAGAGTGGTAAAAGTGCTCATCGGATCAAATCTGGATCGGTACGGCCACTACGCCCAAAAAACGAAGCGCGCCGCCTAGGGCCTGTTCACGCTAATAACGGGCTTGCGAACGTGCCTTTGCGCCCGCAGGGCAAGGAGTGAGGAGGCGCAATAGCCGTTGCTATTGCAACGACGAACGACGCCGCCATGCGGGCGCAAAGGCACGTTCCCCTGTTTAGAAAAATGCATTCGTGGGGCTGGCCCCCAGAAGGGCCGATCGCCGCGTCATGCTCCTCGCGAATACGTCGAGTATTCGCTTCGTCGCAATCCTCGCGCTCGGCCCTTCTGGGGGCCAGCGCAAGCCCGTTATTAGCGTGAACAGGCCCTAGTTGAAGCCAGGCGACGCGCGGAGTTCACAACCTTGCGCCGGTCAAGCCAGCGCGTCGGCCGGCTGTCGCTGCAGCAGCGCGAGCAATTGCGCGATCTCGTCGCGCATCTTGCGGCGGTCGATGATCATGTCGATCGCGCCCGTCTTCAGCAGGAATTCGGCGCGCTGGAAGCCTTCCGGCAGCTTCTCGCGGACCGTCTGCTCGATCACGCGCGGCCCGGCGAAGCCGATCAGCGCCTTCGGCTCGGCGATCACGACGTCGCCGAGGAACGCGAAGCTCGCCGACACGCCGCCCATCGTCGGGTCGGTCAGCACCGAGATGAACGGCAGCTTCGCTTCGGCCAGCTTGGTCAGCATCGCGGTGGTCTTGGCCATCTGCATCAGCGACAGCAGGCTTTCCTGCATCCGTGCGCCGCCCGATGCGGTGAAGCAGATGAACGGCACGTGCTGTTCCAGCGCGTTCTGCGCACCGCGCGCGAAGCGCTCGCCGACGACCGAACCCATCGAGCCGCCCATGAACGAAAACTCGAAGCAGGCAGCCACGACCGGCAGCGTGTGGATCGCTCCGCCCATCACGACCATCGCGTCGGTCTCGCCGGTTTCGTCCATCGCTTCCTTCAGACGATCGGGGTACTTGCGGCTGTCCTTGAACTTCAGCGAGTCGACCGGCACGATTTCCTGGCCGATCTCGTAGCGGCCTTCCGGATCGAGCAGCCCGTCGAGACGCTCGCGCGCGCCGATGCGCATGTGGTGATCGCACTTCGGGCACACGTGCAGGTTCGCGTCCACGTCGTTGCGATAGAGAACGGCCTCGCAGGACGGGCACTTGACCCACAGGCCTTCCGGAATGCCCTTGCGGCTTTTCGGGTCGGTCTGCTTGATCTTCGGCGGCAACAGTTTGTCGAGCCAGCTCATCGTATGGTTTCCTGTTCCGTGGCGGGCCGGGCGACATGCACCCGGGCCCGCTTTCATCTGTTGTTTAGGCGGCCGTCTTGCCCGCGCCGTCCAGCGCGGCGCGCAGCTCGGCAATGAAGGCCTGCAGCGCGGCCGCGGCACCTTCCGGCGCAGCGCTTTCGAGCAGCTGCACGAGGCGGCTGCCGATCACGACGGCGTCCGACACCTCGGCCACCGCGCGCGCCGTTTCGGCGTCGCGGATACCGAAGCCGACACCCACCGGAACCGGCACGCGCGACTTGATGGCCGGGATTTTACCTGCAATGCTCGAAACATCCAGATTTCCCGCGCCGGTTACGCCCTTGAGCGACACGTAATAGACGTAGCCGCTCGCGATCTTGCCGACGTCGGCGATGCGTTCGTCGGTCGACGTGGGCGCGAGCAGGAAGATCGGATCGATCTGCGCGGCGCGCATCTTTTCCGCGAACACCCCCGCCTCTTCAGGCGGATAGTCGACCACCAGCACGCCGTCGACGCCGGCCGCGTGCGCTTCGGCCGCGAACGCGTCGACGCCCATCCGTTCGATCGGATTCGCATAGCCCATCAGCACGACGGGCGTTTTGGGGTCGGTTTCGCGAAAACGCTTCACGTCGGCGAGCACGCTCTTCAACGTGACGCCGCGCGCGAGCGCGCGTTCCGACGAGCGCTGGATCACGGGGCCGTCGGCCATCGGGTCCGAGAACGGCACGCCGAGTTCGATCACGTCCGCGCCGCCTGCTGCGAGCGCGTGCATGAATTCGACGGTTTTCGCGGGATCGGGATCGCCGGCCGTGATGAACGGGATCAGGCCCTTACGGCCTTGTTCGGCGAGCGCGGCGAAGGTCTGCTGAATACGGGACATGGCAATTTTCCTTGAGGCGATCGGCAACGCGGCGGCGCGACTCACGCGCACGCCGGTGCGGCGAGCGCGTTCACGCGCTCGTGCGCGATCGCGCAATAACTTTCGTTGATCTCGTAGCCGACGAAGTCGCGCCCCTGCCGTGCGCAGGCCACCGCGGTCGTGCCGCTGCCCATGAACGGATCGAGCACGCGGCCGCCCGGCGGGCAGCTTGCGAGCACCATCCGCTCGATGATTTCCAGCGGCTTCTGGGTCGGATGATCGACGCGCTCCGCGTGCTGCCGGTGCAGGCGCGAGACCGACCAGACGTCCTTCGGGTTGTAGCCCATCTCCAGCCACTTGCTGCCTTCGAACAGCTTGCGCGAGCGGGCCTTCTTCGTGTCGGCGTCGTACGGGATGCGGACCGGATCGAGATCGAAGTAATACGCCCTGGAAACCGCGAAAAAGCCGATGTTGTCGTGCACCGACGTGAAACGGCGCGTCGTTCCGCCCATGCTCGGCACGCGCCGGTCCCAGATGATCTCGTTGACCATCGTGAGCTGCGTCTTCAGGAAACTGAAGATTTCCGGCGCGTACTGCCACGTGCAGAAGATGTACATCGACCCGCTCGGCTTCAGCTTCGGAATCGCGAGCTCGAGCCACTCGCGCGTCCACGCGAGGAAATCGTCGCCCGAACGCTTGTCCGAGTCGTTGCCGTAGTCCTTGCCGAGCCCGTACGGCGGATCGGCGACGATCAGGTCGATCGACGCATCCGGCAGGTGCACGGCATCGGTCAGGAAATCGCGGTTGTGCAGTTCGATACCGGGCGGCAGCACGCGCGGCACGGCAGCGGCGGGCTGAGCCGCCTCCGCCTCGCTCGCGGCGCCGCCGCCCGGCTCTTCGATCAGGTCACGCATCGGTGGGGGTCAGAGCTCGATGCCCGATCGCTCGGCGACCGTGTGCATGTCCTTGTCGCCGCGGCCCGACAGGTTGACGAGCAGGAGCTTGTCCTTCGGCAACGTCGGCGCGAGCTTCACGCCATACGCGATCGCGTGGCTCGACTCGAGCGCGGGAATGATCCCCTCGATCCGGCAGCAGTCGTGGAATGCCTTCAGCGCTTCCTCGTCGGTGATCGGCACGTACTGCGCGCGGCCGCTGTCCTTCAGCCATGCGTGTTCGGGGCCGACGCCCGGATAGTCGAGGCCCGCCGACACCGAATGCGTCTCGATGATCTGGCCGTTGTCGTCCTGCAGCAGATACGTACGGTTGCCGTGCAGCACGCCCGGGCTGCCGGCGATCAGCGATGCCGCGTGATGGCCCGTATCGAGGCCGTCGCCGGCCGCTTCGACGCCAATCAGCTGCACCGAACGATCGTCGATGTACGGATAGAAGATGCCCATCGCGTTCGACCCGCCGCCGACGCAGGCGATCACCGCGTCCGGCTGCCGGCCTGCGAGCTCGGGCATCTGCACCTTGCACTCGTCGCCGATCACGCGCTGGAAGTCGCGCACCATCATCGGGTACGGGTGCGGGCCCGCGACCGTGCCGATGATGTAGAACGTGCTTTCGATGTTCGTGACCCAGTCGCGCATCGCTTCGTTCAGCGCGTCCTTCAGCGTGCGCGAACCCGATTCGACCGGCACGACCGTCGCGCCGAGCAACTTCATCCGGTAGACGTTCGCGGCCTGCCGGCGCACGTCCTCCGAGCCCATGTAGACCACGCACTCCATCCCGAAGCGCGCGCAGATCGTTGCGGTCGCGACGCCGTGCTGGCCGGCGCCGGTTTCCGCGATCACGCGCTTCTTGCCCATGCGCTTCGCGAGCAGCGCCTGGCCGATCACGTTGTTGATCTTGTGCGCGCCAGTGTGGTTCAGGTCTTCGCGCTTCAGGTAGATCTGCGCGCCGCCGAGCATTTCGCTCCAGCGCTGCGCGTGATAGATCGGCGACGGGCGGCCGACGAAATACTTCAGCTCGCGCTCGAATTCGGCGACGAAGTCGGGATCGTTCTGGAACTTTTCATACGCCGCGCGCAGTTCGTCCAGCGCGTGAATCAGCGTCTCGGCGACGAACACGCCGCCATACGGGCCGAAATGGCCGCGATCATCAGGAAGGTTGTACATGGTGTCTCTCTCGATCGGTCGGTGCGCCCGCTTTCGGGGCCGCACCGGCTTGCATCACCCGGCGTCCGCTTCGCGCACCGCGCGTACGAACGCCGCCATCCGGGCGTGATCCTTCACGCCCTTCGCGCCCTCCACTTCGATGCCACTCGAGACATCGACAGCAAGCGGACGCAGCTGGCGGATCGCATCACCGACGTTTTGCGCGTTCAAGCCACCACTCAAAACGGCCCGACGCGCGAGCTCTGCGGGAATAAGAGACCAATCGAAGACCTTGCCGCTACCGCCGTAATCCGGCACCAGGGTGTCGAACAGGAGGCCGCGCGCTTTCGAATAATGAAGAGCCGATTCTACCAAATCGGACGGCTGCGTCGAGGGGCCGACGCGCACCGCGCGCAACCACGGCAGGCGCGCCGCGCGGCCAAGGGCATCGCACTGCTCGGGCGTCTCGTCGCCGTGGAACTGCAGCACCGTGAGCGGCACGTCGCGCACGACGGCCTCGATCTCGGCTTCGGTCGCATTCACGAACAGCCCGACCACCGATACGAACGGCGGCGCCAGGCCCGCCAGCTCGGCCGCCTGCGCGATCGTCACCGCGCGCGGGCTCTTCGGGTAGAACACGAGGCCGATCGCATCGGCGCCGAGCGCCGCCGCGTGCAGCACGTCCTCGGGGCGCGACAGCCCGCACAGCTTGATGCGCGTGCGCGGCGGCAGGCCCGCCGCGGCGGAATTCGAAGAAGGCACGTCGTGATCCGTCATGATAGTGGGTCCAGATCCGCCCAGACGCTGCTCCACGGCACGCTGCCGAGCTGCGCGGGCGGGACGGCGAATTCCGCCGGGTAGCCGACGTGGGCGAGGTACAGCCCGTCGGCCATGAACGTGGGCGCCGCGAGGTTGCGGTCGCGCCCGGCCAGCACGTCGGCGAGCCAGTCGGCCGGGTAGCGGCCGCGCCCGACCGCGACGAGGCAACCCATCAGGTTGCGCACCATGTGATGCAGGAACGCGTTCGCGCGGAAGCGGAAATGGATGAAATGCCCCGCGCGCCGCACGTCGATCTGATACAGGTGTTTGACCGGCGTCTTCGACTGGCATTCCGACGACCGGAACGACGAAAAATCGTGCTCGCCGATCAGGTGCGCGGCGGCGGCGCGCATCGCGTCGTCGTCGAGCGGCGTGTGGATCCAGCCCGCGCGGCCGGCCAGCATCGGCGAGCGCACGGGGTGCACGTACAGCGCGTAGTAGTAGGTGCGCTCGAACGCCGAGAAACGCGCGTGGAACGTGTCCGGCATCGGCTTCGCCCATTGCACCGAGACGGTCGGCGGCAGGAACGCGTTGGTGCCGCGCACCCACGAGAACACTTCGCGCTCGAGGTCGGTGTCGAAATGCACGACTTGCCCGAGCCCGTGCACGCCGGTGTCGGTCCGCCCCGCGACCGTCGTGTGCAGCGGCACCCGCGCGAACTCGGCCAGCGCATGTTCGAGCCGGTCCTGCACGGTCTTGCCGTGCGGCTGCGCCTGCCAGCCGCAGAACGCCGCGCCGTCGTACTGGATGCCCAGCGCGATCCGCATCACGCCTCGTCCGCCAGTTTCGCGAGCAGCGCGCGTGCGTCGTCGCGCGTCGCGGCGTCGTTCGCGTCGACCACTTCCTGCAGCAGCGTCCGCGCGCCGGACAGGTCGCCCAGTTCGACGTATTCGGCAGCGAGGTCCAGCTTGTTGCGGGCGATGCGCGCGAGCTCATCCGGGGTGAGCGCGGGCAGCGCGGCGCCCGGCGTGGACGGCAGGTCGAGATCGAAGTCGAGCTTCAGCGCGCCGAACTGCGCGCCGCCGAGCGGCGGCAGCGACGACGTCGTGGGCAGGTTGCCCGCGTGGCCGGCAGGCGTCGCCGCATCCGGATCCCAGTCGAACTCGTCGTCCTGGTCGGCCGGATGTTCCGGTGTCGTCTCACCCGAACCCATCGACGGGTGCTCGGCGGGTTGACCGTTAGTTGCGATTTTATCGGCGTCGGACTGCGCTGCCCGTACAGACGGTTCTTCCGCCGTCGACGACGGTTCGTCTGCCGCCCGCGGCGGCAACGGCATGTCGAGACTGTTGAGTGCGCTGATCGCGTTCTGCATCAGCGTCGCGTGCTGCGCTTCGGTCGTCGAAGGGGCTGGGGATGCGGTGGCGGGCTCGGCCGGCTCGTCGGCGGCAGCGGCTTTTTCAGCCGGTTCCGCGTCGTGCGAAGCCTCGCTCGGAGCCGGGCTCGCCGCGTTCGCGGACGGCTCCGCAGCGTGAGCAGGCGGCGATTCAGGCGACTCGTCGCGCGGCGCCGGCATTTCGGACGCGGACGATGTGTCCGCTGCGGGCGGCTCGACCGTCTCCGCCGCAGCGGCAGTCGCCGCGGCGAGATTCATGTCGGACGCCGCATCGCGTGCGACCGGCATCTCGGGTGTGATCGGCAGTTCGCGTTCGACGGACGGCGCGGCTTCCGCTTCCGCAACCGCGGCACCGCCTGCCGTGGTCGCAGCCGTACCCGCATCGTCCGCGCGGCGACTCTTCCGGCGCTTGCGCCACGCGAAGCCGGCCGCGAGCACGATCACGGCGGCGCCGGCCACGGCGGCCGGGCGCCAGTCCATCTGTTCGGTACGACGTGCAGGCGTCGCGACGGGTGCGACCGGCTGTACCGAAGCCGATGCCGGTCGCGGCGCACTGGCGGCCACACCCGACGCGGCTTCGTCTGCCGTCGAGGCAGCGGCCGACGCACCGGCATCATTCTCGGCCGGACGCGGCGCGGCGGGCGCCGGAGCGGGCGCAGGCGCAATGCCGGTCGTCGTTGCCGGTTTGCCGATGCCGTGCTTCTGCAACTCCATCAGCACGCGATTCTTCAATGCCAGCAATTGCTGCAGGCTCGACGGCCGCGGCTGCGACGCACCCACGGCGGGCGCCGCACCGGCCGGTTCGTGCACCCCGGAAACCGGGCTGCCCGGCATCGACTGCCCCGCGGCCTCGCTCGCCGACGACGGCGCCGACTGGATCGCACCGCTCCATACATGCGGACCGCTTGCCCCGGCCATGGATGCCGCCGGTTGCATGCTGTCGACAGCCGACGCGCCATATGCGGCCGACGCGCCGATCGACGCCGGTGCACCGCTCGAAGCCGACGCCCCCGTCTCCGTCGCCGCACTCGCCCCGTTCACCGGAGAGGCATGTACGGCCGGCGCCATCGACGCGGGCTGCACTGCCGAGCCGGGATGCGGCGCGGATGCGCCATGCTGCGCGCTCGCCGCCCCGCCCGATGCGGCGGCGGGCATGGAAGCGACCGCCGTGCCGGATGCAGCGGACACAGCCGACGCCCCGGCCGGCACGAGCGCCGCGCCGGTGGCATCGAGCGCGGGCACGGTCAGCGTCGCGCCGACTTTCAGGCGGCTCGCGTCGCGCTTCATGAACGCCTGCGGATTGGCGTCGAACAGCGCACGGCCCGCGCGCGCGAGCACGCCCGGATCGTGCGATTGCGTGGCCGCTTTCGCGATGTCGTTCAGCGACTGGCCCGGCTGGACCGTCACGGTAAGCGGGGCGGCGGCGCCGGCGGCGGACGCCGGCAGTTCGCCGGTGCCGGCTGCCCACGCCGATACGGCCGCGCCGAGCGCCAGGATCGCCAGCGCGCCATGCACGGCGCGCGACAGACGGGACTGACGCGGAAACAAGGAAATTCGGGACATCGTTGGCTCTATCGCCGCGCGCGGGCGCGGCTCGGATTCGCGGTTGGAAGCGTCAATAAAGTGGCTGCAGAAATGCAAAAGCGTCGCGCGGAACGCGACGCTTTTGGCGGCTCTGTGCGTCGTAACCGCGTAGTTTACTTCACGCGATCGGGTTCCGGCCGAATTCGTCGATCGCCAGTGCTACCGGCCGCGGGCGGGCGCTCGTGTCGCGCGAGTCCGCCGGGCCTGCCGCAGCCCATGCATCCGATCGATCGAAGCGAACCTGCGCGTGCTGTCGAAAACTCCCTCGCGGCGACATCGCCCCGCCGTTCGAATGATGCGGCTTTCTGGTGTTCACCGTGTGTACGCCGCAGGATCACGGCGACGGAATCGCAAGCGCGCCCTCGACCATCCACCCTGCCCGCCGTTAATGAATCAACAGCCGAAAATCAAAACAAATCCCGACCGGCAATCAATCCCCTTCCAACCAATTCCAATTCATCGATAAGAAGACAATTCCCCTCTCTTATCGAAGAAATGAAAATTTACACCGCCAAAGCGCCACCCCATAAGGCTTTCAGCCCACTCTGCACGCCCCATTATTCATATAAAAACGGTCATTTCTGCATCAATTCAATTTCATTACACAAAATTACACAGATCTGATAATCACCGCCGATACGATCGTCTTCAAACAGCAATCGGCACATTTTGACCATGCGCGTGCCCATGCCGGAAAGGCGGGAGCGCGCTTGGCCAGGCTGATGCCGTGAAGTACCGGAGGGCCATCGCGCAGTCGCACGACTGCATTCACTCACCAGCTCGTTACGGGGACGAACATGGGCTATCAGCAGGGTTTGAGCGGGTTGGCCGGTGCGTCGAGCAATCTCGACGTGATCGGCAACAACATCGCGAACGCAAACACGGTTGGCTTCAAACAGGGACGCGCGAATTTCGCCGACATGTACGCGAATTCGGTCGCGACGTCGGTCAACACGCAGATCGGCATCGGCACGCGGCTCGCGTCGGTGCAGCAGAATTTCGGCCAAGGGACGATCGATTCGACGAAATCGTCGCTCGACGTCGCGATCAACGGCAACGGCTTCTTCCAGATGTCGAGCAACGGCGTGACCACGTACTCGCGCGACGGCACGTTCCATCGCGACAAGAACGGCGCGATCGTCGACGCGCAAGGCCGCAACCTGATGGGCCATGCGGCAGGCGCGGGCGGCGTGATCAACACCGCGCAGACCGTGCCGCTGCAGGCGCCGACCAGCAACATCGCGCCGCGGGCGACGAGCAAGATCACCGGCCAGTTCAACCTGAACGCGCAGGACAAGGTGCCGACCAAGACGCCGTTCAACGCGAACGACAACACGACGTACAACTACAACTCGTCGATCCAGGTCTACGACACGCTCGGCGGCTCGCAACAGGTCACGATGTACTTCGCGAAGAGTGCGGCCGGCACGTGGCAGGCCTACGCGGGTGCGCAGGGCCAGACGCCGACGAATCTCGGCACCGTCACGTTCGACGCATCGGGCCGGATCAGCTCGACGACGTCGGCCGCGACCGGCCAGCCGACGCCGAGCCTCGGCCAGTTCGCATTCGCGATCCCGAACACGACGGGCGGCGCCAATCCGCAGAACCTGACGCTCGACCTGGGCGGCACGACGCAGTACGGCGGCAAGGACGGCGTGAACAACCTCGCGCAGGACGGCTTCGCGAGCGGCACGCTGACGACATTTTCGATCGGCACCGACGGCAAGCTGACCGGCAACTACTCGAACGGCCAGAGCGCGGTGCTCGGCCAGATCGCGCTCGCGAACTTCAACAACCCGAACGGGCTCGTGAACATCGGCGGCAACCAGTATGCGGAAACGGCCGCGTCGGGCGTGCCGCAGATCTCCGCGCCGGGCAGCACGAACCACGGCACGCTGCAGGGCAGCGCACTGGAAAACTCGAACGTCAACCTGACCACCGAGCTCGTGAACCTGATCACCGCGCAACGCAATTACCAGGCGAATGCGCAGACGATCAAGACCCAGCAGGCCGTCGACCAGACGCTGCTGAACCTGCGCTGAGCCGCGCATGAAAAAACGCGCCGCGCCGGCCCTGAATCTCGAGGCCGACGCGGCGCGTCGTGTCGTGCAGCCCGGCCCGCAGGCCGGACAGCGGGCTTACTTGTCGAGCAGGATGCGCAGCATGCGGCGCAGCGGCTCGGCCGCGCCCCACAGCAGCTGATCGCCGACCGTGAACGCCGACAGGTATTCGCCGCCCATCGCGAGCTTGCGCAGGCGGCCGACCGGCACCGACAGCGTGCCGGTGATCTTCGCCGGCGACAGGTCGCGCATCGACGCTTCACGCTCGTTCGGCACGACCTTCACCCAGTCGTTCGCCGACGCGAGGATGCCGTTGATCTCGTCGAGCGGCACGTCCTTCTTCAGCTTGATCGTCAGCGCCTGCGAGTGGCAGCGCATCGCGCCGATCCGCACGCACAGGCCGTCGACCGGGATCGAACCCGGCTCGCCCATCGCCGGCTTGCCGAGGATCTTGTTGGTTTCCGCGCCGCCCTTCCACTCTTCCTTCGACATCCCGTTGCCGAGATCCTTGTCGATCCACGGAATCAGCGAACCGGCGAGCGGCACGCCGAAGTGGCTCGTCGGCATCGCATCGCTGTTCATCGCGGCCAGCACGCGGCGGTCGATGTCGAGGATCGCGGAAGCCGGATCGGCGAGCTGTTCCTGCACCGCGCCGTTCAGCGTGCCCATCTGCGACAGCAGCTCGCGCATGTTCTGCGCGCCCGCGCCCGATGCGGCCTGGTACGTCATCGCCGTCATCCAGTCGACGAGGTTCTCGCGGAACAGGCCGCCGAGCGCCATCAGCATCAGGCTGACCGTGCAGTTGCCGCCGACGAAATTCTTCGTGCCCTTGACGAGCGCATCCTTGATCACGTCGAGGTTGACCGGATCGAGGATGATGACCGCGTCGTCCTTCATCCGCAGCGACGATGCCGCGTCGATCCAGTAGCCGTTCCAGCCGGCCGCGCGCAGCTTCGGGAACACGTCGTTCGTGTAGTCGCCGCCCTGGCACGTGATGATCACGTCGCACTTCTTCAGCTCGTCGACGTTGGTCGCGTCCTTGAGCGTGGTCTCGTTTTTCGCGAACGACGGCGCCTTGCCGCCTGTGTTGCTGGTGCTGAAAAACACCGGTTCGATCAGGTCGAAATCGCCCTCTTCCTGCATACGCTGCATCAGGACGCTGCCGACCATGCCGCGCCAACCTACGAGACCTACGTTCATGACTAACCCTTTGCTTTGAATGGAGCTTCCCCGCCATTTCCGTCCCCGCGTGACCGCGCGGGGAAACAGGCGGGCACGACGGCGATCAGCGTTTAATGATCGTTTTCGTGGTAATGGTTTTCGTGATGACGATGGCGCGCGCACCCGCACGGGCAGTGTTGCCGTGGAGTTTCAGGACCGGGGAGATCAGGGAAATCAGCGCCATCGTTCGAGTCTACACAAAGCCGGTGGCCCGCACAACGGCCAACCGCGCGCGAACCGGCCGATTTTTACGGCCCGTTCGCGCCCTTTTCCACATTAATTACCGCACTTCATTTCCAAGCGCTTACAGCGCGGCGACCACCGCGTCGCCCATCGCGGCCGTGCCGACCTGCTTGCAGCCCGGCGTCGCGATGTCGCCCGTGCGGTAGCCCTGTTCGAGCACCGTTTTCACCGCGCGCTCGATGCGATCGGCCTGCTCCGCGCGATTCAGCGAGTAGCGCAGCAGCATCGCGGCCGACAGGATCGTCGCGAGCGGGTTCGCGATGCCCTTGCCCGCGATGTCCGGCGCCGAACCGTGCGACGGCTCGTACAGGCCCTTGTTGTGCTTGTCGAGCGACGCCGACGGCAGCATGCCGATCGAGCCCGTCAGCATCGACGCTTCATCCGACAGGATGTCGCCGAACATGTTGCCGGTGACGATCACGTCGAACTGCTTCGGCGCCTTCGCGAGCTGCATCGCCGCGTTGTCGACGTACATGTGCGACAGCTCGACGTCCGCGTACTCCTTCGACACGTCGATCATGACGTCGCGCCAGAACTGCGACGTCTCCAGCACGTTCGACTTGTCGACCGACAGCAGCTTCTTCGCGCGCTTCTGCGCGGCCTGGAACGCGACGTGCGCGATGCGGCGCACTTCCGGCTCCGAATAGCGCATCGTGTCGAAGCCTTCGCGCTCGCCGGCGAACGGGCCGTCCGGCGCCGCACGCACGCCGCGCGGCTGGCCGAAGTAGATGTCGCCGTTCAGTTCGCGCACGATCAGGATGTCGAGGCCCGCGACGAGCTCGGGCTTCAGCGGCGACGCATCGACGAGCTGCGGATAGCAGATCGCCGGGCGGAAGTTCGCGAACAGCTCGAGGTGCTTGCGCAGCCCGAGGATCGCCTGCTCGGGGCGCAGCGCGCGCTCCAGCGAGTCGTACTTCCAGTCGCCGACCGCGCCGAACAGGATCGCGTCGGCCTGCTTCGCGAGCGCCAGCGTCGCGTCGGGCAGCGGATGGCCGCTCGCCTCGTAGCCCGCGCCGCCGACCGGCGCCTGTTCGAGTTCGAACTTCTCGTCGAGTGCGTTCAGCACCTTCACCGCTTCATTGACGATTTCCGGACCGATGCCGTCGCCGGGCAGCACTGCAATCTTCATGCGAAATTCCTGACTGGGTAGGGTGTTGGGGAGACCGGCGGCCGGGCGCACGCGCGGCGCGCCCGCCCGCAGCGCGCGATTAGCCGACCAGCTTGGTGTTGAGCCACGGCTGCTTCACGAGCCGTTCCGCTTCGAACTGGCGGATCTTGTCCGCATGGCGCAGCGTGAGGCCGATGTCGTCGAAACCGTTCAGCAGGCAGTACTTGCGGAACGCGGCGATCTCGAACGGATACTCGCGGCCGTCGCCCGCACGCACGACCTGCGCGTCGAGATCGATCGTCAGTTGAAAGCCGTTGAACGCGGCCGTCTCGTTGAACAGGTGATCGACCTGCTGCTCGGTCAGCACGATCGGCAGCAGACCGTTCTTGTAGCAGTTGTTGAAGAAGATGTCCGCGAAGCTCGGCGCGATGATCGCGCGGAAGCCGTACTGCTGCAGCGCCCACGGTGCGTGCTCGCGCGAGCTGCCGCAGCCGAAGTTCTTGCGTGCGAGCAGCACCGATGCGCCCTGGTAGCGCGGCTGGTTCAGCACGAAGTCCGGGTTCAGCGGACGCTTCGAGTTGTCCTGGCCCGGCTCGCCGTGATCGAGATAGCGCCATTCGTCGAACGCGTTCGGACCGAAGCCCGTGCGCTTGATCGACTTCAGGAACTGCTTCGGGATGATCGCGTCGGTGTCGACGTTCTCGCGATCGAGCGGCGCCACGACGCCGGTATGTACAGTGAATTTTTCCATGATCCGTCTATCCGGTTGAAGGGCCGGCGTTCAGCCGGCGCACATCGACAAATTCTCGGTGGCAGCGTCAGTCCGCGGCGCGCTGCAGCGCGTTGCCGGCGGAATGGACGTCCTCGCCGAAGCCTCGGACGGTATTGCAGCCGGCCAGGCCGAAGCCCAGCCCCGCCAGCGCCAGCACGGCAACCAGCCGCGCAATGATTTTCGATGCCGTCACGTGTTACCCCAACTGGCGAATGTCGACGAAGTGACCTTCGATCGCCGCGGCCGCGGCCATCGCGGGGCTCACGAGATGCGTGCGACCGCCCGCGCCCTGCCGGCCCTCGAAGTTGCGGTTCGACGTCGACGCGCAGCGCTCGCCCGGCTCGAGCCGGTCGGCGTTCATCGCGAGGCACATCGAGCAGCCCGGCTCGCGCCATTCGAAGCCCGCATCGGTGAATACCTTGTCGAGCCCTTCGCGCTCGGCCTGCGCCTTCACCAGGCCCGAGCCCGGCACGACCATCGCGAGCCGCACGTTCGGCGCGACGCGGCGGTTCAGCTTCTTCACGACATACGCGGCCGCGCGAATATCTTCGATCCGGGCGTTCGTGCACGAGCCGATGAAGATCTTGTCGACCTTGATCGCTTCGATCGGCGTGTTCGGCTCGAGCGCCATGTAGGCCAGCGCGCGCTCCATCGCGTCGCGCTTGACCGGATCCTTTTCGCGCTCGGGATCGGGCACGCGCCCGTCGATCGACGTGACCATTTCCGGCGACGTGCCCCACGTGACCTGCGGGACGATCTCGGCCGCGTTCAGCTCGACCACGCGATCGAACTGCGCGCCGTCGTCCGACTTGAACTGGCGCCAGTATTCGACGGCCTGATCCCATTCCGCGCCGGTCGGCACGAACGGACGGCCCTTCAGGTAATCGATCGTCGTATCGTCGACGGCGACCATGCCCGCGCGCGCGCCGGCCTCGATCGCCATGTTGCAGACGGTCATGCGGCCTTCCATCGTCAGCGCGCGAATGGTCGAGCCGCCGAATTCGATCGCGTAGCCCGTGCCGCCCGCGGTGCCGATCTTGCCGATGATCGCGAGCACGATGTCCTTCGCGGTACAGCCGCGCGGGAGTGCGCCCTCGACCTTCACGAGCATGTTCTTGCTCTTCTTCTGCAGGAGCGTTTGCGTCGCGAGCACGTGCTCGACTTCCGACGTGCCGATGCCGTGCGCGAGCGCGCCGAACGCGCCGTGCGTCGACGTATGCGAATCGCCGCACACGATCGTCATGCCCGGCAGCGTCGCACCCTGCTCCGGCCCGATGATGTGGACGATGCCCTGGCGCATGTCGTTCATCTTGAACTGCGTGATGCCGAATGCGTCGCAGTTCGCGTCGAGCGTGTCGACCTGCAGCTTCGAGACGGGATCGGCGATGCCGTGGCTGCGGTCCGTCGTCGGCACGTTGTGGTCCGACACGGCCAGGTTCGCGCTGATGCGCCACACCGGACGCTGCGCGATCTTCAGCCCTTCGAACGCCTGCGGGCTCGTGACTTCATGCAGCAGCTGACGGTCGATGTAGAGCAGGGTCGTGCCGTCTTCCTCGGTGTGGACCACGTGGGTGTTCCACAGTTTGTCGTAGAGAGTCTGTGCCATGGGTATGCGGGGTCGTTGTGACTACAAGCCTTGCGGATGCGGTCGATTATGCCACGCGGAACCCGCCACGGCGCAGGCGGCACGCGAAAAAACCCATTAAAAACAGTGGTTTGGCTGGTAGTGCCAATACCTGTATCGGCATTACCAGCCAAAACGGGGCACGCACGAGCCGGCGCGCGGCGAGCGCGCGTGCGGGGCCTGTATCCGTGACCTCGCTCAGCCGTTCGGATATTCGCGATTGATCAATTCGAGCCGCAGCATCGCGAGCTGCATGCCGGCGTTGCTCATCAGGTAAAGATCGCGCCGTCGCATCGCCGCATGCTGCGCCGATGCATCGTAGACGTTCGGCAGCGACAGCCCTCCCGGCACCGCTGCCTGCATCCCCGCCGCGTTCGATACGCGCACGGCGATCGACGCCTGATCGCGATGGGTGACCACGCCGATCTTGCCGAGCGCCGCGGCCGACCCGGCCTGCCTGACGATCGAGGCGGCCACGCCATCGGGCGTCGATATCGGGCTGCCTGCGACCGCGGCAGGCGTCGGGATCGACGTCACGCCGGCCGCCAGTCCGTACTTCGACGCGAGCACGCTCGCGACTTCCTGCTGCGCGAAGATCGGCACCGCGACTTTCTGCCGGAGCTGGAACACGGTATCGGCGATCGCCTCGTTCACGGGGCCCGGCACCGGCGTGGCGGCCGATGCCCCGGCGCGACTGCCGAAGCCGAACGCGACGATCGTGTCGATGGCGGCGGCGTCGACGGTCGGCGGCGTCCACGAGAAAAACGTGTCGAGCAGGTAACCGGTTTCGTCGGCGGCGGTCGCGCGATCGTTCAGTTCGTTGGTCAGCTTGCCGAGCATCTGGCGCTGCAGTTCGGCATCGGAAACGGGGACGTCGCCCGCGAAAGCGGGTGCGGCGGCGGCGCACGATGCGGCGAGCAATGAAGTGGAAGCCAGGAAATGGCGGCGGTTCGTCATGGTCACGGGAGTCGAATGAAAAACAATGGAAAGCATCAGCCCTTGGGGAACGCCTGCATCGTCGCGGTCATCGCGTGCGTCAGCATCTGCGCATACATGTCGTGTACGAGATAGAGGCTGCGGTTGCGCGTCCACGGCTGGCCCGACTGCGGGTCGTACGTCGTCGGCAGCGGCACCTCGGCGACTGCAGCGGCCGTCATGCCCGCCTGCTGCGAGGTCTGGATGCAGCGCTTCGCATGATCGCGATGGCCGACCACCGCGACGGTGCCCATCGCCGCCGCCCCGCCCGCGCGCGATACGGCCACGGCCGCGACACCCGCGGTGCTCAGGTACATGATCGAGCCGTCGCTCGCGATCACCGGCTCGATCGACGACAGCGCGTCGGCGCCCAGCCCGTACTTCGACACGAGAAAACGCGCGATTTCCCACTGCGCGTAGACCTTGACGGGTTTCAACTGGCGGATGCGGTACACGGCGTCCGCGAGCGCTTCGTTCACCGGCCCTGGGTCGGGCAGCGCCGACTGGTTGCCGCCGGTGCTCGACGTATTGCCGCTCGCCGCGTTCGGGCGATTGCCGAAGCTGTACGCGACGATCGCGCCGATCCGCGCGGCCGGCGCCGTCGGCAGCGCCCATGTGAAGCCGACATCGGTCATCGCCGGCACGATCGCATCGACCGTCGCCGCATCACCGAGCTGGGCGTTCAGTTTCGCGGACATTTGCGCGGCGAGCGCGGCGTCGCCGATCGGCGCCGACGTGACGTCGTCGCCGCCACACGCGCTGAGCAATGAAGCCGCCGCGACGGCCGGCGCGGCGGACAGGAACGTTCTGCGGGACGAAACCGGGGAATGCTGACTCATGAGTGCGAGACGAAAGAATGCGAATAACGAGCGCGCATGGCTGCAGGCACGATCGCCGGATTTCGCGGGATCAAAGGGAAAGGCCATCGGGCAATCACGCACGAATCGGCATCGCGACGTGTGGTCGACTGGCGAAGCGCGATCGTAGGCGGCGTCGGTTAAATTGCGGTGAAAATGCCGGTCGAATCCGCTCGGCTGCTGCTCCGTTCCGCCGATGGTCGAATCCGTTTCACATGTGGCGAGCTGATCGCGCCTTTGTTTCGCCGATGGCCATCGCGGAGTTTCGAGATATCGACATGCGCGCTACGATGGCGCAACGCACGTTCCCGTGATCCGGACCCGGAGCCCCCATGAAGCTCGGCCTGAACGAATCGCTTGCGCGCCTCGACGAGGCGGGCACACTGTTCACGACGCTGTTTCGCCACGGCACGCTCGACGTCGAGCTGTACCGGCCGCGCATCGAGGACCGGCAGACTCCGCATGTGCGCGACGAGATCTACGTGATCGCCGCCGGCACGTCGCGCTTCGTCGTCGACGGGCGCGAATGCGACGTCGCGGCCGGCGACGCGCTGTTCGTCCCCGCGCACGCCGAGCACCGCTTCGTCGGCTTCTCGGACGATTTCTCGACGTGGGTGTTCTTCTACGGTCCCGAAGGCGGCGAACGCGGCGCGTGACGCACGACGCGCGCGGCACTTTTCAGACGATCTCCTAGACTGTCTATTCGCAGCGGGCGCCGCATGGCCGCCCCATCGTCACGCAGCCGGCAGCATTCGGTGCAACGAACAGGAGAACAGCATGCGATATGAACTCTATTACTGGCCCGAAATCCAGGGTCGCGGCGAATACGTGCGGCTCGCGCTCGAAGCGGCCGAAGCCGATTACGTCGACGTCGCGCGCGAATCGGGGCGCGGGATGGGCGTGTCGGCGATGATGCGCATGATGGACAGCACGAAAGCCGAATGCGTGCCGTTCGCGCCGCCGTTCCTGAAGGCGGGCGACGTGGTCGTCGGGCAGACCGCGAACATCCTGCTGTTTCTCGGCGCGCGGCTCGGGCTCGCGCCGGACGACGAAGCCGGCCGGCTGTGGGTGCACCAGATCCAGCTGACCGCCGCAGATTTCATCACCGAGATCCACGACACGCACCATCCGATCGGCAGCGGCCTGTACTACGAGGACCAGAAGGCGGAAGCGGCCGAGCGCTCGGCCGATTTCCTAGAGAACCGGCTGCCGAAATTCCTCGGCTACTTCGATCGCGTGCTCGAACAGAACCCGCACAAGAGCGGGTATATCGCGGGCAGCACGCTCAGCTATGCGGACCTGTCGATGTTCCAGTTGATCGAGGGCCTGCGCTATGCGTTCCCGAAAGCGATGAAGCGCGCGGAGCGCAAGGTCGCGGCGCTCGTCGCGCTGCACGATCGCGTCGCGCAGCACCCGCCCGTCGCGCGCTACCTCGAGTCGGAGCGCCGCATCCCGTTCAACGACATGGGGATCTTCCGGCACTATCCGGAGCTGGACATGTAACGCCGGCAAGGTCCGCACCCGCGCGGGCGGTCAGTGCGGCTGCCCGTGCTGCGCGTGCTGCGCGTGCTGCGCGGCGGCCGCGTCGACGGCCTCGACCGAGCGCGTGAGCCACGGCCCGATGTCCATCTCCTCGTAGCGCACGAGCCGGCTCTTGCGCGCGCGGCGATACGCCCACCAGAGCGCGACGAAGAGCGGAATCCACACGTAGATCGACAGCACTTCCATCCAGTCGATGCGCGCCGCGAAGAACGCCTGGTAATCCTGGCCGAGCGAAATCACGATGCAGACCACGATCGCGAACACCGGCCCGAACGGAAACCATTTCGCGCGATACGGCAGTTGATCGAGCCGATAGCCCTGCTTCAAAAATCCCTTGCGGAACCGGTAATGGCAGACCGCGATGCCGAGCCACGCGATAAACCCGGTGATGCCGACCGTATTCAGCAGCCACAGATAGATGCGCTGGTTGTTGGTCAACGACGTGAGGAAACACAACCCGCCGACGGCCATCGTCGCGTACAGCGCGTTGCGCGGCACGCCGCCCGGCGACAGCCTCGCGAACATGGCCGGCGCGCGCCCTTCCGATGCGAGGTTGTACAGCATCCGCGTCGCCGCGTAGGTGCCGGAGTTGCCGGCCGACAGCACGGCCGTCAGGATCACCAGATTCATCGCGCCGGCGGCGAGCGGGAACCCCGCGTGGCTGAACACCAGCGTGAACGGACTCACGCCGATGTCGGTCACGTCGCTCTTCAGCAGGTTCGGATCGGTGTACGGCACGAGCAGGCCGATCACGAAGATCGCGAGCACGTAGAACAGCATGATCCGCCAGAAGATCTGCTTCACCGCGCGCGGGATGGTCTTGCGCGGGTTTTCCGATTCGCCGGCCGTGATGCCGACCAGCTCGGTGCCGAGGAACGAAAAACCCGCGATCAGCGCGACGCTCATCATCGCGTGCACGCCGCCGACGAACGGCGCGTCGCCGGTCGTGAAGTTGCGCCAGCCGACCGGATGCCCGGTGCCGGTATGCCCGGTGCCGGTATGCCCGCCGCCGGTATGCCCGCCGCCGAGCACGCCGGCCGCGATCAGCAGCCCGGCCGCGATGAACGCAATCACGGTGACGACCTTGATCAGCGAGAACCAGTATTCCGATTCGCCGAAGCCGCGCACCGACAGCGTATTGAGCAGGAAGATCAGCACGAGGAAGCTCGCGCCCCACCACACGCCCGGCACCGACGGAAACCAGTAGCGCATCACGATTTGCGCGGCGACCAGTTCGATCGCGATCGTCACCGCCCAGCTGTACCAGTAGGTCCAGCCGAGCGCGATGCCGAAACCTTCGTCGACGTACTTCTCGCCGTAGATCGCGAACGAGCCCGATACCGGCATCAGCGCGGCCATCTCGCCGAGCCCCGTGACGACGAAGTAGACCATGATCCCGATCGCGAGATACGCGGCGATCGCTCCGCCCGGCCCCGCCTGCGCGACGGACGCGCCCGACGCGACGAACAGCCCCGTGCCGATCGAACCGCCGATCGCGATCATCGCGATGTGGCGGCCCTGCAGCCGGCGCTTCAGCGTCGCCCCGGACGGCGCGGCCGTCTGCGCTGCCGCTTGCATAGCATCCATAGTGTTCATCCTGATTGTGACCCGGCCAACCGATTTGATTTGGAATGCAAATCGATTGATCCGGTCATTCGCGTTGAAATCGGCCCTGCCGGGCCGGTCGCCTCACACGACGCTGCGCTTGATCGCCTGCAGTTCGGCCGTCGTCACGATCTTCTCGATCCGGAACCGCGGACTTTCCAGCCACGCGTTCGCGATCCGCCGGTACTCGTCGAGATCCTCGCACGCGAGCCGCACGAGAAAATCGAACGTGCCGCTGACGAGCCAGCAATCGAGCACGGCCGGATTCGCGCGCATTTCCTCCTCGAACGGTGCCTGCGAGCGCCCATGATCGGCCAGCACGATCTGCGCGATCACGACGATCGGCTTGGTCGCGCGCGGCGCCTTGATCACCGCGCGGTACCCTTCGATCACGCCGAGCGCCTCGAGCCGCTCCACGCGCGCCTGGCACGGCCGCGGCGTGAGGTTCACGCGTTCCGACAGCTTCCGGTAGGAAATTCGCCCGTCGGTACGCAGAATGTCGAGGATCCGGAGATCGATCTTGTCGAGCTGCATCTTCTTGTCGGTCATCCGCGTTCGCTCCGGTCGGGTCCTGGCTCATGCGCGGAGCGTCTGCCGTTCCGCGCGGGGGGCCACATTATCCGGCCGAAGCGGCCGCGCGCCAATCGGCTAGAACCGCAGCGACAGGCAGGTCAGGCCGCCGTCCATCTTGCGGAACTCGCTCGTGTCGATCACGTGCAGCGGCAAACCGAGCGACGCGATCGCGTCATGCACGCGCGGATAACCGGCCGGTGTGATCAGCGTGCCGTTCACGCGCAGCGTGTTGCCCGCGTATTCGTCCGCGGCCGCGATCGCGATCCGGCGATAGTCGGCGAACGCCGGATGCGCGGCCAGCGCGTCGGTCACGAGCAGCGTGTCGTCGCCGAGCGCGTTGACGACCGATTTCAGGTGGAGGCCGGCGCCGACCGGCACCGCGACGACCGAATAGCCATGGCGCGACACCAGCGCGTCGAACGCGGCGATGCCCTCGGCATCGGTACGGCTCGTCAGGCCGATGAAGAAGCGCTTGCCGACCAGCATCACGTCGCCGCCGTCGAGGCGGCCGGACTGCATCGGCAGCAGGTCGCGATGGGCGGCCAGCGCCGCTTCGATATGAACCGTCTCGCCGCGCCGGGCGGGCGCGCCGGGGCGCGTGATCACCGCGAATTCCGGCGTGACGACGGCGACGTCCTCGACGAAATGCGAATCGGGAAACGCATCCAGAGGCGGCAGTTCGGTCAACTTGACGCCGAGCCCGCGCAGCGCGTCGCAGTATGCGTGGAACTGCGTGAGCGTCTTGTCGTAGTCGGGCGCCCCGAGCGCGGCAGTGGTGAGGCCTGCGCCACAGGACGGCGCGGGACGGCGAACGATCGCTTGCGTGAATTGCATCGACTCCTCCATGATCTGCGCCGCCTCCGTGCGGCGCACGGGCCGGCGGCGTTGTGTCCGGACCATTATCGGAAGCCAAATTGCGCAATTCGCGTCGATTTCGGCGGCACCGACAGCCGTTTGCGTCGAATTGCGCGCACCCCGCAGCGGATTCGGCAGACGGGCCGTTCGCCGTGTCGCGAACGGCCGTTTCGCCCGCCGCACGCGCGTTACGCGCCGGGCTCGAATCCCATCTGCGCACGGCCGAGCGCCGTGAGCTCGCCCTCCCCCGCGCGTCCGTCGAATTCGACCTCGAAATGATCGGCCGGGAAATCGGGCGGGCTGTCGCCACGCAGGAACGCGGAACGCTGGCGGTGCAGGTACGCGTCGTTCTTCGCGCAGCCGGGCGCGGCCGCGATGTACATCACGTTGCTGTCGCCGCTGCCGCGATGCGCATCCTCGACCGCATGCACGACATCGCCGTGCCAGAACACCGCGTCGCCCGGCGCCATGTGCGGGATCGGCACCAGCGCGTCGAGCAGCAGCGCATGCCATTCGGGCCGGATCGACAGCGCGCGGCCGGGACGCGCGCCGCACAGGTCGTCGTCGGCCACGTCGTCCTGCAGCGCACGCAGCACGACATAGGCCATCGCGTTCGCGACCGGGATCAGCTGCAGCGTGCCGTCGCCGGGCCCCTGCGGCGTCAGTGCGGTCCAGCCCTGGAACGTGCGGAACATCGAGCACACGGCCGGCGATGGAATCTCCTCGACGTCGGGACGAAACGCCGCATCGAACGGATCGTAATCGCGCCAGCGGCCGGCCAGCACGTGGCGATAAACCCGGCGAAAATTCGCGCCGAGCCAGCGCTCGACGGAGCCGCCGTCGACATGCGGCGACAGCCCGAGCGACGTCGAGCCGGGCGGCCGGCGGCGAATCCGGTCCGCATAGGCGGGCACCTGGTCGGGATCGAAATGCGCGCGTGCGCCGTCCGCATGCCGCCACAGGCGATTCAGGAACACCCGCGCCTGCGTGAGCGCCGGCGACTGGCGCGCAGCGACCTGCGGCTTCGACCAATAAACGCCGTAGATCTGCGGCTTGCCCGACGCGAGGTTGCCGAAATAGCGGTCTTCCGCGCGCGCGTGCAACCGGTCGGCGAAGCGGTTCGCCTCCAGATACGCGCCGATCTCGTCGTTCCAGTCGCGCGCCTGCCGCGCATCGAACACGCCGCGGATCACGACCGCGCCATGCGTGCGGATCGCGGCAATCGCGTGCGGATCGACCTTGCCGCCCGCGATATCCGCGAACGGCACGACCGGAATCACGTCGCGGCCCTGCGCGTGCGCGCGGCGGATCGCGTCGACCTGCCGTGCGATGTCGCCTTCCAGCTCGCGGAACGTGGCCGCATAACCGGGCAGGTCGGCGCGCAGCGCCCGTTTGGTCGCTTGGATCGCGGCCGGCAGATCGTCAATCGTCAGTTGCATCGTCGTCTCCTCGCTGAAGCGTGTCGTGATGTGCTGTCAGCGTAAGGCCGGCGCATGGCCGATATCACTACGATCCGGCCAATGATCGATACAATCCTGACAATCGTGCATCACTCGCGACGATGGCAGACCACGCAGAGCTTGTTGCCGTCCGGGTCGCGGAAATAGGCGCCGTAGTAGTCGCGGTGATAGTGCGGCCGCAGGCCCGGCGGCCCTTCGCAGCTGCCGCCCTGTCGCAGCGCGAGCGCGTGGCAGCGATCGACGTGTGCACGGGTCGGCGCATCGAACGCGATCGTGTGGCCATTGCCCGGTTCGGGCGGCCGGCCATCGAGCGGCTTGCCGAAAAAGAACAGCGGCCGCTCGGCGTCGGCTGGCATCCAGCCCGACCAGCCATCCGGTTCGCGGAATTTCAGGTGCAGCCCGAGTTCCGCGAACAGCGGCGCGTAGAAATCGTAGGCGCGCGCCGTATCGCTGACGCCCACGCAAACATGTGAAAACATGGCATCGCTCCGTGGTGACGATCGCTCACGATCATGCCACGACGCGCTGCCCGCCCCTACCGGAGGCCGCGATGAAACCGCAATACGAACACGTGACGTTCGCGCCCGGCTGTTCGATCCGCGTCTATCACCGTCAGCTCGCGCGCATTCCGTTCGAGTGGCATCGCCACCCCGAGTACGAACTGACGCTGACGCTCAACAGCCGCGGCCAGCGCTTCATCGGCGATCATGTCGCGCGCTACGCGGACGACGATCTCGTGCTCGTGCCGCCCAACCTGCCGCATACGTGGTCGTCGAACGCGCGCATCGATCGCGACGCGCCCGAGGTCGCGCTCGTCGTCTGGTTCGACGGAGACTGGGTGCGGCGGCTGGCCGACTGCTGCCCCGAATACGCGCCGCTGCGCTCGCTGCTGCGGCGCGCGGCGCCGGGCCTGCGCTTCGACGTGGAGACGGCCCGCGCGATGCGCGCGCGACTGCCGTTGTTGCTCGATCCGTCGCCGCGCGTAAGGCTCGCGGCCACGCTCGACACGCTTGCCGATCTCGCGCAAGCCGGCGGCGAACCGCTCGCCACCGCGCACGCGTACGACCGGCCCGACGGCGCATCCTCGCCCGCCGACTCGGCCGCGCCCGAAACCGAACGCCTCGATCGCGTGCTCGACGCGATCGACCGGCATTTCCACGAACCGCTGCGCATCGACGCACTCGCCGCTGCCGCCCACCTGTCCGAACGCACGCTGCAACGGCTGTTCGTCCGGCATCTCGGCGAAAGCGTGGGCCGCTACGTGCAACGGCTGCGGCTCGCGCACGCCTGCCGCCATCTCGTCGCCACCGACTGGCCGATCGCGACGGTGGCCGAACGCTGCGGCATTCCGAATGCCGCGAACTTCAATCGCCAGTTCCTCGCCGCGCGCGGCACGACGCCCGGCGCGTACCGGCAGTTCTTCAAGCAGCACGGCCACGCACCCGACGACGATGCGCCGGCGCTCGACACCCGGCCGCCGTCGCTGGAGCGCCCCGCCGGATCGGGCCAACGTCGGCCGCGCAAATGAAAACACCCCGACGGGCTGACCCGTCGGGGTGTCGTGGCGTTGCGATTGCCCGGCGCGAGCGGCCTGCCGGCCGTTCGCGCCGCACACGGTTCAACGTGCGTTGAGCGGCTTCGCTTCGCGCGGCGTATCGCCGATGAACAGCTGGCGCGGACGGCCGATCTTCTGTTCCGGATCGGCGATCATTTCGTTCCACTGTGCGATCCAGCCGACCGTACGTGCCATCGCGAAGATACACGTGAACATCGACGTCGGGATGCCCAGCGCGCGCTGGACGATGCCCGAGTAGAAGTCGACGTTCGGGTACAGCTTGCGCGACACGAAGTATTCGTCTTCCAGCGCGATCTTCTCGAGCTGCATCGCGAGCTTGAACAGCGGGTCGTCGTGCAGGCCCAGTTCGTTCAGCACTTCGTAGCACGTTTCGCGCATCAGCTTCGCACGCGGGTCGTAGTTCTTGTACACCCGGTGACCGAAGCCCATCAGCTTCACGCCCGAATTCTTGTCCTTCACCTGCTTGATGAATTCGGGGATGTTGTCCGGCGAACCGATCTGCTCGAGCATGTTCAGCGCGGCTTCGTTCGCACCACCGTGCGCCGGGCCCCACAGACATGCGATACCGGCCGCGATACACGCGAACGGGTTCGCGCCCGACGAACCGGCCAGGCGGACCGTCGACGTCGATGCGTTCTGCTCGTGGTCGGCGTGCAGGATCAGGATACGGTCGAGCGCGCGAACCAGCACGTCATTGACCTTGTACTCTTCGCACGGGTTCGAGAACATCATGTGCATGAAGTTCGCGCTGTACGACAGTTCGTTCTTCGGATAGACGAACGGCTGGCCGATGCTGAACTTGTACGCCATCGCGACGAGCGTCGGCAGCTTCGCGATCATGCGGATCGCCGACACTTCGCGGTGGCGCGGGTCGTTGATGTCGAGCGAGTCGTGATAGAACGCCGACAGCGCGCCGACGGCCGCCACCAGCACCGCCATCGGGTGCGCGTCGCGACGGAAGCCGCGGAAGAAGAAGTGCATCTGCTCGTGCACCATCGTGTGCTTCGTGACGGTGTCGACGAATTCCTTCTTCTGCGCGGCGTTCGGCAGTTCGCCCTTCAGCAGCAGGTAGCAGCTTTCGAGGAAGTCCGCGTTCTGCGCGAGGTTGTCGATCGGGTAGCCGCGGTACAGCAGTTCGCCCTTGTCGCCGTCGATGTACGTAATCGCCGAATTACAAGCTGCCGTCGACATGAAGCCCGGGTCGTAAGTGAACTTGCCGGTCTGGCCGTACAGCTTGCGGATGTCGATCACGTCCGGGCCCATCGTGCCCTTGTAGATCGGCAGTTCGACGCTCGGCGAGTTGTCGCTGAACGATAGCGTGGCTTTAACATCAGACGGAGTCATGGCACATCCTCAATCGAAATAAAGAAACGGGATTCGATAACGGGCGTAACGTGTTACACGTTGCGCAGCATCTCCAACAGCCGGCGGATGTCCGGGCTGTCTAGGTCGCCCTCTGGTTCCTTGCGCGCGAGGAGCAAGTCCATCAGGTCGTTGTCGCTCAGATCGAGCAGGCGCGACAACGCGCCTACGTCTGCATCGGTGAGGTCATGCTCGTATCTGCCGAAGAAACGCTCGAATACGATGTCGTTTTCCAGCAGACCCCGCCGCGCGCGCCAGCGAAGGCGCGCGCGGCGGTGCGGGTCGGATTGATGCGAATCGTCGCTCATTGCTCCGGCCTTAAACCGCGCGGCGAACCATCAGTTCCTTGATCTTGCCGATCGCCTTCGTCGGGTTCAGGCCCTTCGGGCAAACGTCGACGCAGTTCATGATCGTGTGGCAACGGAACAGACGGTACGGGTCTTCCAGATTGTCGAGACGCTCGCCGGTGGCGGTGTCGCGGCTGTCCGCGATGAAGCGGTAAGCCTGCAGCAGGCCGGCCGGGCCGACGAACTTGTCCGGGTTCCACCAGAAGCTCGGGCACGACGTCGAGCAGCTCGCGCACAGAATGCACTCGTACACGCCGTCGAGTTCGTCGCGCTCTTCCGGCGACTGAAGGCGTTCCTTCTCCGGCGGCGGCGCGTCGTTGATCAGGTACGGCTTGATCGAGTGGTACTGGTTGAAGAAGTGCGTCATGTCGACGATCAGGTCGCGCACGACGGGCAGGCCCGGCAGCGGACGCAGCACGATCTTCTGCGGCAGGTCGTTCAGGTTCGTCAGGCACGCGAGACCGTTCTTGCCGTTGATGTTCATCGCGTCCGAACCGCACACGCCTTCGCGGCACGAACGGCGGAACGACAGCGTCTCGTCCAGTGCCTTCAGCTTGACCAGCGCGTCGAGCAGCATGCGTTCATGCTGGATCTCGAGCTCGTACGTCTGCATGCGCGGCGCTGCGTCCTTGTCCGGATCGTAGCGGTAGACTTCAAAAATGCGTTTTGCCATTTCGGATTCCTTTGACTCGGCTTAGAACGTGCGCGGCTTCGGCGGCACGGATTCGACCGTCAGCGGCTTCATTTGAACCGGCTTGTAGTCGAGGCGATCGCCTTCGCTGTACCACAGCGTGTGGCGCAGCCAGTTCTCGTCGTCGCGGTGTTCGTAGTCGCTGTGCGCGTGCGCGCCGCGGCTTTCCTTGCGCGCTTCCGCCGACACCATCGTCGCGCGGGCCACTTCGATCAGGTTCTCCAGCTCGAGCGCTTCGACGCGCGCGGTGTTGAACACCTTCGACTTGTCCTTCAGGTGGATGCTTTCCACGCGCGCCGCCAGGCCGGCCATCTGGTCGACGCCTTCCTTCAGCAGCGCCGACGTGCGGAACACGCCTGCGTGCTTCTGCATCGTCGCGCGGATGTCGTTCGCGACGTCCTGCGTGTATTCGCCCGACGTCGACTTGTCGAGCTTGTTCAGACGCGCCAGCGAGAATTCGCCCGCATCGGCCGGCAGCGGCTTGTGTTCCTTCTGGCTCTTCACATGCTCGACGATGTGGTTGCCGGCCGCGCGGCCGAACACCACGAGGTCCAGCAGCGAGTTCGTGCCGAGGCGGTTCGCGCCGTGCACGGACACGCACGAGCACTCGCCCACTGCGTAGAAGCCGTTGACCGGTTCCTTGTGATCGCGCGACGTGCCGACGACCTGACCGTGGATGTTGGTCGGAATGCCGCCCATCTGGTAGTGGATCGTCGGGACGACCGGGATCGGTTCCTTGATCGCATCGACGTTCGCGAACTTCAGCGCGATTTCGCGGATCGACGGCAGACGCTTCATGATCGTCTCGGCGCCGATGTGCGACAGGTCGAGCAGCACGTGATCCTTGTTCGGACCCACGCCGCGGCCTTCCTTGATTTCCTGGTCCATCGAACGCGACACGAAGTCACGCGGCGCCAGATCCTTCAGCGTCGGCGCGTAGCGCTCCATGAAGCGCTCGCCGTTCGCGTTGCGCAGGATGCCGCCTTCGCCGCGCACGCCTTCGGTGATCAGCACGCCCGCGCCGGCCACGCCGGTCGGGTGGAACTGCCAGAACTCCATGTCCTGCAGCGCGATACCCGAGCGCGCCGCCATGCCGAGGCCGTCGCCGGTGTTGATGAACGCATTGGTCGATGCCGCGAAGATCCGGCCTGCGCCGCCCGTCGCGAACAGCGTCGTCTTGCCTTCCATGATGTAGACGTCGCCCGTCTCCATCTCCAGAGCCGTCACGCCGAGCACGTCGCCGTCCGCGTCGCGGATCAGGTCGAGCGCCATCCATTCGACGAAGAACTGCGTCTTCGCTTCGACGTTCTGCTGGTACAGCGTGTGCAGCAGCGCGTGACCGGTACGGTCGGCGGCCGCGCAAGCGCGCTGGACCGGCTTCTCGCCGTAGTTCGCGGTGTGGCCGCCGAACGGGCGCTGGTAGATCGTGCCGTCCGCGTTGCGGTCGAACGGCATGCCGAAGTGTTCGAGTTCGTACACGACGTTCGGCGCTTCACGGCACATGAATTCGATCGCGTCCTGGTCGCCGAGCCAGTCGGAGCCCTTGATCGTGTCGTAGAAGTGGAAGTGCCAGTTGTCTTCGCTCATGTTGCCGAGCGACGCACCGATACCGCCTTGCGCGGCCACCGTGTGCGAACGCGTCGGGAACACCTTCGACAGCACGCCGACCGACAGGCCCGCGCGCGACAGTTGCAGCGCCGCGCGCAAGCCGGAGCCGCCCGCACCGACGATCACGACGTCGAACTTGCGGCGCGGGAGGGAAGTTTTGATTGCAGCCATTCTTTACACTCTCCAGAGAATCTGCGCGGCGTAGCCCGCACATGCGAGCAGCCAGACGATGGTCAGCGATTGCAGCAGCAGGCGCACACCGACGGGCTTCACGTAGTCCATCCAGATGTCGCGCACGCCGACCCATGCGTGGTAGAAGAGGGAAAGCAGCATCACGAAGGTTGCGAGCTTCATCCATTGCGCGGCGAAGATCGAGGCCCAGCCTTCGTACGAAAAATCGTGCGCGCCGAAGAACAGGACGAGCAGAATGACCGTGTAGACCGCCATGATCGTGGCGGTGACGCGCTGCGCGAGCCAGTCGCGCAGGCCGTAGTGTGCGCCGACGACGAGGCGCTTCGAGCCGATTCGGTTATTGGCTGCCATTTTCTTAGAATGCTCCGAACAGTTTGAGTGCCATGGCGATCGTCAGCGCGATCGAGACGACAAAGACGACGACGGCCGTCCGCTTGCCGCCTTCCTTCGTGACGGCGTCGTGGTTGACGTCCATCAGCAGGTGGCGAATGCCGGCGCAGAAATGGTGGAAGAAGGCCCACGACAACGCGAGGACGATCAGCTTGACGACGATGTTGGAGAGGAAAACCTTGAAGACTTCGAAGCTGAGCTCGGAGGTGAGGCTCTGGTCGAAGAGGAACAGCAGGAACGGCAGGAACAGAAACAGCAGCGCGCCGCTGACTCGGTGGAGAATCGACAATGTCGCCGCCAGCGGCATGCGATATTTCAACGTGATGTCGCCGATTCCGATGTTCCGGTATTCCGGCCTCGGCTTTCTTACTGCGTCAGTCATGCTAGACCCCTACTATGTTGTCACACTAATCCGCGATTTTAGCGCCTTTTTATATCGCGCTGCAGCGAAAGTCTGCTCTGGATAGTTGCGCGAACTAGAATAAAGGCGGCCCGAAACGTGCTTCGCGAGCGTGGGAAACGCGAATGCACGCGGTTGAGCCGAACGTCGTCAGCTCAAGTCATTCTGATAGTAGTACCCGGTTGTGACATACCAGCCGCGACGCACTTCCACCGGCCGGTCCCCGTACGTATAGGACACGCGCTCGACCGACAGCAGCGGGAAGCCCGCCGGCACGTGCAGCAGGTCGGCCACCGCCGGATCCGCCGCCACCGCGCGGATCTTCTCCGTCGCGCGGATCATCCGCGTACCGAACTCCGTCTCGAACATCGCGTAGAGCGGCCCCTTGTACTCGCTCAACCGCTCGAACGTGAGGCCGCGGAACATCGCGCCCGGCAGCCAGATCTCGTCGAGCACCGTCACTTCGCTGTCGAATTCCAGCAGGCGGCGCACCTGCACGACGGGATCGGCGGGCTTCAGGTCGAGCTGCCGCGCGATCTCGGCCGGCGCGCGCAGGCGCCGGCACTCGAGCAGACGGCTCACGTGCGGATGCTCGGCGCCGTCGTCGGCCAGCAGACGCAGGAAGCGGAATTGCGCGCGATCCTCGTTGTGCGTTGCAACAAAAGTACCCTTGCCCTGGCGCCGGACCACGAGGTTTTCGGCGGCCAGCTCGTCGATCGCCTTGCGCACGGTGCCTTGGCTGACCTTGTAACGGGCCGCGAGCTCCACTTCGCTGGGGATGATCTCACCGGGCTTCCATTCGCCGGATTCGAGGCTTTGCGTGATCAATGACTTGATCTGCTGGTATAACGGGCTGAACGTCGGCGATGCGGACGCCGCGGGCGAGGCCGCGGCGTCGCCCGCGCCCGGCTGCCCTGGGCCGCCTGCGCCGGTCTGATTCGCGGTGTTCGCCTGGTTCGATGTCATGGCGCGCATTTCATCACAAACCGCACTTTTTCGTCCACTCAATTTCCGCAAAACATCTGTCTTATATAAGACATATGATACCGTTTGACTTTGCGCGTGACGCCTCCTACACTCCCGGTCGAGCAAGGGTTCGCGGGTGCAACAGCGCGTCCCCGGCTACGTGCCACGGCCGTCTCCAGGTTCACCGCGTCTGCCATCGCGAGTCCTCCGCCCTGCTTCAATGCAACGCTACGCACAACGCGCATAGAATGGCGTTTTCGCTCGCGTCCAACGCTTCACCCGTCCTGGAGATTTTCAATGGCTAAGCCCGCAAAGCGCGTTGCCGTCACCGGCGCCGCAGGTCAAATCGCTTACTCCCTGCTGTTCCGCATCGCGAACGGCGACCTGCTCGGCAAGGACCAGCCGGTCATCCTGCAACTGCTCGACCTCCCGCAAGCCCAAGGCGCCGTCAAGGGCGTCGTGATGGAACTCGACGACTGCGCGTTCCCGCTGCTCGCGGGCGTCGTGATCACCGACGATCCGAAGGTCGCATTCAAGGATGCAGACGTCGCGCTGCTGGTCGGTGCGCGTCCGCGCTCGAAGGGCATGGAGCGCAAGGACCTGCTGTCGGCGAACGCCGAAATCTTCACGGTTCAGGGCGCCGCGCTGAACGAAGTCGCGAGCCGCGACGTGAAGGTGCTGGTCGTCGGCAACCCGGCGAACACGAACGCGTACATCGCGATGAAGTCGGCGCCGGATCTGCCGAAGAAGAACTTCACGGCCATGCTGCGCCTCGACCACAACCGCGCGCTGTCGCAGCTCGCCGCCAAGTCGGGCAAGCCGGTCGCGTCGATCGAGAAGCTCGCCGTGTGGGGCAACCACTCGCCGACGATGTACCCCGACTTCCGCTTCGCGACCGCAGAAGGCGAATCGCTGCTGAAGCTGATCAACGACGACGTCTGGAACCGCGACACGTTCATCCCGACCGTCGGCAAGCGCGGCGCGGCGATCATCGAAGCGCGCGGCCTGTCGTCGGCCGCGTCGGCAGCCAACGCCGCGATCGACCACGTCCGTGACTGGGTGCTCGGCACGAACGGCAAGTGGGTCACGATGGGCATCCCGTCGGACGGCTCGTACGGCATCCCCGAAGACATCATCTACGGCGTGCCGGTCACCTGCGAAAACGGCGAATACAAGCGTGTCGAAGGCCTGGAAATCGACGCGTTCTCGCGCGAGAAGATGGACGGCACGCTGGCCGAACTGCTCGAAGAGCGCGACGGCGTCGCCCACCTGCTGAAGAACTAAGCATCACGCATCGAGCCGGGCGGCCTGCGGGGGCCCGGCTTCGGCACGGGCCGGCACGCCGCCGGCCCTGCCGATCGATCCGATCCGCGCACGTTTTGCCGCCCCGCGCCCGACGCTGCGGCCCAGAACCTGCCCGAATCCGATTTTCTCCACGTTGACCCGCTTCCCTGACGTAGAAGAGATGGCCGCGCTCACTCCTGCACAAGTGCTGTACGACGGGGCGTCACCGCCCGCGATCCTGCCCTGCTGCGATCACTACGCGGGCAGCGAGAAGCTGATGCGCAAGTCGCTTGCGCTGCAGGCCGAGCTGGGCCCGGTGTTCGACCTCACGCTCGACTGCGAGGACGGCGCGGCCGTCGGCGAGGAAGCCGCGCACGCGGCGCTCGTCGCCGAGCTGCTCGGCAGCGCCGAGAACCGCTTCGGCCGCGTCGGCGTCCGCATCCACGATTTTTCCCACCCGCACTGGCGCGACGACGTGCGCATCGTGCTGCGCGCATCGCGCGTACCCGCCTACATCACGCTGCCGAAGGTCGCGAACGCCGCCGACGCGGCCGAAATGACCGCGTTCATCGAAGGCACGCGCCGCGAGCTCGGCATCGCGCAGCCGATTCCGGTCGACGTGCTGGTCGAGACGCACGGCGCGCTCGCGCAGGCGGCCGCCCTCGCCGCGCTGCCGACGGTCGGCACGCTGAGCTTCGGGCTGATGGATTTCGTCTCCGCGCACCACGGCGCGATTCCCGATTCCGCGATGCGCTCGCCCGGCCAGTTCGACCACCCGCTCGTACGCCGCGCGAAGCTGGAAATCGCCGCGGCCTGTCACGCGCACGGCAAGACGCCGTCGCACAACGTGACGACCGAGGTGCGCGACATGGGCGTCGTCGCCGGCGACGCGCGCCGCGCGCGCGACGAATTCGCATTCACGCGGATGTGGAGCATCCACCCCGCGCAGATCCGTCCGATCGTCGACGCGTTCGCACCGCGCACCGACGAAGTCACGCTGGCCGCCGAGATCCTGCTGGCCGCGCAGGCCGCCGACTGGGGCCCGACGCGCCACGGTGATACGCTGCACGATCGCGCGAGTTATCGTTATTACTGGTCGGTGCTGCGCCGCGCGCGAGCCACCGGCCAGCCCGTACCGGACGAGGCCGCGCCGCTGTTCGGCCCGGCCACCGCGGGCGCTGCGCGTTGAGTGCGCGCCGCCCGCCGCTACACGAGTTTCATGCATTCGCCGAGGCGCGAACCGGACAGACGTTTGCGAAACGACAAAAAACGTAACGGAGCCCGAAAACCTGATATATGCGCGGCCAAATAGGTGAAAATAGCGGCCGCTGCGCGCTTTCGGGGCGCGTGCAGTTTCAAACCGGCCGGCGGTTTCGATTGCCGGCCCTTGTCAACTGATTATCGAAAGGTTCTGACTCCATGAAGAAACTCCTGATCGCTACCGCCATCGGCGCCTTGTCCGCCACGATGCTGGTGTCGGCTCCGAGCGCGTTTGCCCAGGGTACGGCCACCACGACCGCGAAGAAGGCAACGGCCAAGCGCCCGGCGCCGGCCAAGCGCATCATCCCGCGCAGCAAGAAGGCGCAGGCACGCGCAGCGGCCAAGGTCGATCCGGTACCGGACGGCGCGGTCAAGTGGTCCTGTAAGGAAGGTCTGTCGTTCGACCTCGCCGGCGACATGAAGCGCGACCAGGTCGTCACGGTTCACTGGGCGAAGAAGAACTACAAGCTGCCGCGTCAGGCCACGACGACGGGCGCCGACACGTTCTACGATCCGGCAGCAGGCTTCAAGCTGGTCGTGATCCCGACCAAGGCGATGCTGTTCTCCGACGCAAACGGCGGCGAGCGTCTCGCGGACGAATGCGTGACGCCGGAAATGGCGCAAGGCACGGCAGCACCGACGCAGGCGAACGAGCTGAAGCCGGCAACGAACTAAGCGCGCGCGTTTTTCCGCTCCCCCGGCCCCTCGATGTCCGCCCCGGTCTCCAACGTCCGCTCTGCTCCGGATACGGTACTCGTCGATATCGTCGACTACGTGCTGAATGCCGGTATCGACAGCGCGCTCGCGCTGGAGACGGCGCGTCATTGCCTGATCGACACGCTCGGATGCGGACTCGAGGCGCTGTCCTACCCTGCCTGCACCAAGCTGCTCGGCCCCGTCGTGCCCGGCACGATCGTGCCGAACGGCGCGAAGGTGCCGGGCACGTCCTTCCAGCTCGATCCCGTCCAGGCCGCGTTCGGCATCGGCGCGATGATCCGCTGGCTGGACTTCAACGACACCTGGCTCGCCGCCGAATGGGGTCATCCGTCCGACAACCTCGGCGGAATCCTGGCGACGGCCGACTGGCTCTCCCGCACGGCCCGCGCGGCCGGCCGGAAGCCGCTTACCATGCGCGACGTGCTGGTCGCGATGATCCAGGCCCACGAGATCCAGGGCTGCCTCGCCCTCGAGAATTCGTTCAACGCGGTCGGGCTCGACCACGTGCTGCTCGTGAAGGTCGCATCGACGGCCGTCGTCGGCCGGCTGCTCGGGCTCACGCGCGACGAGCTGATCAACGCGGTCTCCCATGCGTTCGTCGACGGCCACGCGCTGCGTACCTACCGCCATGCGCCGAACACCGGTTCGCGCAAATCCTGGGCGGCCGGAGACGCCACGTCCCGCGCGGTGCGCCTCGCGCTGATCGCGAAAACGGGTGAAATGGGCTACCCGTCGGCGCTCACCGCCAAGACCTGGGGCTTCTACGACGTGCTGTTCGACGGCAAGCCGTTCCGCTTCCAGCGCCCGTACGGCACGTACGTGATGGAAAACGTGCTGTTCAAGATTGCGTTCCCCGCCGAATTCCATGCGCAGACGGCCGCCGAGGCCGCGCTGCAACTGCACGCGCAGCTCGCCGCGGAAGGCCGCACGACCGACGACATCGGCCGGATCACGATCCGCACGCATGCGGCCGCGATCCGCATCATCGACAAGCAGGGCCCGCTCGCCAATCCGCCCGACCGCGACCACTGCATCCAGTACATGGTCGCCGTGCCGCTGCTGTTCGGCCGGCTGACCGCGGCCGACTATGAAGACTCGGCCGCGGCGGACCCGCGCATCGACGCGCTGCGCGCGAAAACCGTGTGCGTCGAGGATCCGCAGTTCACGAAGGATTATCACGATCCGGACAAGCGATCGATCGCGAATGCGCTGACGATCGAGTTCACGGACGGATCGAAGCTTGCCGAAGTGGCGGTCGAGTACCCGCTCGGCCATCGGCGCCGCCGTGCGGACGGCATCCCGCTGCTGGTCGATAAATTCCGGACCAACCTCGCCCGCCGCTTCCCGGCCAAGCAGCAGCAAGCGATTCTCGACGTGTCGCTGGACCAGGCAAAGCTCGACGCGATGCCGGTCGATGAGTACGTCGACTTGTATGTGATATAGCCCTACAGGACTCTTTGTTTCCTAGCCTCAAACCCAGGAAAATCACCATGGCCCACAATCTCCACAAGACCCTCAAGGAATTCGACAGCGGTTCCGGCAAAGGCAAGTTCTACTCGCTGCCGCAACTCGGCAAGGAGCTGAAGACGAAGATCGAACGCCTGCCGGTGTCGATCCGCATCGTGCTCGAGTCCGTGCTGCGCAACTACGACGGCAAGAAGATCACCGAAGAGCACATCGAGCAGCTCGCGAACTGGAAGCCGACCGCGAAGCGCGTCGACGAGATTCCGTTCGTCGTGTCGCGCGTCGTGCTGCAGGACTTCACGGGCGTGCCGCTGCTCGCCGACATCGCGGCCATGCGCGGCGTCGCCGAGCGCACGGGCAAGAACCCGAAGAAGATCGAACCGCTGGTCCCGGTCGATCTCGTCGTCGACCACTCGGTCCAGATCGACTACTTCCGCCAGAAGGACGCGCTCGACCTGAACATGAAGCTGGAATTCCAGCGCAACAACGAGCGCTACCAGTTCATGAAGTGGGGCATGCAGGCGTTCGACACGTTCAAGGTCGTGCCGCCGGGCGTCGGCATCGTCCACCAGGTGAACCTCGAATACCTCGCGCGCGGCGTCCACAAGAAGGCGGACGGCGGCGACACCGTGTACTACCCGGACACCCTCGTCGGCACGGACAGCCACACGACGATGATCAACGGCATCGGCGTGGTCGGCTGGGGCGTGGGCGGCATCGAGGCGGAAGCCGGCATGCTCGGCCAGCCGGTGTACTTCCTGACGCCGGACGTCGTCGGCGTCGAGCTGAAGGGCAAGCTGCGCGAAGGCGTGACGGCCACCGACCTGGTGCTGACGATCACAGAAATGCTGCGCAAGGAGAAGGTCGTCGGCAAGTTCGTCGAATTCTTCGGCGAAGGCACGAAGTCGCTGTCGCTGCCGGACCGCGCGACGATCGGCAACATGGCGCCGGAATACGGCGCGACGATGGGCTTCTTCCCGGTCGACGAAAAGACGATCGACTACTTCGAAGGCACGGGCCGCACGAAGGCCGAAATCGCCGCGTTCGAAAACTACTTCAAGGCGCAGCAGCTGTTCGGCATTCCGAAGGCCGGCGACATCGACTACACGAAGACGGTGACGCTCGACCTGGCGACGGTCGCCCCGTCGCTGGCCGGCCCGAAGCGCCCGCAGGACCGCATCGAGATCGGCCACGTCAAGTCGACGTTCACCGATCTGTTCTCGAAGCCGGTCGCGGAGAACGGCTTCGCGAAGAACGCGGACGACCTGAACGCGCAATACACGACGAGCAACGGCGTCGACGTGAAGAACGGCGACATCCTGATCGCCGCGATCACGTCGTGCACGAACACGTCGAACCCGAGCGTGCTGCTGGCCGCGGGCCTGCTCGCGAAGAAGGCGGTCGAGGCCGGCCTCACGGTCGATCCGAAGATCAAGACGTCGCTCGCGCCGGGATCGCGCATCGTCACCGAGTACCTGACGAAGACGGGCCTGCTGCCCTACCTGTCGAAGCTCGGCTTCGAAGTCGCGGCCTATGGCTGCACGACCTGTATCGGCAACGCGGGCGACCTGACGCCGGAACTGAACGAAGCGATCACGACGAACGACATCGTCGCGGCGGCCGTGCTGTCGGGCAACCGTAACTTCGAAGCGCGTATCCACCCGAACATCCGCGCGAACTTCCTCGCCTCGCCGCCGCTCGTCGTCGCGTACGCGATCGCCGGCAACATCACGCGCGACCTGATGACCGAGCCGGTCGGCAAGGGCAAGGGCGGCCGCGACATCTACCTCGGCGACATCTGGCCGACGAGCGACGAAATCCACGCGCTGCTCAAGTTCGCGCTCGATCCGAAGAAGTTCGAGGACAACTACTCGAAGCTGACCAAGAAGGGCGACCTCTGGAGCAAGATCGAGGGCGAATCGGGCGAGGTCTACGACTGGCCGAAGTCGACCTACATCGCCGAGCCGCCGTTCTTCGGCAACGACTTCTCGATGGAGCCGGCTGCCTCGATCCCGACGGTCAAGGGCGCGCGCGCACTGGGCATCTTCGGCGACTCGGTCACGACCGACCACATCAGCCCGGCAGGCTCGATCAAGGAAGATTCGCCGGCAGGCAAGTGGCTGAAGGAAAACGGCGTGCAGAAGGCCGACTTCAACAGCTACGGCTCGCGCCGCGGCAACCACGACGTGATGATGCGCGGCACGTTCGCGAACGTCCGGATCAAGAACCTGATGATCCCGGTGAAGGCGGACGGCACGCGCGTCGAAGGCGGCCTGACGATCCACCAGCCGAGCGGCGAACAGCAGTCGATCTACGACGCGGCCATGCAGTACGTTGCCGCCGGCACGCCGACCGTCGTGTTCGCGGGCGAGGAATACGGCACGGGTTCGTCGCGCGACTGGGCCGCGAAGGGCACGCAGTTGCTCGGCGTGAAGGCCGTGATCGCGCGCAGCTTCGAGCGCATCCACCGCTCGAACCTGGTCGGCATGGGCGTGCTGCCGCTGCAGTTCAAGGGCGCGGACAGCGTCCAGTCGCTCGGCATCACCGGTGAAGAGACGTACGACATCGAAGGCCTCGGCGACGACTTCAAGCCGCAGCAGGACGTCACGCTCGTGATCCATCGCAAGAACGGCGAAACGCAGCGCGTGCCGGTGCTGCTGCGCATCGACACGCCGATCGAAGTCGACTACTACAAGCACGGCGGGATCCTGCCGTTCGTGCTGCGCTCGCTGCTCGCAGCGTAAGCGCCCTGCTTTTGCAGGTGCCGCAGCCGCCTCGCGGGCGGTTGCGGCCGATTTGGATGCCCGACCTCGTGTCGGGCTTTTTTTCGTCCGCGCTTCATGCGGCCTTACGCGGCCTTAAGCCGCCTTGTCCGCGCGCGCCTTCGCGCCCGCCCCTCGCGCGTTCTTTTTCAGGTGCGTGCGGTTGTATTCGATCGCCGCGCGCACGAGGTTCTTCAACGCCCGCTTGTCGAGCTTGTCGCCTTCGAACAGATCGATCGCGCGTCGCGCATTGCCGTCGAGGCCGTCGTTGAACAGCTTGTCGGGATCAGGAAGCTGCGCGCCGTGCATGAAGGTCACTTTCACCTTGCCCTTGTGCGCGTTCGCAACCGCGATCATCCCGTCGCATGACCAGACGGGGCTGCCCATCCATTTCCATTCCTCGACGATGCCCGCTTGCGCGGCGAGGATCGTCTGGCGCACGTCGGCGAAGGTCTTGCCGCGCCAGTCGGCGATGCCTGCGATCAGCGCATCGATGCGCGCCGACGGGGTGAGGTCCGTTGCACTCATGCGCGGGCCTCCGTGCCTTCGTCGGGACGCGACAGCACCTGTTCGAGCGATTCGAAGAACCGTACCCAGCCGTACTGCGCGCCGCGGTACGCCTGCTCCTGGTCGGGGCGGAAGCCGACCTGCTCCATGCGCAGGTGCGTGCCGGCCGGCGTCGGCGTGAGCGTCCACGTCACGATGCTTTCGAGCCCGTGGGCCGCCCACGTATAGGACAGCGCGCGGTGCGGCTCGATCGTGAGAACGGTGCAGTCGACCGAGCCCCAGTCCGCGCGGAAACTGAAGGCATGGCCCGCGACGGGCTCGAAGTCGCTCTTCATGAGCCACGCCTCGATCAGGTGCGGTTGCGTGAGCGCGCGCCAGATCTTCTCCGGCGGATGGGGCAGCTCCCGGTCGACGACGACGGAGCGCGTTTCGGTAGTGGCCTGGTTCATTACTGATCCATCCTTTTGAGCAGATCTTCGAGGGCATCGAACCGGCTCTGCCAGAAGCCTGCCATCTGGCTCGTCCAGTCGATCAACGGGGCCAGCGCTTGCGGCTGCGCGCTGTAGTGGGTCTGCCGGCCTTCGTGACGGTCATTCACGAGCCCGGCCTGCTTCAGGACGCCAAGGTGCTTCGACACGGCCGGCTGCGAGACACCCGCATGGGCGGTCAGCGCGGCAACCGTCAGCTCCCCTTCCGCGCACAGCCGCTCGAAAAGCGCGCGGCGCGTGGGATCGGCAAGCGTCCTGAAAAGCGTGTCCTGAGTGGTTTGCATGTCGTCCAAAATCCATAACCGGTCGGTTATGGATTGAAGGATATCCGCTGATCGGCGCGCGTCAAGGCGGAATTTCGCGAACACCGTCGTTCATTCCTGCGCGCCTGGCGCGCACGTCGCACCGGCTCGCGCCGACGCCGGATTCGAGCATTTCCTCTAATCCACGACTGCGACACGCGATCCGAAAGCAGCCTGCAAGGCTGGCCGATGCGCTGTTCCACAGTTCGGGAAACGTTCGGGTTCGGCCGGCCCCATTCGTGTTCCTGCACGAATCCGTTCCTGACGAGTCGCTTCCAATGACCACATAGTGCGATACGGCGCGCAGCCATTGACACGCAAACGCCATGCATCCCCGCAGCACGCCCGTCCACGACCGCGCACGTTCCGATGCTGCAACGAACGACTCGTGCGTGTGCGCGACGTGCGTTGCCGCGCCGTCGCACCGCGAACCGGTTCCGCTCGCCGGCCCCGCCACGACCGGTGCGTACCGCGCCGCGCACGCACGCGTGCGCCCCCGTTGTCAGAACTGACAGCTATGGAAACTGGCAGCTACCCGTTCGGCACCGACGCCCTACGCTCGTCACCGCTCGCGGCCCCACAAGGGCCGGGGGTTCCAGTAACGTCGTCTCTCCTAAAAAAGGACTCCCGATGAAAAGGAACGCGTGGTTTGCCCTTTCCCTTCCGTCGCCCCGCCGCCTTGCGTGCGTGGCACCGCTCGTGTTCGCCGCCGCCGCGGCGCACGCGGCGACGGATTGGGTCGATACCCATACGAAGGCCTTTCTGACCGGCCCGCAGTTGATGGCGCGCAGCGCGGCGCCGTCGCTCGAACTCGCGGCCGGCGAGACGACCGACGTCGTCGTCAGCCTGAAGCTGCGCAACGCCGCCCAGCTCAAGCAACTGGCGCGCGACGTGAACCGGCCCGGCAGCGCGCATTACCGCCAGTACCTGACGCACGAGCAGTTCCTCGCGAACTACGCGCCGACCGAAGCGCAGGTGAAGTCGGTCGTCGACTATCTGCACAAGAGCGGCTTCGTGAACGTCGAAGTCGCGCCGAACCGGCTGCTGGTCTCCGCGCACGGCACGGCCGGCACGGTGAAGACCGCGTTCAACACGTCGCTCGTGCGCTTCCAGTACGCGGGCCGTTCGGGCTTCGCCAACACGTCGACCGCGCAGGTGCCGCGCGCACTCGGCGACGTCGTCGGCTCGGTGCTCGGGCTGCAGAGCGTCGCGCGTGCGCGGCCGATGCTGCGCATCGGCAACGTGGCGAAGCCGCAGGCGCTCGCCGCCGGCACGGCGACGGGCCACTATCCGAAGGAATTTCCGGGCCTCTACAACGCGACCGGCGTGCCGACCGCGGCCGGCGTGACCGTCGGCATCATCACGATCGGCGGCGTATCGCAGACGCTGCAGGACCTGAAGCAGTTCACGTCGAGCAACGGCTACGGCACGGTCACGACGCAGACCGTCAAGACCAACGGCACGGGCGGCAGCTACACCGACGACCAGGACGGCCAGGGCGAATGGGATCTCGACAGCCAGTCGATCGTCGGCTCGGCCGGCGGCCAGGTCGGCAAGCTGGTGTTCTACATGGCGGACCTCAACGCCGCCGGCAACACGGGCCTCACGCAGGCGTTCAACCGAGCGGTGTCGGACAACACCGCGAAGGTGATCAACGTCTCGCTCGGCTGGTGCGAAACCGATGCGAACGCGGACGGCACGATCGACGCCGAGGAGCAGATCTTCACGACGGCCGCGGCGCAGGGCCAGACCTTCTCGGTATCGTCGGGCGACGAAGGCGTGTACGAGTGCAACAACCGCGGCTACCCGGACGGCTCGAACTACACGGTATCGTGGCCGGCTTCGTCGCCGCACGTGCTCGCGATCGGCGGCACGACGCTCTACACGACGTCGGCCGGTGCGTTCTCGAACGAGACGGTGTGGAACGAAGGGCTCGATTCGAACGGCAAGCTGTGGGCGACGGGCGGCGGCGTCAGCACGATCCTGCCCGCGCCGTCGTGGCAGTCGGGCAGCAATCGCCAGTTGCCGGACGTCGCGTTCGACGCCGCGCAGAGCACGGGCGCGTACATCTACAACTACGGCCAGTTGCAGCAGATCGGCGGCACGAGCCTCGCCGCGCCGATCTTCACGGGCCTCTGGGCGCGGTTGCTCGCGGCGAACGGCACGGGCCTCGGCTTCCCGGCAGCCAATTTCTATGCGGACATTCCGTCGCATCCGTCGCTCGTGCGCTATGACGTCGTGTCGGGCAACAACGGCTATCAGGGGTACGGCTACACCGCCGGCACCGGCTGGGATCTGACGACCGGCTTCGGCAGCCTGAACATCGCGAACCTCAACCAGCTGATCAAGTCGGGCGGGTTCTGAGCGATGCATGAGGACCAGCGCGCGGCGATGGCTTGCCGCGCGCCGGTTCGTGAGTGACGTTCCCGTGATCGTCGTTGCGTCGTCAACGTGCGCCGCGTTCGCGCACGCCCCTACTCCGTCGCCCGCTCCTTCACGGGCTCCGACACGACCGGCGCGCCGGCCCGATGCGACGGCGCGAACAGCCGCAGCCCGCTCGCGACGCTCGCCGCGCCCGCGAAGCCCGCCCCGAGCATCAACGCAAGCGTCGGCCCGTGGCGCCCCGCGATTCCGAACGACAGCGCGACCAGCGCCGCGCCCGTCGCCTGCCCGATCAGCCGCGCGGTCGCGATGATCCCGCTCGCGCCGCCGCTGCGCTCGGGCGGCGCGCTCGACATCAGCGCTTTCAGGTTCGGCGACTGGAAGAAGCCGAAGCCCGCGCCGCACAGCATCATCCGCCAGCCGATGTCGACGACGCCCGGCGACACCGGCAGCGCGGCGAGCGACACCATGCCCGCACTCAGCAACGCCAGGCCGATCGCACCGAGCAGCCCGGGCGGATAACGATCCGACAGCCGCCCCGCGATCGGCGCGGCAAGCGCGACGATCGCCGACCACGGCGTCATCAGGAATCCCGTCTCGACCGCGCTGCGATGCAGGACGGTTTCGAAATAGAACGGCAGCGACACGAACGCAAGCCCCTGCGCGGCGAACGCGCACACGGCGGTCAGCGCCGACAGCGTGAACACGGGCCGGCGGAACAGGTCGACCGGCAGCATCGGCGCCGGATGCCCGGCCTGGCGGCGAATCAGCAACCAGCCGAACGCGAACGCCACCGCGGCCGCCGCGAACACGACCGTCAGCGGCCCGCGCTGCGCGAATTCGCCGAGCGCGAAGATCAGCGACGCGAACGTGATCACGTTGAACAGCGCGGCAACCGGATCGAACGCATGCTTGCCGCGCGCCGTCCGCGGCAGCGACGGAATCGCCACCGCGAGCGCGAACACGCCGAGCGGCACGTTCACCGCGAACAGCCATGGCCACGCGGCCACCGACAGGATCAGCGACGCGATCGTCGGCCCGACCGCGAACGACACGCCGACGACGAGCGCGTTGAAACCGACGCCGCGCCCGAGCCGGTGCGCGGGAAACAGGCCGCGGATCAGCGCGACGTTGACGCTCATGATCGCGCTCGCGCCGAAGCCCTGCACGATGCGCGCGGCCGTCAGCATCGGCAGCGTCGACGCGAGCGAACAACCGAGCGACGCCAGCGTGAACACCGCCAGCCCGGCGACATACACGCGCTTGTGGCCGACGATGTCGCCGAGCGACGCGAACGGCAGCAGCGTCGCGACCATCGCGAGCTGGTATGCGTTGATGATCCACACGGACGCGGCCGGCGACGCATGCAGGTCGGTCGCGATGGCGGGCAGCGCGGTGTTCGCGATCGCGGTGTCGAGCGTCGCGAGCGCGACGGCCAGCAGCACGGCGGACATCGCGCGCCAGTTGACGGCCGGCTCGTGCGCGCCGGCGGGGGAAGCGAGTTCGGACAAGATGGGCTCGGCTGACGAGCGACGCGCGGCGTCGCGGATTGAGCGGCGCGGCACCGCATCCTCCGTGCAACGGCAACGGGACGCGCGGCACCGCGAGCCGTATTGTTGCAGAGCCGCATCGAACGTGCAGGCGGCCGCCCCGTCGGTCAGCCAAACGAAAGCTTCGTCATGCCGTGTCGGGTGCACGGCATCGTTGAAGACGCAACGATCGGCGGCCTCGCGGCCTGGCGAACGGTCCGGCCGGCGCCGCTATTTACGACACCGCACGCCGCGCATTGCGGCCGCGCAGCCATTCGAGGGCGAGCAGCAGGCTCGTCGAGAAGACGATCAGAATCGTGGCGAGCGCGGCGATCGTCGGGCTGATGTTCTCGCGGATGCCCGTGAACATCTGGCGCGGCAGCGTCGTCTGGTCCGCGCCCGCGAGGAACAGCGTGACGACCACTTCGTCGAACGACGTCGCGAACGCGAACAGCGCGCCCGACATCACGCCCGGCGCGATCACCGGCAGCGTCACGCGGAAGAACGTCGTGACCGGATTCGCGCCGAGCGACAGACTCGCGCGCACGAGGTTCTGGTTGAAGCCCTGCAGCGTCGCGGCCACCGTCGTCACGACGAACGGCACGCCGAGCGCCGCGTGCGCGGCGATCAGCCCCGTGTAGGTGTTCGCGAGCCCGAGCGGCGCGAAGAACAGGTACATGCCGACGCCGACCACGACGACGGGCACGATCATCGGCGACAGCAGCACGGCCATCAGCAGCCCCTTGCCACGGAAATCGGCCTTCGTCAGGCCGATGGCCGCGAGCGTGCCGAGCACGGTCGCGACGACGGTCGCCGACGGCGCGACGATGAAGCTGTTCTTCGCGGCCATCCGCCACTCGTCCGATGCGATCAGGTTCTCGTACCAGCGTGTGGAGAAGCCCGGAATCGGATAGACGAGGAATGTGCTCGACGAAAACGACAGCGGCACGATCGCGAGCACCGGCAGGATCAGGTACAGCAGCGTCAGCACGACGAGCACGCGCAACGCGACGTACCACGCGCGCTCGACGAACGACATGTGCGGCGCGAACAGCGGCCTGGCGAGTTTCATGGTCGGCATCCCCTTCCCGTTTCCCTGTGCCCGGCGCTCAGCCGAGGCTCACGTTGGTGCGCGTGAAGCGCCCGTACACCGCGTACAGCACGAGCGTCGCCGCGAGCAGCAGCCCGCCGAGCGCACATGCCATGCCCCAGTTGATCGTCACGTTCGTGAAGTACGCGACGTAGTAGCTGACCATCTGGTCGTTCGGCCCGCCGAGCAGCGCGGGCGTGATGTAGTAGCCGATCGCGAGGATGAACACGAGCAGCGCGCCCGCGCCGACGCCCGGATAGGTCTGCGGCACGTACACGCGCCAGAACGCGGCGAACGGATGGCTGCCGAGCGACACGGCCGCGCGCTGGTAGGTCGGCGGAATCGACTTCATCACGCTGTAGAGCGGCAGGATCATGAACGGCAGCAGGATGTGCGTCATCGAGATGTACACGCCGACGCGATTGAACAGCAGCGTCAGCGGATGCGAGATCAGCCCGCTGCCGATCAGCGCCGTGTTGATGAGCCCTTCGCTCTGCAGCAGCACGATCCATGCGGCGACGCGCACGAGCACCGAGGTCCAGAACGGAATCAGCACGAGGATCATCACGAGGTTCGCGCGTCGTTCCGACAGCGTCGAGATCCAGTATGCAAGCGGATAACCGAGCAGCAGCGCGAACAGCGTGACGGCGATGCCGATCACGAACGTGCGCCCGAAGATCGCGAGGTAGATCGACTGGTCGGGATCGGCCTGCACGATGCGGCCGAAGCCGTCCTGCTTGTAATCGAGCGCCGCGAGCAGGTAGAACGGCGACACCTGGCTGCCGTTCTTCGCGATCGACTGCCAGTATGCGATCTCGCCCCAGCGCGCATCGAGGTCGATGAATTTCGCGCGCGTCTGCGCAGGCGTGAGCGCCGCGTCGCCGTCGCCCTTCAGCGGCATCGCGCGCGCCGTCTTCGCGACGAGCGAGCGATAGCCGGGAATCTCGGTGTTCAGGCGCCGTGCGAGCGCGCCCATCGCCTCGCTGTCGGCCACCTTCGTCATGTCGGCCGCGAGCGCGGCATACGCGGCGTCCGCCGGCGGCGTCTTGCGGTCCCAGCCCGACAACGCGGCGACCGTGTTCGGCAATGCGGTCGCGATCTCCGGGTTCTGCACCGCGCGCGTGAGCAGCGTGCCGATCGGCACGACGAAAATCAGCAGCAGGAAAATCGCGAGCGGCGCCACCAGCAGCAGCGCCATCGTGCGCTTGCGGGCCTCGGCGGCCTTCAGCTCGCGCTTGAGCGCGGCGGCCGACGGCGGGGAAGGCGCGATCGTCATGGTATTCAACGGTTCTCTCCGGCCGGGCACGTTCCGGCGGAATGCCGCGCGACACGATCGACGCGTCGCGCGGCCGGTTGCATCACGACACCCGTGAGGATGCCTGACCGGTTACTTCGTTGCCCACGCGGCGAAGCGCTGTTCGAGCTCGTCGCTGTGGTCGGTCCAGAAGCCGATGTCCTCCAGTACCGCGTTCTTGCCGTTGGCCGGCGAGTTCGGCAGGTTCGCGAGCGTTTTCGCGTCGAGCGACTTGATCGCGGCGACGTTCGTCGGGCCGTACGCGATGTGCTGCGCATACGCCTGCTGCGGCTTCGGCGTCAGCGTGTACGCGATGTACTGCTCGGCGAGCGCCTTGTTCGGCGAACCCTTCGGAATCGCCCAGTAGTCGAGGTCGTAGATGCTGCCGTTCCACACGACCTTCAGGTTCTTGCCTTCCTTCTGCGCGGCGTCGATGCGGCCGTTGTACGCGGTCGACATCACGACGTCGCCGGCGACGAGGAACTGCGGCGGCTGCGCACCCGCTTCCCACCACTGGATGTACGGCTTCAGCTCGTCGAGCTTCTTGAACGCGCGATCCTGGCCGGCCTTCGTGCCGAGCACCTTGTAGACGTCCTTCGTCGCGACGCCGTCGGCCATCAGCGCGAATTCGAGGTTATAGCGCGCGCCCTTGCGCATCCCGCGCTTGCCGGGGAATTTCTTCACGTTCCAGAAATCGGCCCAGCCGGTCGGCGCCGACTTCAGCTTGTCCGCGTTGTACGACAGCGCCGTCGACCATACGAAGAAGCCGACGCCGCACACCTGCGGCGACTCCGGAATCAGGTCGGATTTCTTCGCGATCTTCGACCAGTCGAGCTTCTCGTACAGCCCTTCGTCGCAGCCGCGGTTCAGGTCGCCCGATTCGACTTCGACCACGTCCCAGTTGACGTGCTTCGCCTCGACCATCGCCTTCACCTTCGCCTGCTCGCCGTTGTATTCGACGGCCGTGACCTTGTTGCCGGTCGCCTTCTCGAACGGCTGGTTGAACGCGGCCTTCTGCGCGTCGCCGTTCGCGCCGCCGAAGTTGATGACCGTGAGCTCGGCAGCCGCGGCCGATGCGCCAAACGCGACCAGTGCCAGCGCGAGCGCCGTGCGGCGCGCGGTAAAGCTTGCTCGTTTCATGATGGTTCCTCTCCTCTCGTGGTGGAAGTGGGCTTTGTTGTTGACGACGTGCTGCGGAAAACCGGGGAAACCATGCTCACGCGAACACGCGCAGGTGTTCGGGCGAGAATGCAAGCGAGACCGGCGCGCCGGGCGAGAACGCGTCGAGCGCGCCGGTGCCGAGCGGCACCTTCACGAAGCATTCGTCCTGGCCAGGCAGCGCGCAGCGCATGCGCACGTGATCGCCGAAATAGATGAGGCTGCGTGCCTCGCCGCTCACGCAATTGGCGGCGGCGCCATTCGCGCCATTCACACCATTCACGCCGTGTGCCGCGAGGCTCATGCGTTCGGGGCGGATGCACGCGACGGCCGACGCGCCCTCGGCGGCTTCGCCGATATGGCGGCCGACGAGCTTCGTGCCGTCGTCGAGCCGGAATTCGCAGAATTCGCCGTCGACGCGCGCGATGGTGCCGCGCAGCCGGTTGCTGTCGCCGATGAAGTTCGCGACGAATTCGTTGCACGGCGATTCGTACAGGCGATCGACGGTGTCGAGCTGCTGCACGATGCCCTTGTCGAACACGGCGACGCGATCGGACATCGTCAACGCCTCGCCCTGGTCGTGCGTCACGTACACGAAGGTCACGCCGAGCTTTTCGTGCAGCGCCTTCAGTTCGTACTGCATGTGTTCGCGCAGCTGCTTGTCGAGAGCGCCGAGCGGCTCGTCCATCAGCACCAGCTTCGGCTCGAACACGAGCGCGCGCGCCAGCGCGATGCGCTGCTGCTGGCCGCCCGACAGTTGCGCCGGATAGCGTTTCGCGAAGCGCTCCATCTGCACCATCTTCAGCGCATGCGCGACGCGCTCCGTGCGCTCGGCGGCGGGCAGCTTGCGCACGGTCAGCGGATACGCGACGTTCTGCTCGACCGTCAGGTGCGGAAACAGCGCGTAGTTCTGGAACACCATGCCGATGTTGCGCTTGTGCGGCGGCACGGTGTTCAGCAGCTCGCCGTCGAGGCGAATCTCGCCGCCGGTCGGGAATTCGAAACCGGCGAGCATCATCAGGCAGGTCGTCTTGCCCGAGCCCGACGGCCCGAGCAGCGTCAGGAATTCCCCACGGTGGATATCGAGGTCGAGCGATTTGACGACCAGCGTCTCGCCGTCGTAGGTCTTCCGCACGCCGCGAAAGCTGACGATCACATCATCGGACTTCATCGTGGCTGTCCCCTTGCTTCGCGACAATTGATTTTGAGATGCGAGCCACTATACGGCGCGCACGGTTCTACAATAGGGAACCATTTCAATATTCCAAGTAGGACCACTTTGGATACCGTGATCGTCGCCGACTGGCTCTCCGCCCGCATCGACCGCAGTTCGCCCGAACCGATGTACCGGCAGCTGCTGCAACTGATGCAGCAGGCCATCCTGACCGGAGAATTGGGGCCGGGAACAAAGCTGCCGAGTTCGCGCACGCTCGCGGGCGACCTGTCGATCGCGCGCAATACGGTCCTCCACGTGTACGACCAGCTGACGGCCGAAGGTTACGTGCTGACGACGACCGGCAGCGGCACCTACGTGGCCGACACGCGGCCGGACGCCGCCGCGATCCGCGTGCCGGGCGCCGCGCCGCCGCCGTCGGCCACGGACGAACCGCCGCCGCCCAACGCGCAGGGCAGCCTGTCGATGCGCGGGCGGCAGCTGATCGAGCATGCGGGCGTCTCGCGGCGCCAGTGGGGTGCGTTCATGCCGGGCGTGCCGGACGTGTCGGAATTCCCCAGCCGCACGTGGAGCCGCCTGCAGGCGCGGCTGTGGAAGGAGGCCAATCCGGAACTGCTGACCTATGCGCCGGGCGGCGGCTACCGGCCGCTGCGGCGGGCGCTCGCCGATTACCTGCGCGTCGCGCGCTCGGTCAAATGCTCGCCGGACCAGGTGATCATCACGACGGGCATCCACCAGTCGATCGATCTCGCGGTGCGGCTGCTGTCCGACATCGGCGATCGCGCGTGGGTCGAGGAACCGTGCTACTGGGGCGTGCGCAGCGTCTTGCAGGCAACCGGCCTCACGCTCGCGCCGGTGCCGGTCGACCAGGAAGGGCTCGACCCGAGCGCGAGCGACATGCAGCATCCGCCGCGGCTCGTGCTCGTCACGCCGTCGCATCAGTACCCGCTCGGGATGGTGATGAGTCTCGCGCGGCGCCGCATGCTGCTCGAATATGCGCGCCAGCACCGCTGCTGGATCATCGAGGACGACTACGACAGCGAATTCCGCTACGGCAGCCGCCCGCTCGCGTCGCTGCAGGGCCTCGACGACGGCGGCCGCGTGATCTACGTCGGCAGCCTCGGCAAGATGCTGTTCCCGGGGCTGCGGATGGGCTACATGGTCGTGCCCGAGCATCTTGTGGACACCTTCCGCACCGGGCTGTCGGAGCTGTACCGCGAAGGCCAGTTGATGCAGCAGGCCGTGCTCGCCGAATTCATCATGGACGGCCACCTCACTTCGCACGTCAGACGAATGCGCACGCTGTACGGCGAGCGCCGGCAACTGATGATCGACGCGATCCGCGCGCGCTTCGGCGACGCGCTGCCGGTGATGGGCGACGAGGCCGGCCTGCATCTGGTGCTCGGCCTGCCCGACGCGTGCGACGATCGCGCGGTCACGCAGAGCGCATTCGACGCCGGTGTCATCGTGCGCCCGCTCACCAGCTACTACAGCAACCTCGATACCGCTCGGCAGGGCCTGCTGCTCGGCTATGCATGCGTCGCGCACGAAGGCATCCGGCCCGCGTTCGACACGCTCGCCGATACCATCGAGCACCATCTGCCGCGGGACATCACGCGCGCGGCATAGGGTTGGTCATACGCGGCGGCGCCCGGTTCACTGCATGCCGCCGGCGCCGCGATCGAGCGACGCCGCGCGCACGGCTTCGCCGGGCTTCGTGAACACACGCTGCCGCAGCGCCGCGATCCGTGCGTCGCGCTCCTGCGGCGATAGACCGGCCGATTCGATCTGCGCACGCTGGGCCGCATAATCCGCGTAACGGCCCTGCCACGACGCATCGTCCTGCTGCATCTGCGCGACGCGCGCCGCCGCCTCGGGGCCAAGCGTCTGCGTCAGTTGCGCGCGCATCGCATCGGGCGTCGCGCCGCTCTTCTGCAATTGCGCGATCTGGTCGATCGCGGCGCGCTGCCGCTCCACGCGCTGCTGCGCCGCGCGTTCGTCGGCCGGCATCTGCTGTTCGAGCGCCGCGAGCCGCTCGGCCTTCTGCGCATCCGTCAGTGAGCGATCCTGAACGATCCTCAACCGTGCGAGGTCGTGGCGCTGCCGCCACTGCTCCGCACCGAAGAACGGCTGGCTCCAGTCGCCGAGCGTGCGATACGCGATCGACGCGCGCTGATCCAGCGCCACCTGCAACGCGCCCAGATCCGACTTGTCGACTGCTCCGGCATCGCGCAATGTCGCGAGCGCGTCGAGATACGCGCGATACCGGTGCCACACGTCGAGCGCCTCGGCCTGCGCGACCGTGCCCTCGAGCTGCGCCGCGATCTCGCGTACGACGAACGCATCGAGCGCGGCCGCGCTCAGGTCGCTCCGCGCGCTCAGGCAATAGTCGAAGAAGTCGCGCACCGCGCGCGACTTCGCGAGATGGCCGCCCGCATCGAGCGGCAACCGCGGCGCGCTGGAGCCGGCGAGCGACGGCGGGAGGCCCGCACTCGCCGGCACGGTGGGCTGCGGCGCGGCGGCCGCCACGCCGCCCACCGCGGCCGCATCCGACACGCCGCCGCCGGCACCCGTGCCGCGATGCGATCCCGCACCGCCCCACATCGCGACGCCGGCAATCGCAGCCAGCCCCACGACACCATAGATCGCCACGCGCCGCGCCAGCGGCGCGCGCCTTTCACGTGCCGCCATCGATTACACGCCCGCGAGCTTCAACCGGTTCGCATGCGTGCGGATCACCGCGACCGGATCTTCCGCATACGCGCCGCGCACGCCGAGCAACTGGTTGATCTCGTCGAGATGGTTCCACTTGTAGCTCGTGCTCAGCACCTTGCCGTACAGCGCGCTGCACTTCGACACGAGCCCGTCGTTCTGGCCCGAGGCGCGGTTGATCATCACCGTGCCCGTGCCATACAGCGCGAGCGTCGACAGGTCGAGCGCGTTCGCCGGATCGACGAGCGGAAGCGTGCTCGTGTCCGTCGCTCCCGTCACGCCGAGCACGGAAAGCGTCGGCTGGATCGCCGTGCCGGCCCACGAATACAGCAGATGCGTGTTGCCGCCGACGGTTTCCGTCGGCGCGCCGGTCTGGCAACTTCCGGGCGCGCCGAGGCCCGCGCTCGGATAGTTCTGGTTGTAGGCGGCGGCCTGCGCGGTCGTCAGCGTCTTCAACGACGCGAGGGCGTCCTGGTTCGTGTTGTGGCTGCTGCTCGTCAGGATCCCGAATACATTGACGAATGCGGCGATCACCGTCGACGACAACCCGGTCGGATCGTACGCGAGCACACTCTGCACGAAGTCGGCGAACTCGGAGCCGCGATGCGGCGTGCCGATCGTCGTCACCGACGCGACGAGATCGGGGGCGACGGCCGCGACATAGCGCGACGTCAATCCGCCCTGGCTGTGACCGACGAGATTGACCTTGGTCGCGCCGGTCGCGGCGAGCACCGTCTTCACGTAAGCCAGCAACTGTTCGCCGCGCCCATTGGGGCCATCGTCGCTCTGGAAGCCCGACAGGTTCGCGACGTAGACGGTCGCGCCATGCTGCTCCAGATCTTCCTGGATGCCGTACCAGTACTCGAGTACGCCCACATACTTGTCGGTGCCGGTCAGCCCGTGCACGAGAATGATCGGATAGCGCGTCGTCGCATAGTCGTCGACGGGCGCGGTTGCCGCCATCGCCGTGCGCGTCGTCGCGAGCGTCGTCAGCGCGGCCGTCCCCGCGAACGGCGCGACGCTCATCGCGCATGCCACTGCCCCTGCCATTACCCTGGAACGTATCGATCTGGCCATGCATGTTCTCCTGATTATTGTGCTGCCGGTGCGAATGACACCGGATCGACACGCACGCCGCATCGCGCGCACCGCGTGTGTCGAATGCGGGAGTGAAGCACGACTCGCCAACGTTTGCTCCCCGACTAGATACGGTTCTCTAATCGGTTGACGCGCACCGCCCTTCGGGCGGTGCGGCGTTCACGCCTGCGCATGCTGCGACGCACATGCGCGATGCGCGCTACAGCTTCGCGCTCACGCGCACCCACGCGGTACGCCCCGGCTCCATCACCGGCGCGTTCGCCGGATAGCCGAAGCCCGCGTTGCCGGCGAGGTTCAGATGCTCGGTGTAGGCCTTGTTGAGCACGTTATCGACGCCGACCGAGATCTGCACGGTCTTGCCGACGTTGTACTGCGTATGCAGCGACAGCACGCCGAATCCGGCGCTCGAGCCGAAGTCCTTGCCGACCACGTTGCCCTCATTCGGTGCATAGCGATGCTGCGGCGCAACGATGCGCCACAGGCCGCCTGCCGACCATGCGCCGCGCGTGTATTCGAGCCCGATGCGCGCCTCGAGCGGCGGCATCTGCGGCAGCGGATCGCCGCTCGCCACGTTGCGCCCCCACGCATACGCGAGCGACGTCTCGACGCGCAGCGGCGCGACCGGCCGCCACGACACGCCGGCTTCGCCGCCCATGATCTGCGCGTTGACGTTGGTTGCCTGCGTGGTCGGCCCCATCATGCCGGCCGCATAGTTGAACAGGATGAAGTCCTGTACGTAGCCCGCGTACGCCGACACCCAGGCATCGAACCGGTCGCTCTTGTATTGCGCGCCGATATCGAGCTGGGTGGTCTTCTCCGGCTGCACCGCCGAGAACGCATTGACCGAACCGGCCGGCCCGCGCGTCGCGGAGAACAGTTCCCAGTAGTCCGGATAACGCTCCGCGTGGCCGATCCCCACATACCACGTGACGGGCAGCGACGCGAGATCGCGCTCGTAGCGCACGAAGCCGCTCGGCAGCACCTTCGTCCGATCGTCGTCGAAGGTCGGGTTCGGCCTGCTCGTCATCATGCCGCGCTTCATCGCGCGCTTGTCGCGTGCGCTCGCATAATCGACGCGCGCGCCGCCGATCACGCGCGATACGTCGCTCGCATACCACGTCAGCTCGCCGAACACGCCCGCGTTCCACATCGTCGCCTGCGCATCCCACGGCTGGTCGCCGTAGTTCTGCCAGCCCATCGCGGAGCGCGAATCGAGCCGGTTCGATTGCGCGTCGACACCCGTGACGAACTTGAAGTCGTCGCCGAAGCGCAACGTCGCGGCCGCACGCGCGCCGAGCGTGCGGCGTCGCACGTCCGCGGCCATCCGCATCGGCATGCTGCTCGTCGGGTCGGGCTGCCGCAACGTATGGTTGTCCATCACGTGATCGGCTTCGTTGTAGTACACGCGCGCCTCGATCCGGTCGAGCACGTCGCCGAGATGCCGCTTGTCGAACGACAGGCCGAACGTCTCTCGGCGGAAATGCGCGCCGTCCATCCCGCGGCCCGCGTAGCGCGCATAACCGTCGCCGGTGCCGGCGGCCAGCTCGACGCGCGTATGGTCGTCGGGCGTCCAGCCGAGCGCCGCATCGGCGTTCCACTTGTCCCACTGCGACGGCACCGTGTTGCCGTTGCCGTCCTTGTAGTCCTGCGAATGCGCGTGGTTCGCGCTCACGCGGCCATAGACGTCCGGCATGCCGGCGCTCAGGTCGATGTTCTGGTCGTTGCGGCCGAACGACCCGCCGACGAGACTGCCGTCGAAGCGCATGCCGGGGCGCTCGAAACGCGGCGTCACGCGCTCGAACAGCACGGTGCCGGCCGACGCGCCCGGGCCATACAACACGGTCTGCGGCCCCTTCACGACGGTGACCTTGTCATAGCTTTCCGGCGCGATATACGACGTCGGCGCGTCCATCCGGTTCGGGCACGCGCCGAGCGTCGGCATCCCGTTCGCCAGGATGTTCAGCCGTGACCCGAACATCCCGCGCAGCACGGGGTCGCCGTTCGTGCCGCCGCTGCGGATCGACGTGAAGCCGGGGATCGTCTTCAGGTAATCGGCGCCGTCGCTGGCGGGCAGCGGCTGGCGCGGCGCCTTCGGATCCGTGACGACGACGAGCGGCGTCGACAGCGGCGATGCGACGACTTCGACGGGCGGCAGAAGCACGCCGGCGTCGTTCGCCGTCGCACCGGCCGCGTGCGCGGTTTCGGCTGCGGCAGCGCTCGCGGCCAGCGCGCCGACGGCCAGCGCGGGAACGGTAAGTTTCAGCATGCGCGGCAGCGGCCGCACACCGGTAGTGCGTGACGCACACGGCGCACGCAACTGGAAATTGATCATGATCGAAAGCCCGAGTGACGCCCTCCACGCGGCCTCGACGGGCCGCACGGATATCGGCGGAAGTAGGAACGGCGGGAAACGCGTCAGGCGCGCTCGGGCGGTGCGCGCGGATAGGCGCGCGGATAGCGGTCGCTGCGCGCCGCGGCGGCAGGCGACGCGGCGGCGAAAACGGAAACGACTGGCATGGCGCCGACCGATGCGGCGGCAGGCGCGCCGATGGCCGGGCTATGAGCGAAGAAGCCGCAGTAGCCGCATGCGTCGAGATGCAGCGCACGATCGTGCATGCCGCCCGCATCGGACGAACGATGCGCACCATGCTCGGTACCGCAGACGATCGCGTCGGGCGTGGCCGCATGCGCGATACGCCACTGCGACACCAGCGGCGCCGCGATCGCGATCCAGATCGCGAGCAGGCCAAGCCAGGCAGTCAGGTGACGATGTCGGTGCAACATGTACGGCGACGAGTAAGCGAAATGTAAAGGCAGCCGCGATGTTACCGAATGTTCGACGTGGTGACCAGTGCGCATGACGGTAAACGAAGCGGGGGCGCATGGTTGTCAACACAACCATGCGCCCCCGCGTGCCGCGCGCTCCGGAAACGGGACGATCAGGGCGCCATGCGCCGCAGCACGTCGTCGCGCCGGATGAAGTGATGGTAGAGCGCGGCCAGCGCATGCAGGCCGATCACGAAATAGAACGCGTTGCCGATCAGCTCGTGCGCTTCCTTGATCGTCGGCCGCAGTGCCTTGTCGGGGCCGAACAGCGTGAACGACACGCCGAGCCAGTCGAGCGACACCGGCTTGCCGCCCATGTTGATCATCATGATGCCGAGCAGCGGCTGCGCGATGATGAACACGTAGAGCGCGACATGCGCGAGCTTCGACAGCCAGCGCAGCAGCGTCGCCTGCGGAATGGCTTCCGGCACGCGGCTGACGACTCGCCACAGCACGCGCAGCACCGACAGCACGAGGACGAACGTACCGGCCGTCAGATGCACGTTCATCCAGAACGCACGGCTGTCGCTGCCTTTCGGCCCGCGAATCTCGATGGCCAGGTAGGCCAGCGCGACCAGCAGGAAGATGGCCCAGTGGAAGAAGATCGCGGGCGAGCTGTAGCGCGTCTGTTTCGCGAGGATGTTTCTCATGCTTGGTCTCGTGTTGTATTCGGGGAGGGCGCCAGTTGCGATCGGCCTGCGCCAGTCAACGCCGTGACGATTGTAGCCGCACGGGCGTCCGGTTTTGCACGGCCCGATCAAATATCCGACGAATCGTCAACGCGCGCCGCGCGCGCCGTACAAGACCGCCCTATGGAAAATCCGCATCGCGCGCGCGAGCGGCTGTGGCACGATGAAGCTTTGGTGCGACGGCGCGCGGGCATCATGAGCAAAGCGTTCTTCGTTGCGGCCTATCGGCTGATCGCCGCGTTGCTCGCGGTGTCCACCACGCTGCACAGCATCGCCGACTACTGGCGCCTGCCGAACTTCCATCTCGGCAACTACCTCAGCTACTTCACGCAACTGAGCAGCCTCTACGCGGCCGCGATGCTGGCCGCGGGGCTGTGGCGCCTCGCGCGCCCCGGCTCGGCCCGCTACGAATCGATGCGCGGCGCGGCGGTGCTGTACGTGCTGATCACCGCGATCGTCTACGAGCTCCTGCTCGCGCGGCTCGATGCGCTGCGCCACGTCACGCCTGCGTTCAACAACTGGGTACTGCACCGGATCGTGCCGCTCGTGATGCTGTGCGACTGGCTCTATGTCGAACCGCGCTCGCCGATTCCGCGCCGCAGCGCGTTCGCGTGGCTCGGCTTTCCGGTCGTCTATCTCGGCTATACGCTCGTGCGCGGCGCGGTGGAGAACTGGTATCCCTACCCGTTCGTCGATCCGCGGCCGCACGGCTACCTGCCCGTCGCGATCCAGTGTTCGCTGATCGCGCTCGGCGCGGCGGCGCTCGCATTGGGCATTTGCTGGCTCGGCAATCGTGCGAGACAGTCCGGCGGCGCGATGCTCAAGGAAGGATGAAGACGGAAAAGGTGAAAAAGGCGGGAACGTGTGCGCCACCCGGCGCACACGTGGCGATGCCGGCGATCAGCCGCCGTTGCGCGGCAGGAAGTTCATCGGATCGACGACCTTGCCGTTCTGACGGACTTCGAACTCGAACGTCGAACGACCGCTCGCGTCGGTGCCCATTTCGGCGACCGGCTGCCCCTGGCGCACCGCGTCGCCTTCGTTGACGAGCAGCTTGCCGTTGTGCCCGTAGGCCGTGATGAGCCCGTTGTCGTGCTTCAGGATCACGAGCGGACCATACGCCTTGACGCCGGAGCCGGCGTACACCACGCGCCCGTTTGCCGCGGCCCGCACCGAATGGTCGGGCCCGGATGCGACGATCACGACGCCGCGCGTCTTGCCGGCCGAGAACGGTGTCGCGACGACACCCGTGGCCGGCCATGCGAGCGAGCCCGGCTGGGCGGCCGCCGCGGGCGGCTGCCCGTACGAGGTCGCGGCCGGCGGCGGCGCGACCCGCAGCACCTGCCCCGGCGACACCGCGTCGGTGGGCGACATGTGGTTCCAGCTGGCCACGTCCTGCACGCGCTGCCCGTAGGCGTTCGCGATGCCCGCCAGCGTATCGCCCGGGTTCACGCGGTAATAGCCGGCAATCACGCCCGGCGTCGCAGCCGACGTGGGCGCCGATTGGCGCGTGGGTTGCCAGCTGTCGGTCCACGGCGTCATCGTGCAGCCCGTGAGCGCGATGGCCGCGGCAACGAGCGCCGCCTGCGGCAGCCAGCGCGTGAGCGCGTCGTGGATGGGAATAGTTTCTCTCAAGGGTCCTCCCGGATTTGCGTCGTTGCGCCGCCCACCGCCCCCCGGCACGCGACGCACGATGTCCGGCCGAACGGCCGGCTCAACCAGTATCCGACCGCTTTCGCGGCCATCGGTTTCCACAGCGGAACGTCGGCGCGAACGAGCTCACCGGCCCCTTTTTCGCGTCGTCCCGACCGGCAAAGATACCATTTGTCGCGCTCGAGGCCCCGACAGTTGGCTGATCCGGAAACAATCTTGCGGCGTCGCACGCGCGCCAGTGGGCCGCGAGCCGTGCCAGGCGGGCCGTCCGGCGGGCGCTCGGGGGGTTTCCCGGGCGCCGTCGCCCTCGCCGCCCGTATCGGCCCCGTCATATTCTCCGCTTCGATCGCCGCCTATACTCGGTGATGCGCAACGCGATCCAACGACAACGAGGAGCACGACAATGAATAACGCGACGTTTCTCTCCGTGCAGCTCGACGCCGACGATTTCGCCGATTCCAGCGGTCTGGTCGAATTGCTCAACCGGCACCTGGTGTTCGCGACCGACGTCGCCGAAGCGGCCGATGCGCTCGTCCAGCTGGCAAGCGTCACGCATCTGACCGGCGCCACGCGCCACAGCGTGGAGCTGCCGGTCCTCGCGATCGAACGGTTGCGCGACGCACTCGATACGCTGAGCGGTTACGACGAAACGTGGCTGCAGGTGCTGGAACCGGCCGAAGCGCTGTTCCGCGATATCGGGCGCGGCAGGCGTCCGCTGCACTGAACGCCGGCGCATCGCGCGCCGCCAATGAAAACAGCCCGTCGTACCGCTATGCGGTGCGACGGGCTGTCGTATTACAGGGGGTCGGATGCGGTCGCCAGCGCGGCCGTACCATTAACGACCCTTGTAGACCGGTGCGCCATCCGCGATGCGCTTGACTTGCCAGCCGGCCTTGGCGGCAGCCGGTACGCCCGATTCCTGGCCTGCGGCCGGTTGCGCACCGTAGCCGGTCGTGTCGGCAGCGGCGACGTTCTGTTGCGGGTTCACGCGGGCTTCGGCAGCCTGGATGCCTTCCGGGTAGTTGGTCCGATCGCTGCCCAGCTTGTAGCCGGCCTGTTGCAGCTGGGCCAGTTCGGCCTTCACCTGTGCACGGGTGACGGGCGCGTTCTGTTGGGCGAACGAGACGGCGGGGACGGCGAGGACAGCAGCAGCAGCGAACGTTGCGATCAGCGATTTCATGATTACCTCCGGGATTTTTTTGCTCCGCCGCACACACCATGTCTGCAGCGATGGAACAGAGTTTAGTCCCGACAACACCTAGGGAAAACCATGAAAGAACGAAAACACTGTTTCCCGGGAGCCAACAATGTCGGCATCCGGGATAGAAAAACCCTATTCAAAGAATAGATTTTCGCAACAATGCCGCCGCCGCCAGCCGGTTACGACCAGTTCGCGTGGAAGCTGCCCGGCTTGTCGGTGCGCTCGAACGTATGCGCGCCGAAGAAGTCGCGCTGCGCCTGCACGAGGTTCGCCGGCAGCCGCTCGGAACGGTAGCTGTCGAAGTACGCGACCGCCGATGCGAACGCCGGGACCGGCACGCCGGCCTTCACCGCGGCCACCACGACGTCGCGCAGCGACGTCTGGTAGTTCGCGGCGATGTCCTTGAAGTACGGGTCGAGCAGCAGGTTCGCGAGCGCCGGATCCTTCGCATACGCGTCGGTGATCTTCTGCAGGAAGCGCGCGCGGATGATGCAGCCCGCGCGGAAGATCTTCGCGATCGTCCCGAGATCGAGGTTCCAGCCGTATTCTTCCGACGCCGTGCGCAGTTGCGCGAAGCCCTGCGCGTACGAGATCACCTTGCTCAGGTACAGCGCGCGGCGCACCGCTTCGACGAACGCGGCACGATCGCCGTCGAACGGCGCGGCGGCCGGGCCCGACAGGATCTTGCTGGCCGCGACGCGCTCGGTCTTCAGCGACGACAGGACGCGCGCGAACACCGACTCGGTGATGAGCGGCAGCGGTACGCCGAGATCCAGCGCATTCTGGCTCGTCCACTTGCCGGTGCCCTTCTGCGCGGCGCGATCGAGGATCACGTCGACGAGATGCTTGCCGGTCTCTTCATCCTTCTTGCCGAAGATCTTCGACGTGATCTCGATCAGGTAGCTGTCGAGCTCGCCCTGGTTCCATTCGGTGTACACCGCGCCGAGTTCGTCGTTGGTCAGGCCCGCGACGTCCTTCAGCACCGAGTAGCTTTCGGCGATCAGCTGCATGTCGCCGTATTCGATGCCGTTGTGGACCATCTTCACGTAGTGGCCCGCCCCGTCCGGCCCCATGTACGCGACGCACGGCTCGCCGTCGGACGGCGCCTTCGCGGCGATCTGCTTCAGGATCGGCTCGACGAGGTCGTACGCGTCGCGCTGGCCGCCGGGCATGATCGACGGGCCGCGCAGCGCGCCCTCTTCGCCGCCCGACACGCCGGTGCCGATGAAGTGCAGGCCCGACTGCGCGAGTTCCTGGTTGCGGCGGATCGTGTCGGTGAAGTGCGTATTGCCGCCGTCGATCAGCACGTCGCCCTTCTCGAGCAGCGGCTTGAGCGAGGCGATCGTCGCATCGGTCGCTTCCCCGGCCTTCACCATCATCAGGATCCGGCGCGGCGTTTCGAGCGACGCGACGAATTCTTCGAGCGTATAGGTCGGCACCAGATTGCGGCCGGGGAATTCGGCGATCAGTTCGTCGGTTTTCTCGCGGCTGCGGTTGAACACAGACACCGCGTAACCGCGGCTCTCGATATTGAGTGCGAGATTGCGGCCCATCACCGCGAGCCCGATCACACCGATTGCTTGTTTGCCCATTAGTCAATTCTCCGGAAAAAACGGGGCGCGACCCGAGCCGGGCCGCGCGCACAGGCGAAAGGATAGTGGAAACCCGGCGGCGTTGCGCGCTTGCGTGTCATTGCTCCGCGTGCGGCAGGCGCCGGAATACGACGCTCAGGTTGTTCGCCGGCATCTCGACGACCTCGATGCAGTCGAGCCCGCGATCGAGGCCGAGCGCGACCACGGTCTCGAGATCGCGCACGCCCCACGACGGGTCGCGGCTGCGCAACTGCCGGTCGAAGGCTTCGTTCGATGGCGCCGTATGCCGGCCTTCGCGACGGTAAGGACCGTACAGGAACAGCACGCCGCCCGGCCGCAGCACGCGCGACGCGCCCGCGAACAGCGCGTCGGTACAGGCCCACCGCGAGATATGAATCATGTTGATGCAGACGATCGCGTCGAGCGCCGCGACCGGCCATGGCGTGTCGCGCACGTCGAACGCGAGCGGCCCGGCAACGTTCGCGAGGCCCGCATGCGCGACCCACGCGGCGATCGAACGCCGCGCCTGCGCATCGGGATCGCTCGGCTGCCAGCGCAGGCCCGGCAACGCCTGCGCGAAGTGGACGACGTGCTGCCCGGTGCCGCTCGCGATTTCGAGCACGCTGCCGCTCGCCGGCAGCACGCGACGCAGCACGTCGAGGATCGGCCCGCGATTGCGTTCGGCCGCCGGCGCCGACAGCCGCGCGGACGGATCGGGGGAAGAAGCGGCGCCGGTCACGATGCATGCTCCTTCGCTTCGCTGTTGCGCCCGAGCCCCAGCCGCGCCACGAGTGCGTCGAGCGCGGGTGCGCAGCGCGCCTCGACCTTCAGCGTCAGCATCGGGTCGGCGCGCGTATGGCCGAGATTGAGTGCGGCAACCGGCTTGTGCTGCGCCTGTGCCCACACGCAGAAGCGATAGCCGGAATACACCATCAGCGACGAGCCGACGACGAGCAGCGCGTCGGCCGCCTCGAGCGCCTGCGACGCCAGCGCCACGCGCTCGCGCGGCACGTTCTCGCCGAAGAACACGACCGCCGGCTTCAGCAGGCCGCCGCACGCGGGGCACGCCGGGATGCGGAACGTATCGAGCGCGGCCCATTCGAGATGCGCGTCGCCGTCCGCGGCTGGCTCGGCCTGCGCGCCCAGCAGTTCGGGATTGTCGGCTTCAAGCACGGCCTGGATCGCGGCCCGCGCGTGATGCGCGCCGCATTCGAGGCAGGTCACGCCGTTGATGCCGCCGTGCAGCTCGATCACGTCGCCGCTGCCCGCGCGCTGATGCAGGCCGTCGACGTTCTGCGTGACGAGGCGCTCGATCCGGCCCGCGCCGCCGAGCCGCGCCAGCGCGACGTGAGACCCGTTCGGCCGCGCGCGGCCGACGACCGGCCAGCCGATCATGCTGCGCGCCCAGTAGCGGCGCCGTGCGGCATCGGAGCCGAGGAATTCCTGAAGCTGAATCGGCGGCGAGCGCATCCATTGGCCATTGCGGTCGCGGTAACCGGGAATGCCGGAATCGGTGCTGATGCCCGCGCCGGTCAGCACGAGCAGGCGAGGATGACGCTCGACGAACGTCTGCAGCGCATCGAGCTCGGCAGGACCAACGTCGGCGAAAGGGGAATCGGGCAAGGCTTTATCGTTCATGTTGGCAACGTGATCGGTCGCGCCGGCAAGCCGTGCGCCCGCACGGGCGGCCAGGCACGCCAGCACATGATACAGAACGCCGTGCGATCGGGCGCGCCGCGGTGACGGCACGCCGGCGCGCGCAAAAAGACGCCCGTCGCCGCTCGGCGACGGGCGCTTCAACAATTGATCCATCGGGGTAGTGGATCAACTGACAGCACAATATTGCGACGTCCGTCATGCCGCGATCGACGGACGCTCCCCGGACTCCGCGTGTTCCGGCGCTGCCGTGCCCATCGGCGCGTTACCGGCTTCCCGACCCGATCCTGATCGCCGCGCCCGTCACGCCGGCGCAATGCGCGGCGTGCAAACGCATTCGCCGCGCGACGACGTGCGTTGCGCCAAGGCATGACGATTCCGGGATTCGGGCCGGGCCATCCGCCTGCGTTCGCGGTTCATCCCCGACGGCCGACCGGCACCGGTCGGACTCGTGCGTCACGCATGCACGCCGTCGTTCAGAACGGACCCGATTGCTCGGATGGAACGGAAAGCCACTCGCTCACGTCGCCGCAATCCACGGCGAGGCGACTACCCTGGGAGGTCGGCGATTCATGTTTGCAACACGACGCGTTGCGTTTCGGTCTTTTTTCATTCTCTTGTCCCCGTCTTCGATACGTCCGACCCACTGAAGCGATTGCCGAGCCGACTGCACCCGCGATCGCACTCACGGCCCATACAACCATGCAAGGAGCGCACCATGCCTCATGCCGCAAGGCCTCGCGGGGCCAGGCCAGCCCGCGGGCAGGCATCGCGCCCCGTCAAAAAGCGCGAACGTTTCGAAACTGAAACGCACCGCCGGCATCGTCGCGTCGTTGCTGCAGGGTGCATGCCGGTCACGTTACAAGCGCCCCACATCCAGCGCTCGCCCGCCGTCGGACGCGAGCGGCCGGCCTCGCCGCTTCCCGCGACTCGCCACCGACCAGCCGGAACCGGCACTCGCCGCATGCCCGACACGAAGCAGCGGCTGGATATCGACTCCCGCCCGCCGGTCTACGGCACCGGTCGCGACAACCGCGCGGCGTCACGCCCGGGAATCGTGCTGCGGCGCGCCCCCACGGGTGCGGGTAGCGCGACGCTTGGCCGTCCCGCTCGGGCATCGCACAAACACGCTAGCATTCGGACACGAAGCGCCGCACGTTCCCGCTGCCTCGCGTCCAAGGATTCGCCATGACCCCACCCATTCCCGCCCGCCCCGACGTCGCGCAGCGTGTCTTCTCGGCCGGGCGGCTGTCGATCGGCCTCACGCTTCCGCTGCTTCGCAGCGGCCGCATCGTCGCGGACTTCAACGAACAGCTCGAACTCGCGGCGCTGGCCGATTCGCTCGGCTTTCGCGCACTGTGGATTCGCGACGTGCCGCTGAACAGCGCCGACTATCCCGACCCGGTCGGCCACCTCGACCCGTGGGTCCTGCTCGGCGCGCTGGCGTCGCGCACCCGCGGGATCGCGCTCGCCAGCGGCGCGATCGTGCTGCCGCTGCGTCATCCGCTGCATATCGCGAAAGGCGCGCTGTCGGTCGCGACGCTGTCGGGCGGGCGCTTCATCCTCGGGCTCGGCTCCGGCGACCGGCCGCCCGAATACGCGGCGTTCGGCGTCGATGCGGAAACCCGGCGCGACCGCTATCGCGCGCACTGGGACGTCGTCGCGGCCGCGCTCGGCGTGCCATCGCGCGTGCTGCCCGACCAGGCGCCGCCCGATGCGCCCGAATTCACGCTGCTGCCGCGCGACGGCGGCGCGGTGCCGATGCTTGCGGTCGGCTCGGGCGGACAGAGCGTCGACTGGATCGCACGGCATTCGATCGGCTGGATGACGTATCACCGCGATCCGGATACGCAGCGCGCCCGTTATTCGATGTGGCGCGCGGCGGTCGACCGGCTCGCGTCGCCGGAATTTCGCGCATTCGGCGTATCGATGCGGCTCGACCTTGCCGCGCATGCCGATACGCCCGCCACCGCGCTGCCGCTCGGTTATGCAACCGGGCGCCGCGCATTGGTCGACATCCTGCATGAGATGCGTGCGGCGGGGACGCACCATGTCACGCTGAACCCCGGATCGGACCGGCCCGTGCGCGACGTCATCGAAGAAATCGCCGAGCATGTCTTGCCGGTATTTCACGACGAGCAAGCGTGATTCATCAGGAATCCATATGGTGCGGTGCAAGGGTCGATCGCGGCCGGACGAACGCTCACGCAGCGGCGCATCGCCGATCGGCACCGGCGAACACGCGTTACAGATACCTTACGACGAGGCGAGCAGCACGTTCGCGGCGATATCGGACGTCCGGCAGCCCGTATCCGGCACATGGGTGCGCGCATGCCGTGCCAAGGCCCGCGCCGCCTCGTTCATGCTCGATTCGAATAGTGGTCGACGGAACTATTCGGTGCCGATCGCGATCATGTTAACTTCCGTCCATCATTCAGCCTCGCGGGCCGCGTGACGAGACGCACCCGCATGCCTACCCCATGCGACATATCCTCCTCGGCTGGCTACTCGCCGCAGTCGTCTCGGCCGCCCACGCGGCCGCTCCTGCTCCGGCCGCCGCGTCGGCCGCCTCCCCCGCCGCGCCCGCACTGACGCCACAAGAAGCGCGGCAGGCCCTGAACGTGCTGGAAAACCCGCGCGAACGCGCGCAGGTCGAAACGACGCTGCGCGCCATCGCGGCCGTCGGCGCGTTGAGCGCGCCCGCCGTGCCGGCAAGCGCGGCGGCGGCGGCCAGCGGCGCATCGGCTGCCGCGGCGCCGGGCGCGCTCGCGTCGAACGGGCTCGCGTCGATGCTCGTTCGCCAGGGATCGCGCTGGGCTGCCCAGATCGGCAACGCGCTGCAGGAATCGCTGCGCTCGCTGCTCGATATCGGTTCGGTGGGACGCTGGTGGCACGACACGCTCGTGCGCGCCGACCAGCGTGCGGATCTGACTCACACGCTCGGGATCCTCCTCGCGGTGCTCCTGCCTGCGCTCGTCGTCGAATGGCTCGCGAAGCGGCTGCTGCGACGCGCGCTGGCTACGGTGGCCGCGCGCCGCGCCGACACGTCGCGCGACACCGCGCCCGATTCCGCCGCATCGGACGCGGACCACGCGCCGCCGCCCGATACTTCCACGCCGCCCGCCACCGCGGCCGCAGCCGCGGAGACAGCGGACACCGCCCCCTCGTCGTCGCCGAGCCGAGGCCACGCACGCCGACACACCACGCTGCTGCATCGGATGCCGCGCGCGCTCGTCAGTCTCGCGCTGCGCGCGGTGCCGCTGCTCGTGTTCGTCGGCATCGCGAGCCTGACGATGTCGTTGCTCGTCGAAGCAGGCACGCCGATCGAAGCCGCGCTCGAAGCATTGATCGACACCTACGTGATTTGCCGGCTCGTCACGATCGTCAGCCGGCTGTTCTTCCAGCCCGAGGCGCGGCAGTTGCGACTGCTGCACATCAGCGACGCATGGGCCGAGTTCGCGCAACGCTCGATCGCGCGAATCGTGATCGTGGTCGGCGCCTGCACGGCGGCCGTCGAGGTCGCCGCGAACTTCGGCCTGACCGAAGCCGGCCATGTCGCGCTGCTGAAGGCCGTCGCGCTCGTCGGGCACGTGATGGTTTCGGTGCTGATCCTGCAGTGTCGCCGCCCGGTCGCGGCACGGATCCGTGCCGCCGGCGCGGATCGTCCGACCTTCATGGTCGTCGGCAACGCGCTCGCGGACGCGTGGGCGCCCGTCTCGGTCTTCATCGTGATGGCACTGTGGTTCGTGTGGGCGCTCGACGTCCACAACGGCTACCGCGTGCTGATCACGCTCGGCGGCCGCTCGATCGCCGTGATGATCGCGATGCGGATGGTGTCGATCGTCGTGTTCGGCGCGCTCGCGCGGCTGTTCCAGCGCCGCGAGGACGACCGCACGCTCGTTCATCTGCACGCGTACCGCTACTACCCGCTGTTGCGCCGGATCGTGTCGGGCGCGATCGGCATCGTGACCGTCTTGCTGTTGTTGCAGATCTGGGGCGTGCCGATCTTCCGCGCATTCGAGACGGGCACGATCGGCCACCGGCTCGCGTCCGCGCTGGTGACGATCGCGATCGCGGCGATCGTCGCGCTCGTCGTGTGGGAAGCGGCCAACATCGCGATCGAGCGCCGCCTGCAAGGCTGGACGCGCGAAGGCAACCTCGTGCGGGCCGCGCGGCTGCGCACGCTACTGCCGATGCTGCGCTCGCTGCTGTTCGTGATGATCGCGCTCGTCGTCGTGCTGACGGGCCTCAGCGAACTCGGCGTGAACGTCGGCCCGCTGCTGGCCGGCGCCAGCATCTTCGGCGTCGCGCTCGGTTTCGGCTCGCAGAAGCTCGTGCAGGACTTCATCACTGGGATCTTCCTGCTGATGGAAAACGCGATGCAGGTCGGCGACTGGGTCACGCTCGCCGGCGTGTCGGGGACGGTCGAATACCTGTCGATCCGCACCGTGCGGTTGCGCGCGGGCGACGGGTCGCTGTACACGATCCCGTTCAGCTCGGTGACGACCGTCAACAACACGAATCGCGGGCTCGGCAACGCGGCGGTCAAGGTCAGCATCGCGTACGGCGAGGACATCGACCGCGCGATCGCGACGCTGAAGGAAATCGGCGCCGCGTTGCGCGACGATCCGAAGTACCACGACGGCATTCTGTCGGACTTCAGCTACTGGGGCATCGACCAGGTCGACGGCGCGGCGCTCGCGCTGTCCGGACAAATGCAGTGCACGGACTCGGCGCGCTGGAGCGTGCAGCGCGAATTCAACCGGCGGATCGCGCAGACGTTCCGCGAACGCGGAATCCGGATCGCCAATCCGCAGCGCAGCCTCGTGGCCTATGCGGACGGATCGCAGCCTGTCGGCGACGATGAAAACGACCGGAGCCCCGACACGCGGAACGCCGCCGATACGGCAGCCCGGCCGCCGTCGCCCGACGGAGCGCAGCGCAAGCCGGGTTGATCGGCGGCGGCAAGCGATTCGCCGCGCTCAACGCGCGGCAGGCTTCTTCACGCGCGCCGTGCTTTTCGCCGCGGGAGGCACGGCCCCCGGCTTCGCCGCGCGTTTCGCCGCCGCACCCTGCCCGCGCTTCGGGACGGATTCCTCACCCGCGGCACCCGCATCGCGCTGCGCATGCCATTGCTCGAGCAGCACGCGCGTCTGATCGGCGATCGTTTCGGTCACCAAGGCCGCGCGCTCGCCGTCGAACGCCTCCCATTCGAGCAACTGCAGCGCCGAACGCTGCGCGATGTGGAACACCGTGATCTGCCCGAACAGGCTCAGCGCGCGCAACCGCGTGACGGGATCGTCGACCGGCCGCCCCGTGATGCGGCCGATCAGCTCGGCGCTCACGTCGTTCAACGGCTTGCGCATGCGCTTCATCAGGATTTCGCTCGCGCTCGCCGGTTCCTGGCCACCCTGCTCGCGCGCGAAGAACATGCGCTGGTTCATCGTCTTCGGCGCGGTGAACATCCGGTCCGACAACGCACGCAGCAGCCCGACGAACGCATCGATCAGCTCGTCGACGCTCGCATGGCCGTCGAGCATCGCCCGCGCATGGCCGACCGCCGGCGCGAACACCTGCCAGCCGCTCTCGGCGATCGTCTCGACGCACGCGCGGTACACGCCTTCCTTGTTCTCGAAGTAGTACTGGAGCGCCGGCGCGTTCACGCCCGCCATCGCGGCGATCTCGCGCGTCGACGCGCCCGCGAACCCGCGTTCGCCGAACAATTCGATCGCCGCCTCGATGATCCGCTGGCGCGTTTCGTCGCCGCGCGCGTAGCCGCCCGCCGACGTGCGGCGCAGCTTCTTCGCTTCGTTCATGCCTTCCTCGTCATTCGATCGATCGACATTCTACTTGACACAATTTTATCAACTGGAATAATTCTTCCACTTGGAATAAATTGGATCCCGCATGTCGACGCCACAAGACCCGCCACAGAAAGCAGATCGTCAGGAAAACGGAACAACGCCGCGCAACGGCAACGGCGGAACGAAGCGGCGCATCCTGCTCGTGGTCGCCGTGCTCGCGGCCGTCGGCGGCGCGGTCTGGCTCGGCCGCTGGTGGACGGTCGGCCGCTTCATCGAAAGCACCAACGATGCGTACCTGCAGGCCGACAGCATGACTGCCGCGCCGAAGGTCGCCGGCTACGTGACCGACGTCTACGTGCGCGACAACCAGCCCGTCAAGGCCGGCGACCCGCTCGTGCGGCTCGACGTCCGCCAGTACCAGGTGGCGCTCGCGCAAGCGCTGGCAACCGTCGACGCCCGCCGCGCCGATATCGCGCGCGCCGAAGCCGACATCAGCCAGCAGCACGCGAACCTCGAACAGGCCGACGCACAGGCGAAGGTGTCGAGGATCAACGCGCAGCACGCGAGCGACGAGTACACGCGCTATGCGCCGCTCGCGGCGACCGGCGCCGAAACACACGAACGCGTGGCCGACCTGAAAAGCACGCGCGACCAGGCGCTCGCGACACTCGCCGCGAACACCGCGTCGATCGCCGCCGCCCGCACGCAGATCGCGTCGTTCACCGCGCAGCTCCAGCAGGCGCGCGCGCAGCTCGAGGCCGCGCAGGCCAGCGCCGCACAGGCGCAGCTCGACCTCGACAACACGATCGTGCGCAGCACGCTCGCGGGCCGCGTCGGCGATCGCACGGTGCGCGTCGGGCAATACGTGCAGCCCGGCACGCGGCTGCTGACCGTCGTGCCGGTCGACTCGATCTATCTCGTCGCGAACTTCAAGGAAACGCAGATCGGCAACATGCGTATCGGCCAGCCCGTCGAGCTGCATGTCGACGCGCTGCCGGACGGCTCGCTGTCCGGCGTCGTCGACAGCTTCGCGCCCGGCACCGGCGCACAGTTCGCGTTGCTGCCGCCCGAAAATGCAACCGGCAACTTCACGAAGATCGTCCAGCGCGTGCCCGTGCGCATCCGTCTCGCCGCGAATGCCCGCGCGCAACGCATGCTGCTGCCCGGGCTGTCGGTGACGGTCGACGTCGATACGCGTTCGGCCCGCGACGAGCAGCGTCATGGCTGATACGCCCGCCACGATACCCACGCCGCCGCACGAAGGTCGCGCGAGCGTGACCGACTGGATCGCGGTCGCGGCCGGCGCGCTCGGCGCACTGATGGCGACGCTCGACATCTCGATCACGAATTCCGCGCTGCCGCAGATCCAGGGCGAAATCGGCGCGACCGGCACCGAAGGCACATGGATCTCGACCGGCTACCTGATGTCGGAAATCGTGATGATCCCGCTCGCCGCATGGCTCACGCGCGTGTTCGGGCTGCGCAATTTCCTGCTGACGAACTCCGCGCTGTTCATCGCCTTCTCGATGATGTGCGGCTGGTCGCATTCGCTGCCGATGATGATCGCCGGCCGGATCGGCCAGGGCTTCACCGGCGGCGCGCTGATCCCGACCGCGCAGACGATCATCCGCACGCGCCTGCCGCTGTCGCAGTTGCCGGTCGGGATGACGCTGTTCGGCCTGATCGTGCTGCTCGGGCCGCTGTTCGGCCCGGTGCTCGGCGGCTGGCTCGCGGAAAACGTGAACTGGAGCTGGTGCTTCTTCCTGAACCTGCCCGTCTGCCTGCTGCTGATGGCGCTGCTGGTGTTCGGCCTGCCGTCGGACCGCCCGCAATGGAGTGCGTTCTTCAACGCGGACTGGCTCGGCATCCTCGGCCTCGCGATCGGCCTGAGCTCGCTGACCGTCGTGCTCGAGGAAGGCCAGCGAGAACGCTGGTTCGAATCGCAGATGATCGTCACGCTGAGCATCGTGTCGTTCGCCGGGATGATCCTGATCGCGCTGTCGCAGCGCTTCGCGAAACGGCCGATCATGCGGCTGTCGCTGATGCGCAACCCGCGCTACGCGAGCGTGATCGTGATCGTGTCCGCGGTCGGCGCCGGGTTGTATGGCGTGTCCTACCTGCTGCCGCAGTTCCTCGCGATCGTCGCCGGCTACAACGCGGAACAGGCCGGCGCGATCATGCTGCTGTCGGGGCTGCCGGCCTTTCTCGTGATGCCGATCCTGCCGCGCCTGCTCGGCAAGGTCGATTTCCGCATTCTCGTGATCACGGGACTGCTGCTGTTCTGCCTGAGCTGCATGCTCGACATCAGCCTGACCGCGCAGAGCGTCGGCCACGATTTCGTGTGGTCGCAGCTGATCCGCGGCCTCGCGCAGATGCTCGCGATGATGCCGCTCAACCAGGCGTCGATGGCGGCCGTCGCGCGCGAAGACTCGGGCGATGCGGCCGGGCTCTACAACATGGCGCGCAACCTCGGCGGCTCGATCGGGCTCGCGATCATCGGCACCGTGATCGACCGGCGCACGACCTTCCATACGGCCGCGCTGCGCGAATCGGTCACCGCGAACGCGTCGATCGGACAGGATCGACTGTCGGCCTATGCGGCCAACTGGTTCGCGCACACCGGCGATCTCGCGTATTCGAACATGCGCGCGCTCGGCCAGCTGGCGCAGCAGATCCAGATCCAGGCCGTCGTGATGACCTACTCCGAAACCTTCTATCTGCTGGGCCTGGCGCTACTCGCCTGCGTGCCGCTCGCGCTGCTGCTGAGAACGCCGCGCGGGCCGCAACCGATGTCGTCCGGCCATTGACCCGTCATACGCGATGAAACCCTTCTCCCTGCCCCGCCGCCCCGCGCTCACCCTGTGCGCGACCGCGTGCCTGCTCGCCGGCTGCACGGTCGGCCCCGACTACCGCGGCGCGCCCGCCGCGCCCGACGCACCGACCTTCGTGCGTGCGCCGGCCACCGGCGTCGACACCGCCGCGCCCGCGCCGAGCGCATGGTGGCACGCGCTGAACGATCGCCAGCTCGACGAGCTGATCGTCGCCGCGCTCGTGTACAACCCGGATCTGCACGCCGCGCAGGCACGCTTGCGCGCGGCACGCGCGCAACTCTCGCAACAGCGCGCGGCGCAGATGCCGAAATCCTCGGCCACCGTCGCGGCCATCCGCATGCGCGAACCGGATGTCGGCGCGCTCGGTTCGCTGCTGCCGTCGAATGGCGCGGGCCAGTCGGGCGGCGCGTCGCCGTCGCTCAGCGGCTCGGGGCCGCTGCAACTCTATTCGGCGGGCTTCGACGCGACCTGGGAAATCGACCTGTTCGGCGGCACGCGGCGCGCGGTCGAAGCCGCTTCCGCGCAGGCCGAAGCCGTCGATGCCGATCTCGCCGACACGCAGGTGTCGATCGCGGCCGAAGTCGCGAATGCGTACGTCGACCTGCGCGACCAGCAGCAACGACTTGCGTTGTCGCGGCGCACCGCGCAATTGCAGCAGCAGATGCTCGAACTCACGCAGCAGCGCCGCGCGCGCGGTGTCGCGGCCGATGCGGACATCGAGCGGCTGACGACGCAGGTCGAGAACACGCGCGCATCGCTGATCCCGCTCGATGCCCAGGTAACCGAATCGCTCGACCGGCTCGCGATCCTGACCGGCCGCGCGCCGGGCGCGCTCGACGCCGCGCTGTCGGCCCCGGACGCGACATTGCCGACGCTGCCCGGCAGCGTCGCGATCGGCGATCCGGCCACGCTGCTGAAACGGCGCCCCGACATTCGCGCGGCCGAGCGCCGGCTTGCGTCGAGCCATGCGCAGATCGGCGAGCATATCGCCGACTATTTCCCGAAGGTGACGTTGCTCGGCGATCTCGGCTTCAGCGCGACCGACCCCGGCCACCTGTTCCGCAAGCAGAATTTCACATGGATCGGCGCGCCGTACCTGCAATGGAACATTCTGGACTTCGGACGCACGCGCGGCGCGGTACGCGCGGCCGAAGCGTCGCGCGACGAAGCGGAAGCGAATTATCAGAAGGCCGTGCTCGGTGCATTGCAGGATGCCAATACCGCGCTGCAGCGTTACGGGCATCAGCGCGAGCACGTCGTCGCATTGACGAAGGTGCAGACGTCCGCCGTGCATTCGCGCGCGCTGATGGACCAGCGCTATCGCGCGGGCGTCGCGTCGATGATCGACCTGCTCGATACGCAACGCGAAGCGCTGTCCGCGCAGCAGAACGTGATCGCCGGGCAAGCCGAACTGATCAAGGACTACGTGTCCGTGCAGAAGAGCCTCGGGCTCGGCTGGCAGGCAAGCGCCGGTTGACGGCGCCGACGCAAATCATGCACGACCGATGCATCATGCGCGCCGCGACGACTCATTGCGCGCGCAACGATACCGCTTCGTTTCTTGCGCAACGAACGGGCGCGCGCCACATCGATGCCACGGCTATCGAAAACATATCGAATATCAATTAGCCAATCGTCTGACGATCTCTTCTAATTCAGTCGGCTTCCCCACCACCGATCGGATTCAAGGAGTTCCATCGTCATGTCCTCAACTTCCCATCGCGTGCTGCGGCACGCAGTCGCCGCGATCTGCGTGGCCCTCTCCGCTTCGCCGTACGCCGCCGAACTCACGCGCGACACCGGCGCGCCCGTGGGCGACAACCAGAATTCGCAGACGGCCGGCCCGGCCGGCCCGGTGCTGCTGCAGGACTCCGCGCTCATCGAGAAACTACAGCGCTTCGATCGCGAACGCATTCCGGAACGCGTGGTGCATGCACGCGGCACCGGCGCATTCGGCGAGTTCGTGCCGAGCGCCGACATCTCCGACCTGACGAAAGCGAAAGTCTTCACGCCGGGCACCCGCACGCCGGTGTTCGTGCGCTTCTCCACCGTGATGGGCTATCGCGGCTCGCCCGAGCAGGCGCGCGACCCGCGCGGCTTCGCGGTGAAGTTCTATACGCAGCAGGGCAACTGGGACATGGTCGGCATCAACTGGCCGGTGTTCTTCATTCGCGACGGCATCAAGTTCCCCGACTTCGTGCACGCGAACAAACCGAGCGCGGTGACCGGCGTGCAGGATCCGAACCTCGCGTTCGACTTCTTCGCGCACACGCCTGAAGCGACCCACATGCTGACGATGCTGTATACGAACGCGGGCATGCCCGATTCGTATCGCCGCATGGACGGCTTCGCGGTGCATGCGTTCAAGTTCGTCAATGCGCAGGGCGACGTGCACTACGTGAAGTTCCACTGGAAAAGCCAGCAAGGCGTACACGGCCTGCGCCCGCAAGAGATCGCCGCATCGATCGGCCGCGACTGGAACATGATGACGAACGACCTGTACGGCGCGCTGAAACAGGGCGATTTCCCGAAGTGGGACCTGTACGTGCAGGTGCTCACGCCGAAGGATCTGAGCCGCTTCGACTTCGACGCGCTCGACGATACGAAGGTCTGGACCGGCGTGCCTGAACGCAAGATTGGCACGATGACGCTCAACCGCGCGCCCGATAACTACTTCCAGTCGACCGAGGAATCGGCTTTCGCGCCGTCGCGGCTCGTGCCGGGCATCGAACCGTCCGAAGACCGGATGCTGCAGGATCGCCTGTTCGCGTACGCCGACACGCAGATGTACCGGCTCGGCGCGAACTACATGGATCTGCCGATCAACCGCCCGGCTGTGCCGGTCGTCAACAACAACCAGGACGGCAAGATGAATGCCGGCGACCGCAAGGGCGAGGTGAATTACGAACCGTCGACGCTGAACGAACTCGCGCAGGATCCGCAGTACAAGTCGGTCCGCATGGCGCTCGGCGGCACGACGCAACAGGAAGCGATCCGCAAGAAATTGCCGTTCCGTCAGGCGGGCGAGTACTACCGTAGCCTGTCGCAGCAGGACAAGGACGATCTCGTCACCGCACTGTCCGGCGATCTCGGCCAGGTGAAGAACGCGCGCAACCAGTACGCGATGCTGTCGTACTTCTACAAGGCCGACGCCGATTACGGTACGCGTCTCGCGCAGGCCGTTCACGCGAACGTCCAGCAAGTGCAGTCGCTCGCGGCGAAGCTGAGCGACGACTGATCCCGCGGCACCGGTCGCCGCCGACGTGTGCGAGCGCGCCGCGCACGTCGGCCGCCCCCCTTCATCAGGACTTCCTCCCCATGCGATCAGAACGCTTCACCCATGCGATCCGCGCGGCCGCGGCGGCGCTCGCGCTGGCCGCGCTCGCCGGCTGTGCGCACCTGCCCGACCGTCCGGCATACGGCAAGGCCGACCCTGCCGCGCTGCGCCGCTATGACGGCGACTGGTTCGACGCCGCGCGCGTCGGCCGCGTCGATATCCTGCGCGCGTTGCACGACGCAGGCTACCCGGTCGACGCCGTCGACAGCCACGGCTACACGGCCGTGATCCTCGCGTCGTACGACGGCCAGCCCGCAGCGCTCGACTACCTGTTGTCGGCCGGCGCCGATGCGTGCGTCGGCGATCGTCACGGCAACACCGCGCTGATGGGCGCCCTCTTCCGAAACGAGCCCGACATCGCGCGACGCCTGCTCGACACGCGCTGCCCGATCGACCAGACGAACGGCGCCGGCGAAACCGCGCTGGGGTTCGCGACGCTGTTCAACCGGTTCGAGCTGATTCCGCTGCTCGTCGCGCATGGCGCGAATCCGAACCATGTCGACCGGCGCGGCCAGTCGCTGCTTCAGCTCGCACTGACGCACGACAACACGTATGCCGCGGACGCACTGCGACATGCCGGCGCCAAACCGTAGCGCGACTACGTATCAACCGTCTGAACAATGCGGACACCCCGTGCTATCGTGCCGTTGGTTTCATCGCACGGAGACAGGAAAATGCTGAATCGCTTCGCCATCGTTCTTGTTGCCGCCGGCGCGGCAACCAGTCTCGCGGCAGCCGCCGCGAGCCCCCAACCGGACGGCGCCAATTCGTATCGTCAGTTGCGCGCGCGGCTCTTTGCCGGCGTGACGGTCACCGCGATCTTTTCGCCGAACCAGTGCCAGCACGCGCAGCAGGCCGCCACCCAGGCAGCGGCGCCCACCGTGTCGGGTGGCTTCGCGATACGCGACTTCATGGAAGTCGCCGGCAATACGCTCGCGTTCGCCAACCAGCACCTCACCGTCCAGCCAAGCGGCGCGACCGTACTCGAACTGATCCAGTACCGCGTGATGCAGGATGAAAGTGCAACGGTGACGGTACGCTCGCTTTCGCCTACCACGTACCAGCCCGTCGCGCCCGCACAGGTTTTCCAGTGCACGCTCGGCGAAGGCCTTCGTTTCTCGTACGCGTGGCGAGATCGCGACTGACGCAGGGCCTTCGTAGCGGATGCGGAATTTCGCACGCAAACAGCAGGACTACTACGGAACCAGGGTGACGTACGGAACAGGCAAATCGTCCCGGGCGTCATCCGAACACACGTTCAGACTCAAAAACGCGTCGGGCAGGCGATAGAACACGATTCGCTCCGGATCGGGATGGTCGAACCCGTGCCGTCTGAAGAAAAGACGCGACCCGTTCGCTGCCCAGGTCCGCTTCGATATCGCGCGATGCCAGGGCCGGATTCTGCCAGCGATCGGCCAATGGCGCGACACAGCTCGCTGAACTCGAAATCCGGCTCGACGCCATCAGGACACTCGCCATCGATGCGGACGCTTCCTCGCGCGATGCGCTGCTTCAGCATGTCGACGAACTGTTCCGGTTCGTCGACGACCTTCAGGTCGCCGAACGACAGGCGCGCGCGATTCGAGCATTTCCTCGATGACGATTGCCCGTTTAAACACGCATCGGAAAGGATCAGCGAGTCTCGTTCGGCATTACCTGCGTGACCGGTTTCGAACATTACAAAATACCGCCGATCTTTTCAAAATCATTGCGGCTTATTCGATTTAATTTTGTTTCATATAATCAAAAAAAGTTTGACATCGCGCTTTCATTCTTGATACCGTCCGATGCAAGCAATCCGACGGATCGCCCGCCACGCAATCGATTCCGCTCCACGTTTTTTCGTTTCCGCTGCACCGAAGTACGCGCCGCCGAATGATTCGTTCGCCCGCCGGCGCGTGCAGGATCCCGATGCATTTCACTGGACGGCTGCCATCCGGCAGCGGGTCGAAGGATCGAATCAAATGAGCAGGATAACGAAGCTGTTGCTCTAGCAATCCCGCCCGCGCCGAATCCGGCGCGACTGCCCCGCCCCGCGGCGCAGCCTTTCCGTTACCGCTTTTCGTATTTCGCCCCCGGACAAAAACCGCTTTCCGGATCGGGCGAAAGGCCCTGTCGCGTCCGTGCCATCCGCGCGCATGCGACAGAAAACTGCGGTGCATGACCCGCACCGCTGTCGACCGTTGTTGTTCGTGCCGTTCGTTGTTCAACCGGAGGGGTAATTCAAATGAATCAGGTTGCAGACAAGAAACAAAAGCACATTCGCATCGCCAAACTCGCATTCGCCGCCGCAGCAGCCGCGTCGTTCGGCATGGCGACCGCCCATGCCGCGCCTGCGGCCGGGTGGACGGAAACGCGCACCAAGGGGTTCCTGCCGCTCGTGCAGCAGAACGAAGCCGGCACGGCCGTTGCGCCCGCCGCGAGCACGGCTGCCGCAGCCGCCGCGGCGATCGACATGGCAGCCGGCGAATCGGTGGACATCGTGCTCGGGCTGAACCTGCGCAACGAAGCACAGCTCGACCAGTACCTGCGCGACCAGCATACGCCCGGCTCGCCGCACTACCGGCAGTTCCTGACGCCGGCACAATTCGCCGCGCAATATGCGCCGACCGACCAGCAGGTCGCGTCCGTCGTCGCCCATCTGCGCAAGGCAGGCTTCGTGAATATCGTGGTCGCGCCGAACCGGCTGCTGGTGTCCGCGTCCGGCACCGCGGGAACCGTCCAGTCCGCGTTCCGCACGACCCTCAAGCGCTTCACGCGCAACGGCCGCAGCGTGTATGCGAACACCGACGCCGCGCAAGTGCCGAACGCGATCGGCAACATCGTCGGCGCGGTGCTCGGCCTGCAGAACGTCGAGCTCATGCATACGGGCGCGGGCAGCAAACCGCAAGGCAACACCAGCAACCTGACGATCCCGGCCGGCGCGTCGGCGGTGCCGCACAACCCGACCGAGTTCTCGTCGATCTACGGCGGCGACGGCACGCCGACGGCCTCGCAGACCACGGTCGGCATCATCTCCGAAGGCGACCTGTCGCAGACGGTGAGCGACCTCAATACGTTCGCCGCGAACAACGGCCTCGGCACGATCAGCAGCAGCATCGTGAAGACGGGCCCGGCCGGCAGCTCGTACACCGACACCGACGGCACCGTCGAATGGAACCTCGACAGCCAGTCGATCGTCGGCACGGCCGGCGGCAGCGTGAAGCAGGTCGTGTTCTACGCCGCGCCGTCGATGACGCTCACCGCGATCACGGCCGCGTACAACAAGGCCGTGACCGACAACGTCGCGAAAGTGATCAACGTGTCGCTCGGCGTATGCGAATCGTCCGCGTACAGCACCGGTTCGCAGGCCACCGACGACACCATCTTCAAGCAGGCGGTCGCGCAAGGGCAAACCTTCTCGGTTTCCGCCGGCGACCACGGTGCGTACGAATGCGCGAGCGGCACGCCGTCACGCTCGACCTACACGGTGAGCGAGCCGGCCACGTCGCCGTACGTGATCGCGGTGGGCGGCACGACGCTGTTCACCAATACGTCGACCAATGCGTACAACAGCGAAATCGTCTGGAACGATCCGAGCTGGCAGCCGGGCACCGTGTGGTCGACGGGCGGCGGGTACAGCAAGTACGAGGCCGCGCCGACGTGGCAGTCGTCGACCCTCACCGGCTCGACCAAGCGCGCCCTACCCGACGTCGGCTTCGACGCCGACCTGCGCACGGGCGCGATTCTCGTCGTGAACGGCCAGACGTCCGACACGCTGTGGGGGTCGGGCTACCTGAACAACGAAGGCGGCACGAGCCTCGCCGCACCGATCTTCACGGGCATCTGGGCGCGGCTGCAGTCGGCCAACAACAATGCGCTCGGGTTCCCCGCGTCGAGTATCTACAAGTATTTCCCGACCAACGCGGCGCTGCTGCACGACGTCACGTCCGGCAACAACGGCAGCGGCACTTACGGCTACAAGGCGAAAGCCGGCTGGGATGCGACGACGGGCTTCGGCAGCGTGAACATCTCGAAGCTGAACGCGTTCATCCAGAGCACGTCGGATTTCGCGCGCTGATGGGCCATTGACCGAACCGGATGCGGGAGCGCGACGTATCGTACGCAACCGCGTCCGACGACCCGCGAAGGCTGCGAAGCCGTCGCGGGTTCCCTGCTTGCCGCGTCGTCTCGCCTCTTCCGATGCCGGCCTTGCCGCGCCGCTCAATCGGCCCAGTTCCGGACATAATCCGGCACTGGCACGTTACCGTCGGCATGAACCGGCGCGCCGCGTGCCGTCTTCAACGGCAAGATCCCGGCCCAGACCGCGAGCCCCAGATCCTCTTCCTTGTCGGACGGCAGCGAATCGCTGATTTTCACGGCCGCTTCCGCCATCGAAATCCGCAGCACGCTGGTCGCATTGATTTCCTTCGAATTGCCCGGCCGCGCTTCATGCTTGCGGCCCGGCGCGATCTTGTCCATCAACGCATCCAGCGCGGCGAGTTTTTCCACGCTGCCTTCGATCACGTCGAACTGCCCATAGATCACCGCGGATCGATAATTCATCGAATGATTGAAGGCGGACCTCGCCAGCACGAGGCCGTCCAGCAGCGTCATCGCGACGCAAGCCTGCGCGCCGCCCGCCAGCGCCTTGATCATCCGGCTGCCGTTGGACCCGTGGATATAGAGGTCGTCGCCCCTTCTCCAGTGCGCGGTCGGGATGCAGTGCGTGTCCTGCCCGTCGCCGAACGCGATGTGACAGACGTACGCGTCGTCCACGATGCGGTGGAGCATCGCGCGATCGCGGCTCGCCAGCTCAGGCAGTCGGCGAATGGCCGTACGGGGCGTGGAAGAGAGAGTGGTCCGATCGTTCATATATTCGTACTGCGAAGTTAATTGTATCGGCATCGTGCCGTATCCGTGCGTGAACGCGTGGCTGCCCGGCCCATCGACAGTCGCTTGCCGAATCGAGCAAAATACGCGCGTACCCCAAGCCGCGCCGATTGCTAAAAATGGGCGTGCACCGGCCTGCCCCGCGAGAACGTGAACGATACGATGCGCGCGGCATCTTCGAAAGAACCAGCACAAGGAAAATTTCTGGAACCAGCCCATGGATCTCGCGCTGCTCATCTCCTCGCTTTCCAGACAGGACGGCGCGACAACGCATAGCCGGCAAGAAGCCCTCTACCGCAGCCTGCGCGACATGCTGCTGGACGGGCACCTTCCGCCCGGCACGCGGCTCGCGTCGACGCGCGTGCTTGCGGCCGAACTGGGCATCGCGCGCAATTCCGCGGTCTATGCGTACGAGCGCCTGGCCGAGGAAGGCTTCGTGGCGGCCACGCGCAACGGCACGATCACGTTGTGGGACGGATGCGGCCGGCCGAGCGCCGGCCACGAGGACGGCCTGGCACCGGTTCGCCTGTCGGCGCGCGTGCAGGGGCTGGAGAATGCCGATCCCGAGCCCGAGCGCATGCTGCCGTTCGTTCCCGGCCTCCCGTCCCTCGACGAATTCCCGGTCGCCCAATGGCGTCGTTGCATCGAGCGTGCGTGGAAGACCATCACGCCCGCCCGGCTGGCGTACGGGCCGGTCGAAGGGCTGCCCGAACTGCGGCGCGCGGTGGCCGCGTACATCCGCGTCTCGCGCGGCGTGCGCTGCGACGCGGACCAGGTATTCATCACCGACGGCACGCAGAGCAGCCTAGAACTCTGCGCGCGCATGCTCGCGAATCCCGGCGAATACGGCTGGCTCGAGAACCCTTGCTACAACGGCGCGAGAGCCGCGTTCCGGTCGACCGGCCTGATTCCCGTGCCGATCGAGGTCGATCGCGACGGCATGGCGCCGACCGACGAGCAGTGGCGCACCCGCCCGCCCCGGCTGATCTATACGACGCCGTCGCACCAGTACCCGCTCGGCGCGCTGATGAGCCCCCGGCGGCGCGCGGCACTCGTCGAGCGCGCCCGCGCATGCGGCGCGTGGATCATCGAGGACGATTACGACAGCGAATTCCGTCACGGCGGCCAGCCGCTGCCCGCGATCCAGGGCCTGCATGCCGATGCCCCGGTGTGCTATCTCGGCACGTTCAGCAAGACGATGTTTCCCGCCCTTCGGCTCGGTTTCATGGTGGTGCCGCCGGTGCTCGTCGAACGCTTCACGAGAACGCTGCGCGAACTCGTCCATCGCGGTCACTCGGCCGACCAGTTGGCGATGGCCGAGTTCATCGATACCGGCCTGTTCGCGCGGCATCTGCGGAAGATGCGGGCGCTCTACGCCGACCGGCGCAGCAGCCTCGAAGCAGCGCTCGCTCGCCATCTCGGCACGTCGCTGACCGTGCGGGAAAGCCCGGGCGGCATGCATCTTTCCGCAGATCTCGCGGCGCCGCTGCACGATACCGACGTCGCGCGCACGGCAACCGCCCAGGGCTTGCTGCTGCAACCGTTGAGCAGCTACTGCGTCGGCGACGGCCTCCGGTACAACGGCTTCGTGCTCGGCTATTCCGGGCTGAGCGACGCGACGATCGAGACAGCAGCGATGCAGTTCGCGGACGTCATCGAGCAGCACCGCCGCGCGCGGCGCTGAATGTCGCTCACAATTGCGATTCGATCGGAAACAGCCCGAGAAACCACACTTCCATCCGTCGCGGGGCGGACACCTCCGGCTCGTGATCGATCTCGGTGATCGTCCCGTCCGCATCCGTCTGAATCCACTTGAGCCGCCCTTTGCCGGCCGGATCGGTTCTCGCCTCGACACGCCATGCGATCTGGTCGAGCCGCGCCTCCAGATCGTTGGCGACCTGCGACGCGATCGCGGGGCTCTCGCAGTAAACACCGATCTCCGTATTGAGGTTCAGCGAGCGCGGATCGAGATTCATCGACCCGATGAAGATGCTCGTGTGATCGAACACGTAGGTCTTGGCGTGCAGCGACGCGCGCGACGAGCCGACGATGACCTGCTTCGAAATGCTCTTGTCGCCCGATGGCCGGCGCTCGTAAAGCCGCACGCCCGCGTTCACCAGATCGCTTCGATAGCGCCGGTAGCCGGCATGCACGGCCGCCACGTCGGTCGAGGCGAGCGAGTTGGTCAGCACCGTCACGCGCACGCCGCGCGCCGTGAGCGCGCGCAGCCGCTCGACCACCTCCTTGCCCGGCACGAAATACGGCGACACGATCAGCAGGTCGTGCCGGGGCTGCAGCGCCAGCGCACGCAACTGCGGCATCAGGTGCCCGTCGCTGTCCTTCGGCGCGTGCGCGATCTTCGACGGATCGTCGTACAGCACCGTCGCATGCCCCCACGACAGCTCCGTGCCTTGCCCGTGGACGATCCGGTCGAGTCGCTGCCGGGCCTCGAGCACGTACGGATTGTCCTCCATGGCCCTCAGGTAATCGCGCAACCGTTCGCGCTCGCGGTCGAGCCCGCCCGGCGCCGCATCGTGCCCGACCAGCGTATCGACCGGATACGCGTACGGCGAATTCCAGAACGTATCGAATTCGGTCGAGATGTCCTTCACGACCGGGCCGTGAACGACGACGTCAAGATCGCCGAACTCCAGCATCGACGATGCGCCGAAATATTCGTCGCCGATATTGCGGCCGCCGACGATTGCCGCCTGGTTGTCCGCGATCATCGCCTTGTTGTGCATGCGCCGATTGACGCGCGAGAACTCGAACACGGTGCCGATCTTCTTGAACCGGCGCGTGGCCACCGGATTGAACAGCCGGATCTCGATGTTCGGATGCGAGCTGATTTCGAGCAGCTTGCGGTCGTCCGCGTTGGTGCCGAGATCGTCGAGGAGCGCGCGCACGCGCACGCCGCGATCGGCCGCGCGAATGATCGCATCGGCCAGTTCGTGCCCGGTCAGGTCGTCGTGCCAGATGTAGTACTGCAGGTCGAGCGAGCGGTCGGCGCGGTCGGCGAGCAGCACGCGCGCATCCAGCGCGTCGACCGGATCGGTCAGCAAATGAAACGCGTCCTGCCCCGGATGGGCGGCAGCCTGCTGACGAAATGCCATGCCGAGGCGCGTATCGTCGGTATCGGTGAATGCATGCGTCGGCGCGCGGTCGGCCTGCGGCGGCAGGCTCGCGCATGCGACGAGCATCAGCAACGAAAGAATCGCACCCCACGAACGCAGCATGATCATGTTGGCCGCCCAATGTCGGGCGAAATCGGATTGTGTTTGTTCTGGCTGCCGGACGGAGCACGGCGCTGGTCCACGGCACGCACGCTACGGACCGGCGTGCGACCGGATCGCGCTACAGCATACTTCGATTGATATCGCGGCGGCACGCTTTCGGTGTTTCCGCGGTGGCGAAGATGCGACAGGCGG